>CBFGWW010000122.1:0-9591 GCA_965652625.1 uncultured Agromyces sp.
TCACCTCGGTGAGCGTGTACGCGATGTAGGTGAACGCCCCGAACATGCCGCCGAAGCCGAGCACCGTGACGAGGAGCGAGAGCCACACCTGTCCCGAGCGGAACGCCCCGAGCTCGCGACGCAGGCTCGGGGCCGGCCCGTCGCGGTGGAGCGTGGGCACGAGCGTGGCGATGCCGACCAGGGCGAGCACGCCGATCGCGGCGATCACCCAGAACGTCGAGCGCCAGCCGAACTGCTGGCCGAGGAACGTGCCGAACGGCACGCCGAGCACGTTCGCGGCGGTGAGGCCCGTGAACATGATCGCGATGGCGCCGGCGGCCTTGTCGGGCGCGACGAGACCTGCCGCGACGACTGAGCCGATGCCGAAGAACGCGCCGTGGCAGAGAGCGGCGATGACGCGGCCGGCCATCATGAGCTCGTACGTCGGGGCCAGCGCCGAGAGCGCGTTGCCGACGATGAACAGCACGAGCAGGCCCATCAGCACGGGCTTGCGGGGGAGCCGGGTGGTGGCGGCGGTCAGCCCGAGCGCGCCCACCACGACGGCGAGCGCGTAACCCGAGATGAGCCAGCCCGCCGCGGCCTCGGTGACGCCGAAGTCGGCGGCCACCTCGGGCAGCAGGCCCATGATGACGAATTCGGTGAGGCCGATGCCGAAGCCCCCGATGGCGAGGGCGACGAGTCCGAGTGGCATGCGGAAGATCTCCTGGGGAAGCGGTAAGATAGTTGCAGACGCGCTCTATTGCGAACGCGGGCACAATACTTGCACACGCAAATACAAAGCGCAAGCAACTACTTTCAAGGACCGAGATCCGAGGAGCATCACATGGGCATCGCCGACGACGCGGTCGAGGTGCGCGCACAGGGCTGGCGCACGCTCGCCGCCCTGCACGGCATGATCGAGGCCGAGCTCGAGCGCGCGCTCGCGGCATCCGTCGACCTCTCGGTCGTCGAGTACACCGTGCTCGACGCGCTGAACCGGCAGGACGGCTGGCACATGCGCATGCAGCAGCTCGCGCGCGCCGCCGCGCTCAGCCCGAGCGCCACCACGCGCCTCGTGAACCGGCTCGAGGACCGCGCGCTGCTCACGCGCATCCTCTGCGCCGACGACCGGCGCGGCATCTACACCGAGCTCACGCCGATCGGCCGCGCGCTGTACGAGAAGGCCAGGCCCATCCACGACGAGACGCTCGAGCGCGTGCTCGCCGAGGCGGCCGACCAGCCCGAGCTCGCGCCCGTGGTCGAGGCGCTGCACGGCGCGGCGGTACCCGCCGGCTGACACGACGACGCGGCATCCGTCGCCAGGGCTGACGGATGCCGCGTCGTAGCGTCAGGCGGCCGCGCCGCCGATGTTGACGAGCCAGCTCACGCCGAAGCGGTCGACGAGCATGCCGAAGGCGTCGCCCCAGGGCGCGACCTCGAGCGGCTGCACGACCGTGCCGCCGTCGGCGAGCTTGTCCCAGTAGCCGCGCAGCGTCGCGTCCTCGTCGTTCGTGCCCGAGAGCGACACCGAGAAGCCCGAGATGCCGTTGTAGTCCATGTGCTTCGGAGTGTCGGCGCCCATGAGCGTGAGTCCCGGTCCGTCGAGCTGCGCGTGCATCACGAGGTCGTTCTCCGACGGGTCCTGCGCCGACTGGAAGTCGGCGAACGTCGAGACGTTCAGGTCGCCGCCGAAGACGGAGTGATAGAACTCCATCGCCTCGCGGGCGTTGTCGCGGAAGTTCAGGTACGGGTTGAGCGTGACCATCGTGGCCTCCAGTTCGTCGTCGGTCCTCCGCCCGATTCTGCTCCGGATGCCGCGGCGACGCGAGGGGGTCCCGGCGAACTCTTGACGACCATCCGGAATCGGCGTACCGTTGTGATCAACCAAACAGTTGATCAAGCATCGAGTTGACAAGGAGGCGGCCATGATCTACGACCCGAGCGCCGACGACCGCCTCGACCGGGCCTTCATGGCCCTCGCCGACCCGGTGCGCCGCCGCATCATCGCCCGGCTCAGCCGGGGCCCGGCGACGGTCAACGAACTGGCCGAGCCGTTCGAGATCACCAAGCAGGCGGTCTCGAAGCACATCCAGGTGCTCGAGCAGGCAGGGCTCGTGACGCGCACGCGCGACGCGCAGCGCCGGCCCGTGCACCTGGATGCCGCACAGCTCGAGGCGCTCACCGCATGGATCGACCGCTACCGGCTGATCCACGAGCAGCAGTTCCGCAACCTGGACGCGCTGCTCGCCGGCCACGGCACGGACGCCGCGGCATCCGACACCGAAGCCCCGAACACCGGGGCCGCACAGGAAGCGACGGAACCATGACGAACCCCGTCACCATCAACGCCCCCGAGGGGCTCCCCTTCATCGAGATCATCCGCGAGTTCGACGCCCCGGTCGAGGCCGTCTTCCGCGCCCACCGCGAGCCCGAGCTGGTGAAGCAGTGGCTCGGGCCGAACGGCTACGAGATGGACATCGAGCGCTGGGACTTCACGACCCAGGGCGGCTACCGCTACGTGCACCGCAATCCCGAGGGTGAGGAGTACCGTTTCAACGGCACGTTCCACACCGTGCGCGACAACGAGTTCGCGGTGCAGACCTTCGAGTTCGAGGGGTACCCCGATGTCGTCGCCGTCGAGTCGATGACCTTCGAAGACCTGGGCGACGGCCGCACCCGGCTCCGCGGCTGGTCGACGTACCCGAGCGTCGAGGCGCGCGACGGCATGGTCGAGTCGGGCATGGAGATCGGCCTGCGCGAGGGCTTCGAGCGCCTCGACGCGATCCTCGCCGCCTGACGAGCTCCCCACCGGCGCGACCGCCTCGCGCCGGCCCGCACCAGACCGACCACACCGAGAACGGAGCACACCATGGACTGGACCCTCGAGGTCGTCCTCCTCCCCGTGACCGACATCGACCGGTCCGTCGCGTTCTACCGCGACCAGGTCGGGTTCGACCTCGACCACGACACCCGCAACGAGCACATGCACGTCGTGCAGCTCACCCCGCGCGGATCGGGCTGCTCGATCGTGATCGGCGACCTGCCCTCGCAGCGCGAGATGGCGCCGGGCTCGATGCGCGGGCTGCAGCTCGTCGTCGCCGACGCGGCCGCCGCCCGCGAGGAGCTCACCTCCCGCGGCGTCGAGTGCAGCGAGATCACCGTGTTCGACGAGCGCGACGGCGGCACCTTCTTCGGATTCGCCGATCCCGACGGCAACACGTGGGCCGTGCAGCAGATCAGGGCGCGCGGCGAGCGGCCGCTCATCCCGCTCGACGCCCGCCAGCGCTTCGGCGCCGAGCAGGAGGGCTGACGGCAGCGCCGATCAGGCCTGCGCCCGCAGCGGGTGCCGCGCGCCCATCTCCCACGAGGAGATCGGCTCGCGGCATCCGCTCGTCTGCGCCCTCGCCTGCGCGTTCGCGCCGTGTCCCCCGATCACGTGTGGAAACCCCGCGACATCCGACCGCCGACCCATTGCATCGAGCGGCGTCCGCAGCGATCATGATCCGGGGGGTTCTGACATGGGGAGGCAGGCGAAGGCGACCTGGATCGGCGAGCACGGAACCGCAGCATCCGTGACGCTGCACCTCGAGGCCGCCGGATTGCAGATCTCGGGCGAGCGCCGGGAGCGCGTGCCCCGTTCGGCGTGGTCGCATGTCGAGGCGGCCGACGGCGTGGTGTCGTTCGAGGCCGACGGGCGGATGTACCGGTTCGAGCTGGGCGCGGCGGCGCCGACGTGGGCGAATGCGCTCACCACGCCGCCGCCGTCGCTCGCCGAGAAGCTCGGGGTGTCCGACGGCGAGACGGTCGCGGTGCGGGGTGCGCTGCCGCTGCACGAGCTCGACGACGCCCTCGCCGGTGCCACGCGGGTGCCCCCATGGGAGGCCGACGTGGTGGTGGTCGTCGTGCACAGCGACGGGGAGCTCGAGTCGCTGCCCGCGTGGTTCCGCGAGTGCGGCATCGCCTCGCACGTGTGGGTCGTGCACGGCAAGGGCCGGGCGAGCACCGCACCCGGCGACAACGCCGTGCGCGCCGTGCTGCGCAGCGCCGGGTGGCGCGACACGAAGGTCAGCGCGGTCGCCGACGACTGGTCGGCCACGCGCTACTCCCCGACGAAGGCGTCATGAGCTCGGAGCCGAGGGTCCTGCGGTACACCGCGTTCGCCGACGATCCCGAGGGCGGCAACCCGGCGGGCATCGTGCTCGACGCGTCGACGCTCGACGACGCGGCCATGCAGGCCATCGCGACCGAGGTCGACTACTCCGAGACCGCCTTCGTGACGGGCCGCCAGGGCGACCTGCGCACGGTGCGCTACTTCTCGCCGATCTCCGAGGTGCCGTTCTGCGGGCACGCGACCATCGCGACCGCGGTCGCGATCGCCGAGCGGGAGGGCCCCGGCGTCGTCCGGTTCGCCACGCCGGTCGGCGAGATCGTGATCGAGACCCGCGACGACGGCAACGGCCTGCGCGCGGCCTTCACGAGCGTCGACACCGAGGTCGCGCACTTCCCCGAGTTCGCGCTCGACGCCCTGCTCGAGCTCATCGGCGTCGACCGCACGAACCTCGACGAGCGGTACCCGCCCCGGTTGGCGTCCGCCGGCGCCTGGCACCCGATCATCGTCATCGCCGACTCGCACGTGTTCGACGACTTCCGCTTCGACCCGGGCGCGATGCGCGCGTTCATCGACGCGCAGGGCTGGCCGCTCACCATCGCCGTGCTGCATCGGGTGTCGGATGCCGCGGAGGGCGCCCTGCACTTCGAGGCGCGCAACATCTTCCCGGTCGGCCGCATCGCCGAGGACCCTGCGACCGGTTCGGCCGCCGCCGCGGTCGGCGGCTACCTGCGGGGGATCGGCGCGGTGCGTCCGCCCGCACGCGTGGTGATCGAGCAGGGCCGGCACGTCGGACGCCCCGGGCGGCTCGTCGTCGACATCCCCGAGCAGGGCGGCATCGTCGTGAGCGGGCGCGCGGTGCCGATCCGCTGAGGCGCGGGCGCGGCATCCGTGGGGCAGCGCTCGTCGCGCGGCTCTCGCCGGGCGCGATCCCGGCAACCGTCTTCCGAACTCGCGGCTAGGCTCGATCGCATGCAGACCCGCACCCTCGGCCGCACCGGCCGCACCGTCTCCGCGATCGGCCTCGGCACCTGGCAGCTCGGCGCCGACTGGGGCGACGTCGACGAGGCCGACGCGCTCGCCGTGCTCGACGCGGCCCACGAGTCGGGCGTCACGTTCTTCGACACCGCCGACGTCTACGGCGACGGCCGCAGCGAGACGCTGATCGGGCGCTGGCTGCGCGAGCACCCGGGCTCGGGCGTCACGGTCGCCACGAAGATGGGCCGACGGATGCCGCAGGAGCACGCCAACTACTCCCTCGACCACTTCCGCGCCTGGACCGACCGCTCGCGAGCGAACCTCGGCGTCGACACGCTCGACCTCGTGCAGCTGCACTGCCCGCCCACCTCGGTCTACGCCGACGACCGGGTGTATGACGCGCTCGACACGCTCGTCGACGACGGCGCCATCGCCGACTACGGCGTGAGCGTCGAGACGGTCGAGGAGGCGCTCGCGGCGATCGCCCGCCCGCGGGTGGCGAGCGTGCAGATCATCCTCAACGCGTTCCGCCTGAAGCCGCTCGACGACGTGCTGCCCGCCGCCCGCGCGAACGGCGTCGGCATCATCGCGCGCGTCCCGCTCGCGAGCGGCCTGCTCTCGGGCCGCTACACGCTCGAGACCGAGTTCGCCGCGAACGACCACCGCAACTTCAACCGGCACGGCGAGTCGTTCGACGTCGGCGAGACGTTCTCGGGCGTCGACTACGGGACCGGCGTGCGCGCGGCATCCGAGTTCACCGAGCTGGCGCGCGCGGCGGCGCCCGACGGCACGGCCGCGCAGGTCGCGCTCGCGTGGGTCGCCGCGCAGGACGGCGTGAGCTCGGTCATCCCCGGCGCGCGCAGCCCCGAGCAGGCGCGGGCGAATGCGGCCGCCGGATCGCTCGAGCTGCCGGCGTCGTTCCAGGCGCAGGTGCGCGAGCTCTACGACCGCGACATCCGCCCGCTGGTGCACGACCGCTGGTAGGGGAACCAGCGGCGCACCTCAGCGCGACTCGTACTCCCAGCCGGTGACCCAGTCGGGGTCGATGCCGTGCTCGTACGCGTACTCGCGCGCAGCCGCGCGCGCCGCGTGCCACTCGTCGGCGATCTCGGCCACGCCGGGCCGCTCGGCGAGGCCCGGCACGCGGTGGATCACGTCGAGCGCGAGCCGGTACCGGTCCAGGTCGTTGAGGTGCAGCATGTCGAACGGCGTCGTCGTGGTGCCCTTCTCGACGAAGCCGCGCACGTGCAGGTTGGCATGGTTCGTGCGCCGGTAGGCGAGTTGGTGGATCAGCGACGGGTACCCGTGGAACGCGAAGATCACCGGCCGGTCCTTCGTGAAGATCGCGTCGAATGCGAGGTCGTTGAGGCCGTGCGGGTGGTGCGACGGGTCCTGCAGTCGCATCAGGTCGACCACGTTCACGACGCGCACGCGCAGGTCGGGCAGGCGCTCGCGCAGCAGCAGCGCGGCAGCCACGGTCTCCATGGTCGGCACGTCGCCCGCGCACGCCAGCACGACGTCGGGCACGGATGCCGCGGGGTCCGCCGCGTCGTATCCGGGCTCGTTGCTCGCCTCGGCCCAGATGCCGATTCCCTGCTCGACATGCGCCTCGGCCTCGGCGTGCGTCATCCACTGCGGCGCCGGCTGCTTGCCCGCCACGATGACGTTGACCCGGTTCTGCGTGTCGAACACGTGCCGCATGACCACGAGCAGCGTGTTCGCATCGGGCGGCAGGTACACGCGGACGACGTCCGCCTGCTTGTTCACGACCACGTTGAGGAAGCCCGGGTCCTGGTGGGAGAACCCGTTGTGGTCCTGTCGCCACACGTGCGACGAGAGCAGGTAGTTGAGCGAGGCGAGGTCGCCGCGCCACGGCACGTGGGTGGCGGACTCGAGCCACTTCGCGTGCTGGTTGAACATCGAGTCGACGATGTGGATGAACGCCTCGTAGCTCGTGATGAGCCCGTGCCGGCCGGTGAGCAGGTACCCCTCGAGCATCCCCTGCATGAGGTGCTCGCTGAGCGCCTCGGTCACGCGGCCCGAGCGGGCCAGGTGCTCGTCGAGCGGATGCAGCGACTCGGCCCACACCCGCTTCGTGACGTCGAACACCGCGCCGAGCCGGTTCGAGAGCACCTCGTCGGGGCCGAAGAGCCGCACGTCGTCGGGATTGCGCCGCATGAGCTCGGCGAGCCAGGCGCCGAACACCCGCGTCGACTCGGCGGAGTCGCCGCGGTCGCCGGGGTCGACGTCGACGGCGAACTCCTCGGTCGGCGGCAGGTCGAGCGGCCGCACGATGCCGGCGTTCGCAACGGGGGTCGCGCTCATCCGCAGCTCGCCGCGCGGGCGCAGCGGGTCGAGGTCGGCGACGGGCCGCCCGTCGGCGTCGAAGAGCTCCTCGGGGCGGTACGAGCGGAGCCAGGCCTCGAGCATCGCGAGGTGCTCGGGGTTCTCGCGCACCTCGGCGAGCGGCACCTGGTGGGAGTGGAACGTGCCCTCCACCTGCACCCCGTCGACCACGCCGGGGCCGGTCCAGCCCTTGGGCGTGCGCAGCACGATGGCGGGCCAGCGCGCGGCGTTCACGTCGAACGCGCCCGCCGCGGCATCCGCCCGGATCGCGCCGATGCGTTCATAGGCGACGTCGATCGCGTCGGCGAGCCGGCCGTGCACGGCCATGTGGTCCTCGCCGTCGAAGCCGCCCGTGACGAGCAGCGGCTCGTAGCCGTTGCCGCGGAAGAAGTCGACGAGCTCGGCCTCGGGAATGCGCGCGAGCAACGTCGGGTTCGCGATCTTGTAGCCGTTGAGGTGCAGGATCGGCAGCACCGCGCCGTCGGTGACCGGGTTCAGGAACGAGTGCCCGCGCCAGCTCGCGGCGAGCGGCCCGGTCTCGGCCTCGCCGTCGCCGATGACGCACGCCACCACGAGGCCCGGGTGGTCGAGCGCTGCGCCGAACGCGTGCATGAGCGAGTACCCGAGCTCGCCGCCCTCGTTGATCGAGCCGGGCGTCTCGGGCGCCGCGTGCGACGGGATGCCGCCGGGGAACGAGAACTGGCGGAACAGCCTCTCCATGCCCGGCCGGTCGGACGTGATCGCGGGGAACAGCTCGGAGTACGTGCCGTCGAGCCACGTGTTCGCGACCATCGCCGGGCCCCCGTGCCCGGGCCCGCACACGTACAACGTCGGCGTGCCGCGCTCGACGATCGCCCGGTTGAGGTGCGCGTAGACGAGGTTCAGCCCGGGCGACGTGCCCCAGTGCCCGAGCAGGCGCGGCTTGACGTCGTCGGGCTCGAGCGGTCGGTCGAGCAGCGGGTTCCGCATCAGGTAGATCTGGCCCACGCTCAGGTAGTTCGCCGCGCGCCACCACGCGTCGACGACCTCGAGGGCGACGGATGCCCCGCCGCTCGACGCCATGTCGTCGCCGCCGCTCAGACCTGCCGCCTCCCGAGTGCGAGCAACGACCATCCGTAGAGCACGGCGATCACGCCCGTGCCCGCGGCGAGCAGCGCCACGCCGAACGCGACGATCGAGGTGAAGAGCGAGGTGCGCAGGTAGGAGGCCGTCGCGGCCGTCTCGCGCATCGGGTCGTCCTGGTCGAGCTCGGCGTAGGTCTTGCCGCCGGTCGCCTCGAGCGCGTGCTTCTGGATGACCTCCGCCTGCGCCCACGCGGTGATCGGGTCGAGCACCTGCTGGCCCTGGGCGAACGCGGCGTCGTCGCTGACGACGATGTTCTCCTCGGCCAGCTGCGTGGTCACGCCGATCCAGGCGGCCACGCCGCCGAGGATCATCAGCGCGCCGATGACGATGCCGACGATGCCGGCGAATCGGGAGCCGCCGCTGCTCCGGCGCGGCTGCTCGGTCGTGGTGCGTTCGGTGTCGTCCACCCGTCCGCTCATCGCTGGTTCCCCCTCCCAGTCGGGGACGATTCCCGCCCTCGGGGGCAGCGTATCGGGCGGCGCCGGTCGGGCGGAAGGGCGAAAGTCCCTGTCCCGGAGCGGTGCTCCACGTCGGCGCCGAGGGCGAGGCGCGTCCGAGTCGTGCGCGCGCCGGTAGGCTCGTGGCGATGATCCGCCCGTCCCGTGCACCGCATTCGGACGTTCGCGCGTGATCGGCATCCTGACCGGCTTCGCGGTGATCGCCCTCGCGGTCTTCGTCGGCTGGCTGGCGGGGCGCACCGGGGTGCTCCCGCCCGAGGCGAGGCCCGTGCTCGCCCGCCTGAACTTCAACGTGCTGGCGCCGTTCCTGCTCTTCTCGGTGCTCGCGACGGCCGACGTCGGCGCGCTGTTCTCCGCGCTCCTCCCCGTCTCGGCGGTCACCGCCGTCGCGATGATGGCGATCTTCGCGCTCGTCGCGCTGCTCGCCTGGCGACGCACGCTCGCGCAGACGGTGATCGGATCGCTCGCCTCCAGCTTCGCGGTGTAGTGCATGACGCCCGAGGTGATGCTGCAGTACTTCGGCGAGGGCTTCCTGCTCGTCGTCCTGATGGTGAGCGTGCTCGTGGTGCCGAGCCTCGTGGTCGGCCTCGTGGTCAG
>CBFGWW010000123.1:0-9546 GCA_965652625.1 uncultured Agromyces sp.
GACCTGGGGCGGCCAGTAGGCTCACCCGGCACCGAACGTCCGACGGCCCCTGCGCGAAGCGCGGGGGCCGTCGTCGTGGGCAGGGCGTGATCGGATGCCGCGGCGCGACGCGGCGGCATCCGCACGCCGTCGTTCAGTCGCGGACGACCCGCGGCTCGTAGCCGGCGCGCCGCAGCACCGCCACGACCGCGTCGCGATGCTCGGGGCCCCGCGTCTCGACCGAGAGCCGGAGCTCGACCTCGGAGATCTGCATGTCCGAGCCGTGCCGCGTGTGCAGCACCTCCACGACGTTGGCGTTCGCCTCGGCGAGGAGCGCGGCGACCCGGGCGAGCTGGCCGGGGCGGTCGGGCAGCCCGACGCTGATGGTGAGGTACCGGTCGGATGCCGCGAGCCCGTGCGCGACCACGCGCTGCATGAGCAGCGGGTCGATGTTGCCGCCCGAGAGCACGGCGACCACGGGCCCGTCGGACTGCACGGCGCCCGTCATCATCGCCGCCACGGCCACCGCCCCCGCCGGCTCGACCACGAGCTTGGCGCGCTCGAGCAGCACGAGCAGCGCGCGGGCGATGTCGTCTTCGGTGACCGTCACGACCTCGTCGATCGTGTCGCGGATGATCGCGAAGTTGAGCTCGCCCGGGCGGTAGACGGCGATGCCGTCGGCGATGGTCGGCACGACCGGCACCTGGCGCGGCTCCCCCGCCGCGAGCGAGGCGATGTAGGGCGCCGCGTTCTCGGCCTGCACGCCGACGATGCGCAGCGCGCGGCCTTCCTTCGCGGCCTGCTGCTTCGCCGCGCTGGCGATGCCGGCGGCCAGTCCGCCGCCGCCGATGGGCACGACGATCGTGGTGGCATCGGGCGCCTGCTCGAGGATCTCGAGGCCGAGCGTGCCCTGGCCCGCGATGACGTCGGGGTGGTCGAAGGGCGGGATCATGACGGCGCCCGACTCCGCGGCGAACGCCTCGGCCGCCTCGATGGTCTCGCCGATGGAGTCGCCGACGAGCATCACGTCGGCGCCGTAGGCACGGGTCGCGTCGAGCTTCGGCAGCGCGACGCCGACGGGCATGAAGATCGTCGCGCGGATGCCGAGCTCGCGGGCCGCGTAGGCGACGCCCTGCGCGTGGTTGCCGGCCGAGGCCGCGACGACGCCGCGCTCGCGCTCGGCGTCGCTCAGTGCCGCGATGCGGTTCGAGGCGCCGCGGAGCTTGTAGGACCCCGTGCGCTGCAGGTTCTCGCACTTGAGGTGCACGGGAACGCCCAGCCGCTCGGCGAGGAACTGCGAGGACTCCATGGGCGTGCGCCGGGCGACGCGCGACACGACCTCGCGCGCGCGCTCGAACTCGGCGAGACCCGGACCCGGGATGGTCGTGATCACTCGTTCATTCTCCTCGCTGGTAGCCGGGTCGCTGGGGTACGGTGCGCCAGAGCGGCGAACGCGCCTCGGTCGCCGGCGGGCCGGGTTCGCCCTTCCAGGTGCCGGCGGCGATGTAGATGATCATGACGTTGACCACTGCGGCGACGGGCACGGCGAACAGGGCGCCGGGGATGCCGGCGAGCAGCGATCCGGTGGCCACGGCGATGACGACGCCGAGCGGATGCACCTTCACGGCCGTGCCCATGATGAGCGGCTGCAGGATGTGCCCCTCGACCTGCTGCACGAGCAGCACGACACCGAGCATGATGAGCGCGATGACCCAGCCGTTGTAGATGAGCGCGACGAACACCGCGAGCGCTCCGGTGACCACCGCACCGACGATCGGGATGAACGAGCCGAGGAACACGAGGATCGCGATCGGCACGGCGAGCGGCACGCCGAGCAGGAACGCGCCGAGGCCGATGCCGATGGCGTCGATCGTGGCGACGAGGATCTGCACCTTCACGAAGTTCTGCAGCGTCGCCCACCCGGCCTGGCCCGCGCCGTCGACGGCGGCCCGCGCGCGCTTCGGGAAGACGCCGACGATCCAGCGCCAGATGTGGTGGCCGTCGATGAGGATGAAGAGCGTCGCGAACAATGCGAGCAGCATGCCCGCGAGGAAGTGCCCGAGCGTCGACCCGAGCGAGAGCGCGCCGCTCACGAGGACGCTGCTGTCCTCCTGGATCGAGGCGAAGATCTGCCCGGCCCAATCGTTGAGCTGCTGCTCGGTGATGTGGAACGGGCCCTCGAGGAGCCACGCGCGGAACTCGTCCCACGCGACGATGCTCTGGGCGACGAGCTCATCGCGGTCGCGGGCGATGAACGAGATCCCGACCGCGAGCAGGCCGCCCACGACGATCAGCGTTGAGAGCATCGCGACCGTGACCGCGAGCCACTTCGGCCAGCGGTGGCGCTGGAGGAACTGGGAGAACGGCACCAGCAGGGCGCCGAGCAGCACCGCGACGAGCAGCGGGATGACGATCAGGCGCAGCTGGATGATGAGGAAGATGACGACCGCGAGCACGCCGCCGACGAGCAGCAGCCGCCATGACCAGGCGGCGGCGATGCGCATCCCGAACGGGATCGACTCGGTGGCGTCGCGACGCGGCGCCGCCGGCGACGACTCGCGCTCGGCGGCTCGCCGCCGCTTGACGAACCTGCCCCGCCCCTGGTCGCTCGACCCCGTCATCGCTCCAGTCTAGGCGGGCCGCATTCCGGGCAGGGTATGCGCCGGACGCTGTCGGTGGCCCCCGATAGGGTCGGAGGACCATGGTCGACACCGTCAGTCCCGCCCTCGCGCGGCGCATCGCCCTGGCGGCACAGGGCTTCGGACGCCCGGCCGCCGCCGAGCCTGGCCTGCGGCAGGTCGCGGGGCTCGTCGACCGGCTGGGGGTGCTGCAGATCGACTCGGTCAACGTGTTCGAGCGCAGCCACTACCTGCCCGCGTTCAGCCGTCTGGGCGCCTACGATCGCGGCCTGCTCGACCGGCTCACCACCGGGCGCCGCGGCCGCATGGTCGAGGCCTGGGCCCACCAGGCCGCCTTCATCCCGCGCGAGCTGTGGCCGCTGTTCGAGTTCCGCCGCGAGGAGTACCGGCAGAAGGGCAGCGAGTGGAACGGATGGCTGGTCGAGAACCGCACGCTCGCCGACTGGCTCCGCGGCGAGCTCGCGGCCAACGGCCCCATGCGGGCGAGCGAGATCGAGCACGACGCCAACGAGCGGCGGGGCCCCGGGTGGGGCTGGTCCGACGTCAAGCGCACGCTCGAGTGGATGTTCCGCGTCGGCGAGGTGGTGTGCGTCGAGCGCGTGCGGTTCGAGCGCGTGTACGCGCTGCCCGAGCAGGCGCTCGCCCCCGAGCTGCTCGACACCGCGCCGCCCGAGGCCGACGCGGTGCGCGAGCTCGTGCGCCGCGCATCGATCGCACTCGGCATCGCGACCGAGGCCGACCTCGCCGACTACTGGCGCATGCTGCGAGCGCCCGTGCGCGTCGCCGTGCGCGAGCTCGAGGACGCCGGCGAGCTGCTGCCCGTCGAGGTCCCCCGCTGGACCACGGGCGGCCGCGCCACGCCCGCGTGGGTGCATCGCGACGCTCGCCGGCCGCGGCGGCTCGAGGCGGCGGCCGTGCTCTCGCCGTTCGACCCGGTGGTGTGGTTCCGGCCGCGCACCGAGCGGCTCTTCGACTTCCACTACCGCATCGAGATCTACACCCCCGAGCCCGAGCGCAAGTTCGGCTACTACTCCCTGCCGGTGCTCCTCGACGACGACGTGGTCGGCCGGGTCGACCTCAAGAGCGATCGCAAGGCCAAGGTGCTGCGCGTGCAGTCCGCCTGGATCGAGCACGGCGCCCCCGACGAGACGGCGGCGCGGCTGCTGCCCGTGCTGTGGCAGGCGGCGGCGTGGCAGGGCCTCGACGAGGTGCAGGTCGTGGGCCGTGGCGACCTCGCGCCCGCGCTCATGGCCGAGCTCGCAGCGGCGTAGCGCCTAGAACGCGCCGCCCATCTGCTCGAGCCGCTTGACGCGCTCCGCGATCGGCGGGTGGGTGGCGAACAGGCGGTCGATGACGCCGGGCTTCAGCGGGTCGGCGATCCACAGGTGGGCCATCGACGAGTTCTGGCGCTGCATCGGCCGCCCGTAGGCCTCGAGCTTCTCGAGGGCGCGCGCCAGGGCGTCGGGGTGGCGCGTGGTCATCGCGCCCGTGGCATCCGCCAGGTATTCGCGCTGCCGCGAGACGGCCAGCTGCACCAAGCTCGCGACGAGCGGCGCGATGAGCAGGGCGATGAGCCCGAAGACCAGCAGGATCGGGTTCTGGTTGTTGCCGCGCCCGAAGAAGGTGAGGCGCACGAGCATGTCGGAGATGAAGCCGACCGCCACGACGAGGCCGAACACGATCATCGAGAGGCGGATGTCGTAGTTGCGCACGTGCCCGAGCTCGTGCGCCATGACGCCCTCGAGCTCGGCGTCGTCCATGAGCTCGAGGAGGCCGGTGGTCGCCGCGACCACGGCGTGCTCGGGGTCGCGGCCGGTGGCGAACGCGTTGGGCGCCGGGTCGGAGATGACGAACACGCGCGGCATGGGCGTGCCGGTCGTGATGGAGAGGTTCTCGACCGTGCGCCAGAGCCGCGGGTGGTCGGCCTTGCTGCGCAGCTCGACGGCGCCCGACATGGCGAGCGCCTGACGGTCGGCCGTGAAGTACTGGAACAGCGCGTACGCCGTGGCGATGACCAGCGTGACGATCACGATCGTGAGGTCGTTGTAGACCCACGCGGCCAGCCAGCCCAGCCCGCCGATGATGGCGAGGAAGAACAGGATGATGAAGACGGTGTTGCGCTTGTTCTTGGCGATCGCCCGGTACAACGACGGACCTTAGAACTGCACGCGCGGGGGCTCGGCGATGGCCGCCGGCTCCGTGACCTCGAAGAACTCGCGCTCGTGGAAGCCGAGGCCGCGCACGAACAGCGTGTTCGGGAAGACCTTGATCTTGGTGTTGAGCTCGCGCACGCCGCCGTTGTAGAAGCGCCGCGAGGCCTGGATCTTGTCTTCCGTGTCGACCAGCTCGGCCTGCAGCTGCAGGAAGTTCTGGCTGGCCTGCAGCTGCGGGTAGGCCTCGGCGACCGCGAAGATCGACTTCAGCGCCTGCTGCATGTGGTTCTCGGCGGCACCCGCCTCGGCCGGCCCCTGCGCCTGCAGGGTCTCGGCGCGCGCCCTGGTGACGTTCTCGAAGACCGCCTTCTCGTGCGCCGCGTAGCCCTTGACCGCCTCGATGAGGTTGGGGATCAGGTCGGCTCGTCGCTTGAGCTGCACCGTGATGTCGCTCCACGCCTCGTCGACGCGCACGTTCAGCGTCACGAGGGAGTTGTAGGTGGCCCACAGGTAGATGCCGATGATGAGGAGGAGTACGACGACGATGATGACGGGAATGAGCCATTCCATGGCACGGACTCCTAGCGCTGCGGCGACTTTCGGGGTGTGGAAATCATCCTACCGATCGGTCATGCGGCGGCAGTGAGCTTCCCATGAGACTCGAAGGGAAGCAGGGGCCGGCTCCGGGCGTAGGCTCAGCCTGTGGAGCAGCGTGAAGCGCCACGCCGACGCGGGCGGCCGCGCGGCGCCAACCCCGACGACACGAAGGCGCGCATCCTCGCGGCCGCGGCGGCCGAGTTCGGCGAGCGCGGCTACGAGGCGGCGTCGATCCGCTCCATCGCCCGCCGCGCGCACGTCGACCCGCGGCTCGTGCACCACTACTTCGACGACAAGTCGGCGCTCGTGGCCGAGGTCGTCGCGGTGCCGCTGCGTCCCGACCGCATCGTGCAGGGCGCGCTCGACGGACCGATCGACGAGCTCGGGGCGCGACTCCTGCGCGCGGTGCTCGCGGCCTGGGGCAACCCGAGCGTGCGTCCGGCGGCGACCGCCGCGATGCGCTCGGTCATCGGCCAGGGCCCGGTCGCACGGATGCTGCGCGAGTTCCTCCGCCGCGAGATCATGCTGCGCCTGGCCGCCCGGCTCGGCGACGCCGACGACGCCGAGCTGCGCGCGGAGCTCGCCGCGTCGCAGGTCGTCGGCATCATCATGGTGCGCCACATCCTGGCCTTCGAGCCCGTCGCCTCGATGAGCGACGAGGAGATCGTCGCCCGCGTCGCGCCGGCCATCCAGTTCCACCTGACGGGCGACCATCGCATGCTTGACAGCACCCCGGCACCGGCGAAGAATTCGGCACATGATGAATAATGCGGATGCCGCGACCGGCGGGCCCGCGATCGTCGTGCACGACCTGCACGTGAAGCGGGCGAAGACGCCTGTGCTGCAGGGCCTCTCGCTCGCCGTGCCGCGTGGGCTCATCGTCGGCCTCCTCGGGCCGAGCGGCAGCGGCAAGACGACGCTCATGCGCTCGATCGTGGGCGTCCAGGTCGTGCAGTCGGGCACCATCGAGGTACTCGGTCTCGCCGCCGGCTCCCGGGGACTCCGTCGGCGGGTCGCGTACTACACGCAGCAGGCGAGCGTGTACGACGACCTCACGGTGCGCCAGAACCTCTCCTACTTCCGGAAGGTGCTCGGCGCTCCGGCATCCGATATCGACCGGGTCATCGAGCGCACCGACCTCGGCTCGGTCGCCGGCCGGCTCGCCGGCTCGCTCTCGGGCGGCCAGCGCGGCCGGGTCTCCCTGGCCGCCGCGCTGCTCGGCGATCCCGAGGTGCTCGTGCTCGACGAGCCCACGGTGGGGCTCGACCCGGTGCTGCGTGTCGAGTTGTGGCAGCTCTTCCACGAGCTCGCCGCCGAGGGCGCCACCCTCCTCGTCTCGAGCCACGTGATGGACGAGGCGAAGCGCTGCGATCGGCTCCTGCTCATGCGCGACGGCGAGCTGCTCGCCGACGACACCGTGCAGGGCGTGCTCGCGTTCACCGGCACCGACGACGTCGAGGAGGCGTTCCTGCGCCTGATCGGCCGCGGCGAGCCCGACCTGCAGCCGCACGACGGGGTGGCGGCGGACGCGCCCGTGCACGTCGCGAAGCATGCCAAGGCCGACTCCGACACCGACTCCGGAAGCGAGGCGACGCGATGACCCTCGTCCGCACCTTCTCGACCGCGGGTCGCGTGCTCGGCCAGATCCGTCACGACCCGCGCACGGTCGGCCTGCTGCTCGTGGTCCCGAGCCTGCTCATCGGGCTCGTCGCCTGGATCTTCACCGACACCGACGTGTTCCAGACCATCGGGCCGGCGATGATCGCGCTGTTCCCGTTCATCGTCATGTTCCTCGTCACGAGCATCTCGACCCTCCGCGAGCGCCGCAGCGGCACGCTCGAGCGGCTCTTCTCGATGCCGCTCGGCAAGGGCGACTTCATCCTCGGCTACGCGCTCGCGTTCGGGTTCCTCGCCGTCTTCCAGACCGCGATCGCGGTGTCGTTCGCGGTGTTCGTGTGCGGCCTCGAGATCGAGGGCTCGATCTGGCTGCTGTTCGCCGTGACCGTCGCCGACGCGCTGCTCGGCACGGCGTTCGGCCTCCTCGCGAGCGCGTTCGCCCGCACCGAGTTCCAGGTCGTGCAGTTCATGCCCCTGCTGGTGTTCCCGCAGATCCTGCTCGGCGGCATCTTCATCCCGCGCGACCAGCTCCCCGAGGTGCTCGAGGCGATCAGCGACTGGCTGCCGCTGAGCTACGCGATCGACGCACTCACGGCTGTCGCCGACGGCTCGGAGGACGCCGAGTGGATCTGGGCGCGCATCCTCGCGATCGCCGCCTGGATCGTGGGGTCGATCGTGGTCGGCTCGATCACGCTGCGTCGGCGGACGCCGTAGCGTCGGCGCCGTCGCCGGCCGCGGCATCCGCTCGGCCCGTGCCCAGCACGCGGTCGAGGTAGGGGTTCGCGAAGCGGCGCTCGGGGTCGAGCTCGTCGCGAACGCGGAGGAAGTCGTCGAACCGCGGGTACACCTCGCGCAGGCTCTCGGCGGACTGCGTGTGCATCTTGCCCCAGTGCGGGCGCCCGCCGAAGCCGCGCATGAGCTGCTCGACCGCCGCGAAGTACTCGGTCGGGTCCTCGCGGTAGTACCGGTGCACGGCGACGTAGCCCGTCTCGCGGCCGTGCGCCGTCGAGAGCCAGTTGTCGTCGGATGCCGCGGCCCGCACCTCGATCGGGAAGGTGATACGCCAGCCCTTCCGCTCGACGAGCGCGCGCACCTCGCGCACGGCCTCGGGGATCGCCTCGAGCGGGATGGCGTACTCCATCTCGCGGAACCGCACCGTGCGGTTCGTGGTGAACACCTTCGGCGAGAAGTCGGTGAACGATCGGTTGCCGGAGAGCTTGTCGGTGAGCCACGCGAGGTGCGGGATCGCATCGGGCGCCGCCCTGAGGAGATAACAGCCGGCGTTGAAGAGCCCGTTCGCGAGGAACTCGTCGTCGACCCACCGACGCACCCGACCCAGGGGCTGCCGCGGCGCGTCGCCCGGCAGGCGGGTGTTCGTCTTCGTGAGCGCGGTGTCGGTGTGCGGGAACCAGTAGAACTCGAAGTGGTCGTGCTCGCGCACGCGGTCCATCCACTCGTCGAGCACGAGGGCGAACGGCTCGGGCCGCTCGACGGCCTGGAGCACGAACCGCGGCACGAGCTGCAGCGTCACCTCGACGAGCACGCCCAGCGCGCCGAGGCCGATGCGCACGGCCGGCAGCAGCTCGGGGCGCTCGGTCTCGCTGACGGTGATGAGCTCGCCCGTGCCGGTCACGAGCTTCGCGGCGACGATCTGGGTCGCGAGCCCGCCGAACCCGAGGCCCGTGCCGTGCGTGCCGGTGGAGGTCGCGCCCGAGATGGTCTGCCGGTCGACGTCGCCCATGTTCTGCAGGGCGAGGCCGTAGGGCGCGAGCAGCTCGGGAAGCTGGTGCAGCCGCGTGCCGGCGGCGAGCGTCACCCGGCCGGTCGCGACATCCGCGTCGACGACGCCCGACAGGTCGGTGAGGTCGAGCTGCACGTCGGGCGCGAGGGCGATGCCCGTGAAGCTGTGGCCCGACCCGACGGGCTTGACGCGAAGGCCGGATGCCGCGGCGGCGGCCACCGCCCGCTGCACCGCGCCGGTCGTGGCCGGCCGCTCCACCCGCAGGGGCCGCACCGCCTCGGTGCGCGCCCAGTTGCGCCACGTCGCTCCGCTCGCCGTCACAGGAACGCCTTCCCCTCGCCTCGGTAGGTGGGCACGGTGTCGACCACCTCGTCGCCGTCGACGACCGCGAACGCGTTCAGGTGCTCCGACAGCTCGCCCGACTTCGTGTGCCGGAACCAGACCCGGTCGCCAGCGCGGAGCGCGCGAGCCGCCGCGCCCGTGACGGGCGTCTGCACCTCGCCCGCCGACTCGCGCGGGAGCAGGGCGAGGCCCTCGGGCCAGACGATCCTCGGCACGCGGTCGGCGGCGGGCGGGCCGGACGCGATCCAGCCGCCGCCGAGGATGGTCGCGTGCTCGGGGCTCGGCGAGCGCACCACGTCGAGCGCGAACGCCGCGGCCGGCGCGGGCGTGAAGTGGGCGTACCCGTCGAACAGGTGGCCGCCGAACAGACCCGAGCCCGCGGCGATCTCGGTGACCGAGGGGTCGGCGGAAGTGGCCTCGAGCGAGCCGGTGCCGCCGCCGTTCACGAACTCGAGGTCGGCGTGCTCGCGCACCGCCG
>CBFGWW010000124.1:0-9509 GCA_965652625.1 uncultured Agromyces sp.
CGAGCCACTTGGCGATGACGACCTTCTGCTGGTTGCCGCCCGAGAGGTTCTTGACCGTCTGCGCCACCGAGGGCGTCTTGATGCGCAGGATGCCGACGTACTCCTTGGACGTCGCGCGCATCGCTCGGTCCTTGACGAACCCGTAGGCCTGGAAGCGCTCGGCCAGCGCGCTCAGCCCGATGTTCGCGTTGACCTCCTGCTCGACCAGCAGCCCGAACTGCTTGCGGTCCTCGGACAGGTAGCCGATCCGGTGCTTCGCGGCCTCGGCGGGGGTGTGGATGCGCACCTCGCGACCCCGCAGCCGGATCGTGCCGGCGGCGATCTTGTCGGCGCCCACCACCGCGCGCGCGACCTCCGTGCGCCCGGCGCCCATGAGGCCGGCGAAGCCGAGGATCTCGCCCTTGCGCAGCTCGAAGCTCACGTCCTTGAGCAGGTCCTTGGTGTTGAGCCCGGAGACCTCGAGCACGACCTCGCGACCGGACTGCACGCCGACCGGCTTCGCCTCGCCCGAGATCTCGCGGCCGACCATCATCGAGATGACCTCCGTCAGCGAGGTCTCCTTCGTCTCGCGCGTGCCGACGAAGCGGCCGTCGCGGATGACCGTGACGCGGTCGGCGATCCGCTTGATCTCGTCCATGCGGTGCGAGATGTAGATCACGCCCGTGTCGGGCTTGACGAAGCGGCGGATCAGATCGTGCAGGACCTTGACCTCGGCGTCGTTGAGCGCCGCGGTCGGCTCGTCCATGATCAGCAGCTTCGGGTCGTAGGACAGCGCCTTGCCGATCTCGACCATCTGCTGCTTGGCGACGGTGAGGTTGCCGACCAGCTCCTTGGGCCGTAGCGGCAGGTGCAGGCGCTCGATCAGCTCGGAGGCCTGCGCGTTGAGCCGGCGCTCGCTGAGGAACATCCGCGAGCCTCGCGGCTCGCGGCCGATGAAGAGGTTCTGCGCGACCGTGAGGTCGGGCATCAGGTTGAACTCCTGGTGGATGATGCTGATGCCGAGCTCCAGCGCGTGCTTGGGCGAGGTCGGCTCGTAGGGCTCGCCGTTGAACGAGAACTCGCCCTCGTCGACGTCGTAGACGCCGGTGAGCAGCTTCATCAGCGTCGACTTGCCGGCGCCGTTCTCACCGACGACGGCGAGGACCTCGCCCTTGCGCAGGTCGAGGTGCATGTCCTCGAGCGCCTTCACGCCCGGGAAGCTCTTGCTCACTCCCTTGACGTGGAGGAGGTCAGCCATCGACGTCGCGCTCATCGGGCGGCTCCCGTCGCGACGTACTCGTTCACGACGCCCTTGCGCAGCAGGAGGTTGCCGTAGGGGCGCAGCTCCCCGGTGCGCACGACGAGCCGGGCGGCGGCGGCGCGCTCGTAGAACGCGAAGCGCTCGAGCTCCGCGACGCGGTCGGCCGGCGAGCTCGCGGCCTCGACCAGCTCGTGCTGCACCGCGAGGCGCTCGCCGCCCTCGGCGGCCATGAGCAGCACGGATGCCGCTTCGTAGCCGTCGAGCGGGACGACCGTGCGGATCGCCTCGACGACCGCCGGCGACGTGAGGCCCGGTGCCTCGACGACCTGCGTGCCCACGCGGTGGGCCGGGAAGTTGGCGTCGGCGACGACGAGTTCGTCGCCGTGACCGAGCCGATCGAGCGCGGCGAGCAGCTCGCCGGCCAGGATCGGGTGGATGCCGCTCAGCACCTGGGCCTCTCTTCCGTGAGATGGACGGGGATGAGTGTACTACTCATCCGATGTTTCGGGCAGATTCTTCCGAGATTGGCGTCACCACGCGAGAATCGGTCATGATCGGTCTGATCTCTGGATCGAGATAGCAGCGCTCGGCGTTGCCGCCGAGCACCGCGTCGCGCTCGTCGGGCGCGAGCCGCTCGAGGCACGCCCGCATCACCTTCCACGTCGGCAGGTAGCCGCCGTGCGGCACCGACATGGGCCAGTCGCCGCCGTACATGAGCCGGTCGGCGCCGAACGCGTCGAGTGCGAGGTCGAGCAGCGCGCCGACGGTGGCCTCATCGAACGGCGCCCCCGGCAGGTGCAGGCCCGAGAACTTCGCCACCGTGTTCGGCAGCGCCGCGACCGCGCGCAGCTCCGCCTCCCACGCGGGCATCGCCTCGGTGCCGACCGGGGGCTTCGCGAGGTGGTCGACGACGACCGTGAGCTCCGGCACCGCGTGGGCGACACGTCCCGCCGCGGCGAGATGCCGCGGCCACGCGTCGGGCACGTCGAAGACGAGGCCGTGCTCGGCCACGCGGCGCAGCGACGCCCGCACGTCGGGCAGGTCGAGGAAGTCGTCGCGGGGGTCGTCGTGCACCAGGTGACGGATGCCGCGGAGCAGTGGCTCGGCATCGAGCGCGTCGAGCGCCGACGCGGCCATGCGCTCGTCGTCGAGCGGCACCCACCCGACCACGCCGACGACCCACTCGTTGGCGGCGGCGACGTCGAGCATGAAGCGCGTGTCGTCGGCGGTGTCGTCGGCCTGCACGAGGATGGCGGCGTCGACGCCGGCCGCGCGGAGCTCGGCTGCGGCCTCCTCGGGCGCGAAGTCCCGGTCGAGTGGACCGAGCTCCGGCGTGATCCAGGGGTATCCGCCCCGCGACCGGTCCCAGAGGTGCAGGTGCGCGTCGACGACCCGGCCGCTCACGGGATCAGCCCCTCGTCGCGGAGCTCGGCCCAGAAGCCCTCGGGCACGTCGACGGCGAGCCGCGCCGCGTTCTCGCGCACGGAGCTCGCGCGGGCGGAGCCGACGACGACCGTGCGAACCGCGGGGTGGCGCAGCGGGAAGCGCAGGGCGGCGACGGGGAGCGACACGCCCCGCGCGCGGCAGGCGTCGGCGAGACGGCGAGCGCGCTCGAGCACGTCGCCGGGCGCCTCCGCGTAGTCGTAGTGGGCACCCGCCGCGGGCGTGTCCGTCGCGAGCAGCCCGGCGTTGTAGGGCGCGGCCGCGACCACGCCGACGCCGCGCTCCTCGCAGAGCGGCAGGAGGTCGTCGAGCGCCGGCTGCTCGAGCAGCGTGTACCGGCCGGCGATCATGACGAGGTCGAGGTCGCCCTCGCGCACGGCGCGCGCCGCGGCATCCGCATCGTTCGTGCCGATGCCGATGGCGCCGACGACACCCTCGTCGCGGAGCTTCGCGAGCGCGGGCAGGCCCTCGGCGAGCCCGCGGTCGAGGTCGTACACGTCGGGGTCGTGCAGGTACGCGATGTCGATGCGCTCGAGGCCGAGCCGTTCGAGCGAGTCCTCGATGCTGCGGCGGATGCCCGCCTCGCTCGGGTCGAAGCGGCGCACGAGGTCGTTCGGCACCGCGTACGCGTCGGCGAGGTCGTCGCCGCCCGCGAAGTCGGGGTTCGGCTCGAGCACACGTCCGACCTTCGTCGAGACGACCACCTCGTCGCGGGGCCGCCCGCGGAGGAAGGCGCCGAGCCGTCGCTCGGACAGGCCGAGCCCGTAGTGCGGCGCGGTGTCGTAGTAGCGGATGCCGCCCGCCCACGCCGCCTCGAGTGCGGCGGCGGCGTCCTCGTCGGACACCGGGCGGTAGAGGTTGCCGATGGGCGCGGCGCCGAACCCGAGCGGCCCGAGCCGCTCGGCGCTCGCCACGGCGCTCGCGGCGGCGGCCGCCCGTTCCGCGGCGCTCATGCGGGCGCCCCGGCGTGCGCGCCGTGCCAGGTGTAGGCGTCGACGGATGCCTGCAGCATCTCGGTGGAGGCGCCCGGGGCGGTCGGCGCGAGGTAGCGGCCGCGCACGACCTCGGTGGGCACGGCGAAGTGCTCGTGGAGGTGGTCGACGTATTCGATCATGCGCCCGTCCATGCTGCCCGAGACCGCGACGTAGTCGAACATCGAGAGGTGCTGCACGGCCTCGCACAGGCCGACGCCGCCCGCGTGCGGGCAGACGGGCACGCCGAACTTCGCGGCGAGCAGGAGGTTCGCGACGTTCTCGTTCACGCCGCCGACGCGCGTCGCGTCGATCTGCATCACGGCCATGCCGCCGGCCTGCAGGAGCTGCTTGAACACGATCCGGTTCTGCACGTGCTCGCCGGTCGCGACGCGCACCGGCCGGATGCCGCGGGCGATCGCCGCGTGGCCGAGGATGTCGTCGGGGCTCGTCGGCTCCTCGATCCAGGCGGGGTGGAACTCGGCGAGCGCGTTGACCCAGGCGATCGCGTCGGAGACGTCCCAGCGCTGGTTCGCGTCGATCGCGATCGGGAAGTCGGGACCAACGGCGCGGCGCGCGATGCCGAGGCGGCGCACGTCGTCGTCGAGGTCGGCGCCGACCTTGAGCTTGATCTGCGGGAAGCCGTCGGCGACGGCCTCGCGGCAGAGCCGCTCGAGCTTCTCGTCGGAGTAGCCGAGCCACCCGGGCGTCGTCGTGTAGGCGGGAAAGCCGACCTCCAGCAGCCGCGCGGTGCGCTCGGCGCGGCCGGGCTCGGCGGCGCGGAGGATCGCGAGCGCCTCGTCGGGCGTGATCGCGTCGGTGAGGTAGCGGAAGTCCACGAGGGAGACGAGCTCCTCGGGGCTGAGGCTCGCGAGGTGCTGCCAGAGCGGGAGGCCGGCGCGCTTGGCCCTGAGGTCCCACAGCGCGTTCACGACCGCGCCGATCGCCATGTGCATGACGCCCTTCTCCGGGCCGAGCCAGCGCAGCTGCGAGTCGTGCATGAGCAGCCGCGATGTCTCGCCCATGTCGGCCAGCAGCTCCTCGACGTCGCGGCCGAGGAGGTGGCCGCGCAGCGTGTCGATCGCCGCGACCTGCACGTCGTTGCCGCGCCCGATCGTGAACACGAACGCGTCGCCGGCGAGGCCGTCGGGAGCGTCGGTGCGGATCGTGACGTACGCCGCCGAGTAGTCGGGGTCGGGGTTCATGGCGTCCGACCCGTCGAGTTCGAGGGAGGTCGGGAACCGGATGTCCCGGGTGTCAACACTGACGATCGTGCTCATGGCGTCCTTTCGTGGGCGGACTGAGCATAAACATCGGATGTCTCGGCTGTCAACATCTGAGATCTGTGCAAGAATCTCCATGATTCCCCGGTCGGACGAACCAGAGTTCCGATGTTCGGCCGATGCCCCGATGGAGAGGACCACCATGAGATTCGCCCGCCTCGGCGACGCCGGCACCGAGATCCCCGTCGTCCTCGACGGCGACCGGACCCTCGACCTGCGCGGCGTGACGAACGACATCGACGGCGCATTCCTCGCCTCCGACGGCGTCGCACGCACACGCGCCGCGCTCGCGGCGGGCGCACTCCCCGAGCTGGCCGACGCCGACTCGCTGCGGGTCGGCGCGCCGATCGCCCGGCCCTCCGCGGTCTACTGCATCGGCATGAACTACGCCGCCCACGCGGCGGAGTCGGGCTCCGAGCCGCCCACCCGCCTCGTGATGTTCATGAAGTCCCCGAACACGGTCGCCGGCCCGTACGACGACGTCGCGATCCCGCCGGGCAGCACGAAGACCGACTGGGAGGTCGAGCTCGGCGTCGTCATCGGCCGTCGCACGAGCTACCTCGCCTCCGAGGCCGAGGCGCGGGCCTGCGTCGCCGGCTACGTCGTGGCGAACGACCTCTCGGAGCGGGACTGGCAGCTCGCCCTGTCGGGCGGGCAATGGTCGAAGGGCAAGAGCGCCCCGGGCTTCTGCCCCACCGGGCCGTGGTTCGTGAGCGCCGACGAGGTCGACGCCGACGACGTGCGGCTCACGAGCACCGTCAACGGCGAGCCGCGCCAGGACTCCCGCACGAGCGACCTCATCTTCGGCATCGACCGGATCGTGCACGAGCTCAGCCAGGTGCTCGTGCTCGAGCCGGGCGACCTCGTGCTCACCGGCACACCCGAGGGCGTCGCGCTCTCGGGCCGCTTCCCCTACCTCGCGCCCGGCGACGTCGTCGAGCTCGAGATCGACGGCCTCGGGCGGCAGCGCCAGCAGGTCGTCGCCGCCTGATCCCGTACACACCTCGAGAGGACCGACACCCACGATGTCCAACGACTTCACCGGACTCGTCGCGATCGTCACGGGCGGGGCATCCGGCCTCGGCGCCGCGATCGCCCAGCGCCTACGATCGGGCGGCGCGACGGTCGCCGTGTTCGACCTGCGACCGGATGCCGCGCCGCACGCCGATCTCGCCGTCGCCGTCGACGTGGCCGACGACGCGAGCGTGCGCTCGGCCGTGGAGCGCGTGGTCGCCGAGTTCGGCCGCATCGACGTGCTCGTGAACAACGCGGGCATCGGCGCCCAGGGCACCGTCGAGGCGAACGACGACGACGAGTGGCATCGCGTGCTCGACGTGAACGTCGTCGGCATGGTGCGCGTGAGCCGCGCCGTCATCCCGCACCTGCGCCGCTCCCCAGCGGCCGCGATCGTCAACACGTCGTCGATCGCCGCGACGGCGGGGCTGCCGCAGCGAGCGCTCTACAGCGCGAGCAAGGGGGCCGTCGCGGCCCTCACCCGCGCCATGGCGGCCGATCACCTGCGCGAGGGCATCCGGGTCAACGCGGTGAACCCGGGCACCGCCGACACCCCGTGGGTCGGTCGGCTGCTCGACTCGGCACGCGACCCGGCGGCCGAGCGCGCCGCGCTCGAGGCCCGCCAGCCGCACGGGCGGCTCGTCGCCGCCGACGAGGTGGCCGACGCCGTCGCGTACCTCGCGAGCCCGGCGGCCGGCTCGACGACGGGCGTCGCGCTCGCGGTCGACGGCGGCATGCAGGAGCTCCGGCTCCGGCCGGCCTCGAGCTGACGACCGGCCACGAGCCGACGTCTCGATTGTGGACGTCGTGGCGCGAAGGCATCCGTTCGTTGTACGCCATGCACATCGGCCGCGGCGAAGCGGCCGATAGCCTAGACGGGTGAGATTCGCGCACCTCAGAGCCGAAGGCCAGACGACCCCTCGGCTCGCGGTGGTGGTGGCGGAGGCCGCGCTCTTCCTCGACGACGTCATGGCGCGCGCGCCGCGCGACCTGCAGGACCTCATCGAACGCGGCCGCGAGGGCCTCGCCGAGGTGCGCGAGTCCGTCGACGTCGCGCTCGGGAACGGCGCCGAGCTCACGGCCGTGTCGGAGCTGCGGCATTCGTCCGCCGTCCTGCGTCCCGCCCAGGTCATCGCCATCGGCGCGAACTACGCGGCGCACGCCTCGGAGCTGAAGCTGCGCTCCGAATCGGCCATGACGATCTTCTCCCTCTGGCCGAACTCGCTGGCGGGTCACGGCGCGACCACGACGTGGCCCGAGGACCTCACCACGCAGGTCGACTACGAGGCCGAGCTCGGTGTCATCACCGGCCGTCCCGCCCGCGGCGTGCACGTGCGCGACGCGCTCGACTACGTCTGGGGCTACACCGTCGTCAACGACATCACGGCGCGCGACCTGCAGTTCAGCGAGGCGCAGTGGTCGCGGTGCAAGTCGTTCGACGGGTTCACCCCGACGGGCCCGGTCGTCGTCACCGCCGACGAGATCCCCGACCCGCAGGACCTCTGGCTCACCACGAACCTCGACGGCCGCATCATGCAGGATGCCTCGACGAACGAGATGGTGCGCGGCGTCGCCGAGATCATCTCCTACCTGTCGCGGTCGGCGACGATCCCTGCGGGCACGCTCATCTCCACGGGGAGCCCCGGGGGCGCGGGCTACTCCCGCAACCCCCAGGTCTTCCTCCGCGACGGCTCGACCGTCACCGTGTCGATCGAGGGCATCGGCTCGCTGACGACGCACTGCCGCGTCGTCTGACGCGCACGGCGCCCGGCGCGCGCCACCCGCGCTACTGGCTCGCCTCGCCCTTGAGGTCGGCGACCGGGATCGCCTGGGTGATCGGCTGGATGCCCGAGAGCCGACCCGGCTGGAGCTGCTTCATCACGTCGGCGCGCGTCATCAGGCCCGCCTCGACGACGAGGTCGGCGACCGGACGGCCGGTGGCCAGCGCCTGCTTGGCGAGCTTCGACGCCTCGTGGTAGCCGATGAACGGGATGAGCGCGGTGATGACGCCGACGCTCGACGCGACCATCGCCTCGAGGCGCTCGGTGTTGGCGGTGATGCCGTCGACGCAGTTCACGCGCAGCGTCCAGCACGCCTGGCGCATCCAGGTGATCGACTGCAGCAGTGAGTGCGCGATGACCGGCTCGAACGCGTTGAGCTGGAGCTGGCCGCTCTCGGACGCCATCATGACCGTGACGTCGGCGCCCGCGACCGCGTAGGCGACCTGGCTGACCGCCTCGGGGATGACCGGGTTCACCTTGCCGGGCATGATGCTCGAGCCCGCCTGGCGCGGCGGGAGGTTGATCTCGCCGAGGCCGGCCTGCGGGCCCGACGAGAGCAGGCGCAGGTCGTTGCAGATCTTCGAGAGCTTGATGGCGCTGCGCTTCAGCGCGCTCGAGAACGTCATGAAGACGCCCGTGTCGCTCGTCGCCTCGACGAGGTCGGGCGCGGTCTCGAGGTACTGGCCGGTGATCTCGCTGAGGTGGCGCACGACGGAGGCGCCGTAGCCCGGGTCGGCGGTGATGCCGGTGCCCACGGCGGTGCCGCCGAGGTTCACCTCGGACAGCAGCTTGATGGTCTCGCGCAGGCGCGCGATGTCCTCGCCGAGCGTCGTGGCGAAGCCGTGGAACTCCTGCCCGAGCGTCATCGGCACGGCGTCCTGCAGCTGGGTGCGGCCCACCTTCAGCACGTCGGCGAACTCGCGGCCCTTGCGGCCGAAGGCGATGCGCAGCTGGTCGAGCTCGTAGAGCATCGTCGTCAGCGACGCCGTCATCGCGAGCTTCAGGGCGGTGGGGTAGGTGTCGTTCGTGGACTGGCTGCGGTTGACGTCGTCGATCGGGTGGACGATGTCGTACCGCCCCTTGGGGTAGCCCGCGATCTCGAGCGCGAGGTTCGCGATGACCTCGTTCGCGTTCATGTTCGTCGAGGTGCCCGCCCCGCCCTGGATGACGCCCACGCAGAACTGGTCGTGGAGCTCGCCGTCGATGATGCGCTGGCACGCCTCGTCGATCCAGGCCGCCTTCTGGGGCGACAGCGCGCCCACCTCGCGATTCGCTCGCGACGCCGCCTGCTTCACCTGCGCCAGCGCGATCACGAGGTCGGCGTAGACGGAGATCGGCCGCTTCGAGATCGGGAAGTTCTCGAGCGCGCGCATGGTGTGCACGCCCCAGTACGCGTCGGCCGGAACCTGCACGCTCCCGAGCGAGTCGGTCTCGGTCCGCGTCTCGATCGGCTCGGCGGTTCTGGCCACGTGCTCGTCCTCCACGGTCGGTCGGGTGGGCAGGTGTTGGGGTCGGGTCATCGACACAGGTGGCTCCATTGCCTCGTGCGGCTGCCGCCTCGTGCGGCGGCGTGCCGCTGTTCACGCGCGGGGTCGCCGCGACTCGGATACCCTTCGAGCCTACCGCTCCGCCGAGGTTGCGGTCGGCACGCACGACGGGCGGCGGGACGCCCCCACGTCCCGCCGCCCGTGCCGCGACTCAGACCCGGTCGGGCTCGTCGACGTCGCCGGCCGCGGTCACCGCGGCGGTGCCGTCGACGCCGTCGGAGGCGAGCAGC
>CBFGWW010000125.1:0-9500 GCA_965652625.1 uncultured Agromyces sp.
CGCCGCGTCGCCGCCGGACGCGGTCGCGGACCCCGAGCGCGTCCACCACGGGCACACCCGCGTGCAGAGCTTGCTCGGGCACGTGGCGGGCGTGACCGCGGCGATGGGCGGCGGCCGCATGCTCGCCGACCGGCAGGTGCTCGTGCCGTGGGGCGACCGACCGCCCGAGCGCGCGGGCGACGCGCCATGGCCCGGCAGCCTGCCCGCGCTGGCGCCCGCGAGCGTGTTCCGCGAGCGGCTGCCGATCGCGCTGCTCGACGCGCGCGGCGAGCTCGTCGCCGTCGACGGCCGCGGAGCGATCTCGGCGGCGCCCGAGCGGTTCGCCGTCGGCGGCGGGGAGGCCGCGCCGGTGCGCGCCTGGGCGGGTCCATGGCCGGTCGTGGAGCGCTGGTGGGACGCCGAGCAGGCCAAGCGAGTGCACCGGTTCCAGGTCGTCGACGACGACGGCTGCGCCTGGCTCCTCGTGCGCGACCGCGAGGGCTGGTGGGCCGAGGCGAGGTACGACTGATGGGCTGGAACAACCCGTCGATCCCGTGGTCGGAGCTCGAGCAGAAGCTCTCCGACCGGCGGCGCCCCGGCGGGCCACCGATCATCGCCGACGGCGGCGACAGTCCGGCGTGGAGCCGCAAGCGGCATCCGTACCGCCCGTCGGAGGGACTCGAGGCGCCGTCGGGCCCGATCGTGCCGTACGCCGAGCTGCACGCGCACTCCGCGTTCAGCTTCCTCGACGGCGCCTCGTCGCCCGAGCAGCTCGTCGAGGAGGCGCACCGGCTCGGGCTCTCGGGCCTCGCGATCACCGACCACGACGGCTTCTACGGCATCGTGCGGTTCGCCGAGGCGGCCGAGAGCTTCCCCGAGCTCACCACGGTGTTCGGCGCGGAGCTCTCGCTCGGGCTGCCCGAGCCGCAGATGGGCGTCGCCGACCCCGAGGGCGAGCACCTGCTCGTGCTCGCCCGGCAGGAGGCGGGCTACCACCGGCTCGCGAGCGCCATCACCGCGGGGCAGCTCGCCGGCGGCGAGAAGGGGCGTCCGGTCTACTCCCTCGAAGAGCTCGCCGCGCAGTCGGGCGGCGAGTGGGTGATCCCCACCGGATGCCGCAAGGGCGCCGTGCGGCGCGCGCTGGCCGACGGCGGGCTGGATGCCGCGTGGCGCGCGCTCGACCGGCTCGTCGCGCTGTTCGGCCGCGACCACGTCGTCGTGGAGCTCTTCGACCACGGGCACCCGCACGACCAGGACGCGAACGACGCCCTCGCGGCGCTCGCCGAGCGCGCCCGCCTGCCGCTGCTCGCGACCAACGCGGTCCACTACGCCACGCCCGGCGAGCACCGCCTCGCGTCGGCGCTCGCGGCGGTGCGCGCCCGGCGCAGCCTCGACGAGCTCGACGGGTGGCTCCCCGCCTCCGACGGGCTGCACCTGCGCTCGGGCGCAGAGATGATGCGCCGCTTCGACCGGTACCCGGGCGCGGTCGCGCGCTCGGTCACGCTCGCCGAGGAGCTCGGGTTCCGGCTGCGCAGCGCGCGCCCGCGGCTGCCCCGGCAGGAGGTGCCCGAGGGGCACACGCCCATGAGCTGGCTGCGCGAGCTCGTGTGGTCGGGCGCCGAGCGACGCTACCCCGGGCTCCCCGAGCACGTGCGCGAACGGCTCGCCCGCGAGCTCGACGTCATCGAGCAGAAGGACTTCCCCGGGTACTTCCTCATCGTGTACGACCTCGTGCGCGAGGCGCGCAGTCGCGGCATCCTGTGCCAGGGTCGCGGCTCGGCGGCGAACTCGGCGGTCTGCTACGTGCTCGACATCACCGCCGTCGACTCGATCTACTTCGACCTGCCGTTCGAGCGCTTCCTCTCGGCGCTGCGCGACGAGGAGCCCGACATCGACGTCGACTTCGACTCCGATCGGCGCGAGGAGATCATCCAGTACGTCTACGGCAAGTACGGCCGCCACAACGCCGCCCAGGTGGCGAACGTCATCAGCTACCGCCCGAAGGTCGCGGTGCGCGACATGGCGAAGGCGCTCGGGTACTCCACCGGGCAGCAGGACGCCTGGTCGAAGCAGGTCGAGCGGTGGGGCGCCGTGGTCTCCACCGACGACCACGACATCCCCGCCCCGGTCGTCGAGCTCGCCGAGCAGCTGCTCACGTTCCCGCGGCATCTCGGCATCCACTCGGGCGGCATGGTGCTCACCGACCGGCCCGTCGGCGAGGTGTGCCCCATCGAGCACGCCCGCATGGAGGACCGCACGGTGCTGCAGTGGGACAAAGACGACTGCGCGTGGATGGGCCTCGTGAAGTTCGACCTGCTCGGCCTGGGCATGCTCGCCGCGCTGCAGTACACGTTCGACCTCGTGCGCGAGACGACGGGCGAGGAATGGGAGCTCGCCACCATCCCGAAGGAGGAGGCGGCCGTCTACGACATGCTCTGCCGCGCCGACTCCGTGGGCGTGTTCCAGGTCGAGAGCCGCGCGCAGATGGGCACGCTCCCCCGGCTGCAGCCGCGCTGCTTCTACGACCTCGTGGTCGAGATCGCGCTCATCCGGCCCGGTCCGGTGCAGGGCGGCGCGGTGCACCCCTACATCCGCCGGCGCACGGGCGAGGAGCCGGTGAGCTACCTGCACCCGAAGCTCGAGCCTGTGCTCGCCCGCACCCTCGGCGTCCCGCTGTTCCAGGAGCAGCTCATGCAGATGGCGGTCGCGGTCGGCAACTGCAGCGCGGCCGACGCCGACCTGCTGCGCCGGGCGATGGGTTCCAAGCGCGGCATCGAGAAGATCGAGCGGCTCCGCGAGAAGCTCTACGCCGGCATGGCCGAGAACGGCATCGCCCTCGACGTGGCCGACTCCATCTACGAGAAGATCGAGGCGTTCGCCAACTTCGGCTTCGCCGAGAGCCACGCGCTGAGCTTCGGGCTGCTCGTCTACGCGAGCTCCTGGCTGAAGCTGCACTACCCGGCCGCATTCCTCGCCGCGCTGCTGCGCGCGCAGCCGATGGGCTTCTACTCGCCGCAGACGCTCACCGCCGACGCGCGACGGCACGGCGTGCGGATGCTGCGGCCCGACATCCTGCGCTCCGGGGTCGACGCGCGGCTCGAGGCGATCGAGTCGCCCGCTGAGCCCGTCGAAGCGGACTCCCTTCGACGAGCTCAGGGCACAGCCGCGACCGGCATGGACGCGTGCGTCGACGCCGTGCAGCCGCCCGTCGACCGCTTCGACCGGGAGGCGCCCGACCGCTCCGCCGAGCATCGCCGCGACGGCGCGTTCGCCGTGCGCCTCGGGCTCGCCGACGTCTCGTCGATCGGCACGGCCGTCGCCGAGCGCATCATCGCCGAGCGGGACGCCCGCGGCCCCTACCGCGACATGGCCGACGTCTCCCGCCGGGCCGGCCTCGACGCCGAGCAGCTCGAGGCGCTCGCCGCGGCCGGCGCGTTCTCGGGTTTCGGACTCGAGCGACGCGAAGCGCTCTGGCTCGCGGGCGAGGCCGCACAGGACCGCGAGGAATACCTCGCCGGCTCGGTCGTCGTGGTGCAGCCGCCGCTGCTGCCGATGCTGAGCGACGCCGAGCAGGTCGTGTACGACCTGTGGGCCACCGGCATCTCCCCCGACGACCATCCGATCCGGCACATCCGCGAGCAGCTCGACGAGCGCGGGGCGATCCGCATCGACCGACTGCGGCAGACCGAGAGCGGCCGGCGCATCGAGGTGGGCGGCGTCGTCACGCACCGGCAGCGGCCGGCGACGGCGAGCGGCATCACGTTCATGAACGTCGAGGACGAGTCCGGCACGCTCAACGTGATCGCCGGGGTCGGCGTGTGGAACCGCTACCGCCGCGTCGCCCGCGAGGCGCCCGCGATGATCGTGCGCGGCATCCTCGAGCGCTCGCCCGAGGGCGTCGTCAACCTCGTCGCCGACCGGTTCGAGCGCCTCGTCGTGTCGGCGCCGCATCGCTCGCGCGACTTCCGCTGAACCCGCGCGCGACGCCCGCCGCCGGGCATACAGTGAGCCTGTGGGGAATCGAGGTCGACGGACCCACGCCGACGAAGCCGAGATCACGACGCGGAAGCCGGCCGAGCGCCTGTTCACGCCCGCGTTCGTCATGCTCGCCGTGGCCGATCTCTGCTACTTCACCGCCGCCGGGATCGCGATCTTCGTCCTGCCGCTGCACGTCACCGGTCCCGTCGGCGGTGACGAGGCCGCCGCCGGCCTCGCCTTCGGGGTGTTCGCAGTGTCGGCACTGGTGCTCCGACCGCTCGCCGGCCGCCTCACCGACGTGTACGGCCGGCTCCCACTGCTCCTCGGCGGCGCCCTGCTCGCCGCCGGTAGCCTCGTGCTGCTCGCCCTGACCCGGGACCTCGTCTCCGTCGTGGCCCTCCGACTCCTCGCAGGCGTCGCCGAGGCCGCGTTCTTCGTCGCCGGCTTCGCCGCGCTCGCCGACCTCGCGCCGGCCACCCGTCTCGGTGAGGCGCTCTCCTACAACTCGCTCGGCCTCTACCTCGGCATCGCCCTCGGGCCGGTGCTCGGCGAGGCCCTCGCGCAGCTCGGCGGCGCGACGCTCGCGTGGTGGGGCGCGGGCGCGCTCGCCGTGCTCTCGGCGGCCATCGTGCTCTTCATCGGCGAGACGCGGGAAGGTCCCCCGCCCGAGCCGACCGAGCGCCGCCTCATCCACCGGCCGGCACTGCCCATCGCCGTCGGATTCCTCGCCTCCCTGCTCGCGATGGGCGGATTCCTCGCCTTCGTGTCGCTGCACGCCACACGGGTCGGCCTCGGGGCTCCGAGCCTGGCGCTCTTCGCCTACGGCGCGGTCGTCGTCGTGTGCCGGATCGCGTTCGCCAAGGCGCCCGACCGACTGCCCGCCCTCCCGCTCGGCGCGGCGGCGCTCACCACCATCGCCGTCGGGCTCGTCGTCGTCGCCGCCTGGGCGTCGCCGGTGGGGCTCCTCGTGGGCGCCGCGATCACGGCGGTCGGCGTCTCGTTCTCGACGCCCGCGTTCTTCTCCGCGATCTTCTCCACGGCGTCGCCCTCGCAGCGCGGCGTCGCCTCGGGCACCGCCAGTGCGGCGATCGACCTCGGGCTCGGGCTCGGGCCGATCGGCCTCGGGCTCCTCGCCCAGCCCTTCGGGATCCCATGGGCCTTCGCAGCGGGCGCGGGCATCGCGGCGCTCGGCGCGGTCTGGACGCTCGCCCTCTCGCGGCGGACGGCGGGCCGCGAGCGTCGACCGGCGTCCGCGTGATTCCCCGATCGGCCGTGTCGACGCGCGGCCGTCGGCGCCCTGTCCGCTAGCCTCGACCGGTGCCGAACCCGACCCACGACCCGAGTAGACCCGACCGCTACGGCACCGACGTGCTCGCGGGCGACTGGCGCGCTCAGGGGCGCCGAACGATCCCGACGCTCGAGGCCGAGCGCGACCTCGTCGTCGAGCTCGCCGCCGACGGGTTCTGCGGGGCGATCGTGGCGGTCGACAAGCAGCACGTGACGCTCGAGGACCGGTTCGGTGCGAAGCGCCTGTTCCCGCTCGGGCACGGCTTCCTCGTCGACGGCGAGGCCGTGCAGCTCGTGTTCCCGACGCCGAAGTCTCCGACCGGGCGACTCCGCACCGCGTCGGGCTCCTACGCCGTCGCGCAGGCACCTGCCCGCGTCGCCCTGCCGAGCCGCATCTTCGTCGAGGGCCGCCACGACGCCGAGCTCGTCGAGAAGGTCTGGGGCGCCGACCTGCGCATCGAGGGCGTCGTCGTCGAATACCTCGAGGGCGTCGACGTGCTCCCGGCGCAGCTGGACGAGTTCCGTCCGGGGCCCGGCCGTCGCGCAGGCATCCTCGTCGACCACGTCGTGCCGGGATCGAAGGAGCAGCGCATCGCCGACGCGGTGGCGCGCGGCCGGCACGGTCGGCACGTGCTCGTGGTGGGGCATCCGTTCATCGACGTCTGGCAGGCCGTGAAGCCCGCCCGCCTCGGACGCGACGCCTGGCCCCTCATCCCGCGCGGCACCGAGTGGAAGCACGGCGTGTGCGAGGCGTTCGGCTGGCCGCATGCCGACCAGGCCGACATCGCGCGGGCGTGGCAGCACATCCTCGGTCGCGTGCGCGGCTACGGCGACCTCGAGCCCGCGCTCCTCGGGCGCGTGGAGGAGCTCATCGACTTCGTGACGGCACCCGCCGAGGGCTGAATCCGTACGAGCCCGCGGCGGCTCCCGTTCGGCAGCCCGAAACCCGTTCGGCGCTCCGAAATGCTGCCAATCCGGGCCGATCGGCCGGTTCGCGCCCGGCGCGCCGATATCGTGGCTGAGGCCGCGCGAGCGGCGAGGACGTGACGGAGCGGGGAGCGACCGGACGTCGGCTCCCCGATGGGATGTGTGGAGCGGATGAGCGACGAACGGCCGGGAACGGCGGCGGACCGGGCACGCTGGCGGCGCTACCTCGCGGACGAGCGGGCGGAGGCGGCGGTCTACCGCGAGCTCGCCGCGCGACGCGACGGCGAGGAGCGCGAGATCCTGCTCGCCCTCGCAGCAGCCGAGGGGCGGCACGAGGCGCACTGGCTCCGGCTGCTCGACGGCGACGACTCGGGCGTGCCACGCGCCGACCTGCGCACCCGGATGCTCGGCGGCCTCGCTCGCCGCTTCGGCTCGATCTTCGTGCTCGCCCTCGCGCAGCGCGCCGAGGCCCGATCCCCCTACGCCACCGATCCCGACGCGACCGCCGCCATGGCGGCCGACGAGCGCATCCACGGGGAGGTCGTGCGCGGGCTCGCCGCACGCGGTCGCCGCCGACTCGCGGGCACCTTCCGCGCGGCCGTGTTCGGCGCCAACGACGGCCTGGTCTCGAACCTCGCGCTCGTGCTCGGCATCGGCGCGACGGGCGTTCCGGCGTCCGTCGTGCTGTTCACCGGCATCGCGGGCCTCCTCGCGGGCGCGCTGTCGATGGGCGCCGGCGAGTACGTGTCGGTGCGGTCGCAGCGCGAGCTGCTCGAGGCATCCGCCCCCGACCCGACCGCACGGGAGGCGCTCACCGACCTCGACCTCGACGCCAACGAGCTCGCCCTCGTCTACCGCGCCCGCGGCATGGACGAGGACGAGGCCCGCGACCACGCGGCGCTCGTGATGGCCCGCGTCCGGGCGACCGAGCAGCTCGCGGCTCCGACCGACGCGCTCGCCGTGTCGGCGGCGCACGACGACGAGGCCGTGGGCACGGGTATGTCGGCCGCGATCTCGAGCTTCCTGTTCTTCGCCTCGGGCGCGCTCATCCCCGTGCTGCCGTGGATCTTCGGCCTGAGCGGCACCGCCGCCATCATCACCGCGACCGTGCTCGTGAGCATCGCGCTCCTCGCCACGGGCGCCACGGTCGGCCTGCTGTCGGGCGCGTCGCCGATGAAGCGCGCATTCCGCCAGCTCGCGATCGGGCTCGGCGCGGCCGCGGTCACCTACGTGCTGGGCCTCGCGTTCGGCACGACGATCGGCTGACGCGGCGCCGGGAAGACCGTCTACCCGACGAGCCGGTTCCAGCCGTCGCCGTCGACGTGCTCGAAAATGAGGTTCGTCTCGGTGTGCGCCACGGCCGGATGCCCCGTGAGGTGCGCGAGCACGAACTCGCGGAGCTCCTCGGCGTCGCGCGCTGCGACGTGCAGGAGGTAATCCTCGGCGCCCGCCATGTGGAAGACGCCGAGCACGCCCGGCAGGTGCGGCACCTGCGCACGGAACGCGTCGATCTCGCTGCGGTCGTGCTTCACGAGCCGCACCGCGATGAGCGCCTGCAGCGACACCCCGAGCGAGGCCAGGTCGACGTCGACCCGGTAGCCGCGCACCGTGCCGAGGCTCTGCAGCCGGCGCAGCCGGAGCGATACGGTGGACTCGGCGACGCCGACCTCCGCGGCGAGGGCGGCACCCGAGGCCCTCGCATTCGCCGAGAGCGCGCGCAGCAGCGCACGGTCGACGCGGTCGAGTTCGGGTTTCTGCGCCATGAGCTCGGCTCCCCTCGGTGTGACGTGAAGATTCTTCGGCCCTGAGAGTCTAGCGCGATGATCGTGCATCCGTGTTTGCGAATTGTCACAGATCCTGCTTTCTTCGAGACATGCAGACATCGTCGTCGCAGTTCGAGACCCGCGCCGTGCACGGCGGCATGGACGGGGTCCGGGCGAGCGGATCCCACGTTCCCGTCATCGACTTCTCCACCACGAACCCGCTCGGGTCGGTCGAGGCCGGCGGCCTCTCCTACGAGGAGCTCGCCACCGGCCACGACCTCGGCGAGGGCCGCTCGGCCGTCTACCAGCGACTCTGGCAGCCCGGCGTCGCGCGCTTCGAAGCGTCGCTCGCGGGCCTCGAGGGCACCGAGGGCGCGGTCGCGTTCGCGAGCGGCATGGCGGCGCTCGCGGCGACGCTCATCGCGACGGCCTCCGCCGGCCGGCCGCACGTCGTGGCCGTGCGCCCGCTCTACGGCGGCACCGACCACGTGCTCGAGAGCGGCCTGCTCGGCACGCGAGTCACCTGGACCGACGCCGACGGCATCGCCGCGGCGATCGAGGCCGATACCGGGCTGGTCGTCGTCGAGACGCCCGCGAACCCGACGCTCGAGCTCCTCGACCTGCGCCGGGTGACGGATGCCGCGGGCGACGTGCCCGTGCTGGTCGACAACACGTTCGCCACGCCCGTGCTGCAGCGCCCGGCCGAGCACGGCGCCACGCTCGTGCTGCACAGCGCCACGAAGTACCTCGGCGGACACGGCGACGTCATGGGCGGCGTCGTGGCGGCCGACGGCGACTGGGTCGAGCGGCTCCGCCGCGTCCGTGCGCTCACGGGCGGGCTCCTGCACCCGATGGCGGCGTACCTGCTGCACCGCGGCCTCCGCACGCTCCCGGTGCGGGTCCGCGCCCAGCAGGAGACGGCGCGCGTGCTCGCCGAACGCCTCGTCGCGCACCCGGCCGTCGCGCGGGTGCACTACCCCGGGCTGCCCGGTCAGGACCCGCAGGGCCTCGTCGGCACGCAGCTGGCGGGTCCCGGCTCGATCATCGCGATCGAGCTCGCCGGCGGCTACGACGCGGCGGCGCGCTTCACGGAGTCGTGCGAGCTCGCCACGCACGCGGTGTCGCTCGGCGGCGTCGACTCGCTCGTGCAGCACCCGGCGTCGCTGACGCACCGACCCGTCGCGGGCGAGGCGAAGCCGAACGCCGCGGTCGTCCGCATCTCGGTCGGCCTCGAGCACGTCGACGATCTCACGGCCGACTTCATGTCGGCGCTCGACGCCGCGGCCGAGCACGGCGGGCTCGCGGTCCCCGAGCACGCCGACGCAACGCCCGCCTGAGCCGCCCGCGCCACGGTCGCCTGAGCCGCCCGCCCGGCTCAGCGGCCAGCCCGGCCCGCCGCGCTCACTCGGCGGCGTGCGGGGGCACGTGCGCCGAGCCCTGCGACGGCGCGTCGGCGGCCGGCGGCGGCGCACCCGGGGCCGCGGGGCTCGGGCTCGGGGTCCCGCTGCCCAGCCCCCACACCACCCCCCCCCAGGCCCCGAACCCCGCCCGGGCGGCCGCCGCCCC
>CBFGWW010000126.1:0-9411 GCA_965652625.1 uncultured Agromyces sp.
GCTGCCGCCCGGCCTGAAGCTCGCCTCACGGCACCTCGCGGCCGCCGCGGCATCCGGCCTCACCGAGCTGCTCGTGCGCGAGCGCGTGCGCGTCGCCGTCATCAGCACGGGCAGCGAGGTCGTCGCGCCCGGTGCCGAACTCGAGCCCGGCGAGATCCCCGACGCGAACGGGGTCGCGCTCGCCGCGGCCGTGCGCGCCGCCGGCGCCGTCGTCGTGCACGAGGCGCGCGTCCGCGACGCCGCCGACACGCTGCGCGCCGAGCTCGACGCGGCTCACGAGGAGGACGCCGAGCTGATCCTCACGAGCGGGGGCATCTCGCAGGGCGCCTACGAGGTCGTGCGCGAACTCATCGAGCCGCTCGGCGCGTGGGTGGGCTCCGTCGCGATGCAGCCGGGCGGCCCGCAGGCGACGGGCGCGTACCGCGGCATCCCGCTGATCGGCTTCCCGGGCAACCCCGTGAGCGCGCAGCTCTCGTTCGAGCTGTTCGTCGCGCCGACCCTCCGAGCCATCGCGGGACTTCCGCAGGCGCGCCGCGAGCGCCTCCAGCTCGCCGAGCCGCTCGCATCGGTCGCGGGCAAGCGGCAGTTCCTCCGCGGACGCCGCACCGACGACGGTTGCGCCGAGGTCGTCGGGGGGCCGGGGTCGCACCTCGTGGCGGCGCTCGCGGCATCCGACCTGCTCATCGTCGTGCCCGAGCACGTCACGTCGCTCGACGCCGGCGCCGTCGTGGATACCGTTGAGCTATGACCTCCCTCACCCACCTCGACGACGACGGCCGCGCGCGCATGGTCGACGTCGGCGGCAAGCCCGTCACGCGCCGCATCGCGATCGCCGAGGGCCGCCTCGACACCACGGCCGAGGTGGTCGGCCTCGTGCGATCCGACGGCCTGAAGAAGGCCGACGTGCTGCCGACCGCACGCATCGCCGGCATCTCGGGCGCCAAGCGCACGAGCGAGCTCATCCCGCTCGCGCACATCGTGCCGCTCGACGCGGTGTCGATCGACTTCGGGTTCGAGGAGGCGGCGGTCACGATCCGCGCGACCGTGTCCACGACCGCGCGCACCGGCATCGAGATGGAGGCGCTCACCGCGGTCGCGATCGCCGGCCTCACACTCCACGACATGGTGAAGGCCGTCGACCCGGCGGCCCAGCTCGGCGGCATCCGGCTCGTCGAGAAGCGCGGCGGCAAGCGCGGTGTCTGGCGAGCGGATGCCGCGGGCGACACGGATGCCGCGGGCGACACGGATGCCGCGGGCGACACCGATGCCGCGGGCGAGGCGCTCGTCGAGGAGGCGCGCACGGCTCCGGCGCATCCGCGCGCGGCCGGCATCGCCGAGGTGCTCGTCGTCTCGACCCGGGCGGCCGACGGCGCCGCCGAGGACACGACCGGCCCGATCATCGTGGACTGGCTCCGCGAGCGCGGCTTCGACACCGACGCCCCCGTGATCGTGGCCGACGCCGACGTGTCCCAGGCGCTGCGCGGCGCGGTCTCGGGCTCGCCGGCCGTGCTCATCACGACCGGCGGAACCGGGGTGAACCCGGGCGACCGCACGCCAGAGGCCACGCTCGCGATCCTCGACCAGGAGCTGCCCGGCGTCGCGGAGGCGATCCGCGCGGCCGGTCGGGCCGCCACCCCGACGGCGGCGCTGAGCCGCGCGCTCGCGGGCATCGCCGGACGCACCGTCGTCGTCAACCTGCCCGGCTCGCGGGGTGGGGTCGCCGACGGACTCCGCGTGCTCGACGAGCTGCTGCCGCACCTGCTCGACCAGGTCGCCGGCGGCGACCACGCGCCGCGGGAGGAATCGCGTGACTGACCGCGTGACCGACCCCGAGGTCTTGGCGCTCGTGCTCGCCGAGCCCATCGACCGCGCGGCGATCGAGGCGTTCGTGCGGTCGCCGCAGGACGGCGCGCTCGTGACGTTCGAGGGCGTGATCCGCGACCACGACCACGGGGCATCCGTCACCCGGCTCGACTACCAGGCGCATCCCGAGGCGGAGCGGTTCCTGCGCGAGACGTGCGCCGAGGTCGCCCGCGAGACCGGCCTGCGCGTGGCGGCCGCCCACCGCGTCGGCTCGCTCGCCATCGGGGACGTCGCGCTCGTGGCATCCGTCGCCGCGCCGCACCGCGCCGAGGCGTTCGCGGCGTGCGCCCTGCTCGTCGACCGCATCAAGGAGCGCACGCCGATCTGGAAGCGCCAGCACCTCGAGGGCGGCGCGACCGAGTGGGTGAACCTGTAGCGGCCCCGAGGCTCGCTCAGCCGCCCGAGAACGGCGGGAGCACGTCGACGTTCGCGCCGATCGGGGCCGCGGCGTCGCGACGCACGACGCCGTCGACGAGGAACGAGCCGTTCGCGACGACCCGGGCCATCGCGGGCCCGTAGCGGCCGACGAGCAGCTCGCGGAGCTCGCCGAGGGTCGACCCCGCCTCGGTCGCGGCGAGGGTCTCCTCCTCCACGCCGGCCGCCTCGGCCGCCGCCGCGAAGTAGCGCACGGTCACGGATGCCACGTCAGCCCCCGATCCCGCCCATGGAGCGCACCGGGCGATGGAAGTCTGCCGCGTCGATGCCGTGGCCGGCCTGCTTGCCCCACATCGCGGCGCGCCAGCGGTCGGCGAGCTCGGCATCGGATGCCCCGTCGCGGAGCATCCCGCGCAGGTCGGTCTCGTCGTCGCCGAACAGGCACGAGCGCACGGTGCCCTCGGCGGTCAGGCGCGTGCGATCGCAGGCGGCGCAGAACGAGCGCGTCACCGATGCGATGATGCCGACCGTCGCCGGGCCGCCGTCGACGAGCCACTCCTCGGCCGGGGCCGACGGGTCGTCGCGGCCGACAGGCTCGAGCGCGAAGTGCTCGCCGAGCACGTCGAGGAGCTCCTGCGCGTCGACCATGTTCTCGCGGAGCCAGGTCTCGTCGGCATCGAGCGGCATCTGCTCGATGAAGCGGAGGCGGCATCCGTGCTCGATGGCCCAGGCGAGCAGGGTCGGCGCGTCGTGCAGGGTCTCGCGCATGGCGACCGCATTGACCTTCAGCGGGCCGAGTCCGGCACGATGCGCCGCGGCGATGCCGTCGAGCACGCGCGGCAGCCGGTCGCGGCGGGTGAGCCGCGTGAAGTGCTCGCGGTCGAGCGTGTCGAGCGACACGTTGACCCGGCTGAGCCCGGCGTCCTTCAGCGCTTGGGCCTTGCGGTCGAGGCCGATGCCGTTCGTCGTCAGCGCGAGCGGCGTGCCGGGAGCGGCCTCGGCGCTGCGCGCGACGATCTCGACGAGGTCGGGTCGGGTGAGCGGCTCGCCGCCCGTGAAGCGCACCTCGGTCACGCCGAGGTCGCGCACCGCGATGCCGACGAGCCGGGCGATCTCGGTCGCCGACAGCAGCTCGTCGCGCGGGATCACGGGCAGGCCCTCGGCGGGCATGCAGTACGTGCAGCGCAGCGAGCAGGCCGACGTGATCGACACGCGGAGGTCGCGGGCGACCCGACCGAACCGGTCGACGAGCCCCGGGACATCCGGTCGCCCCTCGATCGACGGCGCAGCCGACGGGGGCCGGCGCAGTGCCGGCATGCCGAGCGAGAGGGCCGCCATGCCTCCACACTAGGCGCTCGCGTGTTTCGTGCCGATGTCCGGCGGTGCACGGAGGAGGTCGACTGCACCGGATACCGTGACAGCGCGCGCACGCGTCACTACCCTGAGACGAGTCGGGAGGAGACGCCATGTCGTTCATCACTCGAGGGTTCAGCGGGCGTGGTCGCGAGCGCGACGACCGGCTCCCGCCGGGACAGACCCTCGTCACCGACTTCCCGGTGCTCTCGGCCGGGCCCACGCCCGAGGTCGACACCGACGACTGGGAGTTCACGATCCGCACCGAGACCGGCGCGCACTCGTGGAACTGGGACCAGTTCATGTCGCTGAAGATCGACGACGTCGACACCGACATCCACTGCGTGACGCACTGGTCGAAGCTCGGCACTCGGTGGCGCGGCGTCTCGCTCGACACGCTCTTCGAGGACGTCGAGACCCAGTACGACTACGTGATGGCGCACAGCTACGGCGGCTACACGACGAACGTCCCGCTCGACGAGCTGCTCGACGGCAAGGCGTGGGTCGCGTTCGAGTTCGACGGCGAGCCGCTCGACCCCGAGCACGGCGGACCGGCCCGGCTGCTCGTGCCGCACCTCTACTTCTGGAAGAGCGCGAAGTGGGTGCGCGGACTCGTGATGATGGACCAGGACGAGCCCGGCTTCTGGGAGCAGAACGGGTACCACATCCACGGGGATCCGTGGAAGGAGGAGCGGTACTGGTGAGCGACGCCCCGACCGCGCAGGCCGTCGCGCCGAGCGAGGCGCCCCTCGCCGTCCCGCGCTCGGGCTGGCACGTCGCAACGGTGGCCGCGACGCATCGCGAGACGCCCAACGCGACCCGCATCGAGCTCGACGTGCCCGGCTGGCCGGGGAATGCCGCGGGGCAGCACCTCGACGTGCGCCTCACCGCGCCCGACGGCTACCAGGCGACGCGGTCGTACTCGATCGCCTCATCGGGGTCGTCGACCCGCGTCGTGCTCGCGGTCGACAAGCTGCCCGACGGCGAGGTGTCGCCGTACCTCGTCGACGACGTGCGCGCCGGCGACATGCTCGAGGTGCACGGCCCGCTCGGGGCGTTCTTCGTGTGGGCTCCCACGGCCGACACGGGCGACCACCGACCGGTGCAGCTCATCGCCGGCGGGTCGGGCGTCGTGCCGCTCTACGCGATGGCGCACGCGCACGCGGATGCCTCCGACCCGACGCCGTTCCGCCTGCTGTACTCCGTGCGCACGCCCGACGACGTCTACTTCGACGACGAGTTCGCGACGCTCGTGGATGCCGCGGCCCCACTGCAGCTCGACGTCGTCTACACCCGCCGCGCGCCCGAGGGCTGGGCGGCGCCGCCCGGCCGGATCATGCGCGAGGCGCTGGAGGCCGCGGTGTTCCCCGCGTCGGAGCGCCCGCGGGTCTTCGTCTGCGGCTCGACGGGCTTCGTCGAGCGCGTCGCCGACTGGCTCGTCGAGCTCGGCCACGATCCGCGGTCGATCCGCACCGAACGATACGGAGGCACGTGATGGAGCACGTCGACGGCAACGTCCTGGCGGGCCCGCTCGCCGAGTTCTTCGCGTTCGACGTGACGACCGCCACCGGCCGGTGCGTCGGCTGCGGGTCGGTCGCCGAGCTCGCCCGGGCGATGGTCTACCGCAGCGGCGCCGGCACGGTCGTGCGCTGCAGCACGTGCGACACCGTGCTCGCGACGCTCGTCGAGGCGGGTGACCGCGCCTGGATCGGCCTCAGGGGCGTGACCGCGATCGAGGTGCGGCGCGCGCCGGTGGTCGAGGAGCGACCGGCGTAGCCGGACGCGTCTCGCGATCCGGATCGATCGGGAGCACGTCATGTGGATCGGCTGGATCGAGTTCGACCTGCTGCTCGGCGACGTGCACTCGCTGAAGGACAAGCGCGCCGTCATCCGCCCGATCCTCGCCGACCTGCGCCGGGTGACCGAGGCGAGCGTGGCCGAGGTGGCCGACCAGGACCTGCACCGCCGCGCCGTGCTCGGCGTCGGCGTCGTGGCATCCGGAGCCGAGCGCGTGACCGACACGCTCGACCGTGCCGAGCGGCTCGTCGCCTCGCGGCCCGACGTCATGCTGCTGTCGGCGCGGCGACGGCTGCGCCGCAGCGACGACGACTGAGCGACGACGACTGAGCGACGACGACCGAGCCGATGCCGCGGCTGCGGCCGCAACGTCGACGATCGGGCGGCGCCGTCAGGCGAGGGTCGGCGCGAGGATGAGCCACCAGGCGGGGAACGCGAACCAGGAGAGTCCGACGAGGGAGCCGCCGACGATGTAGAGCGTCGTCTGCAGCGCGGAACCCGCCGGCGACACGTACCCGAGGCCCGCCACGATCCCGCCCGCGACGAAGGCGACGACGATCGCGATGGCGAGGACCGACACCCACGCCGGGACCGCGCCGGCCGCGTGCGCTGCACTCCCGGCGAACGCGATCCACGCGAACGCGACGAGCGCCGCGCCGACCGAGACGACGGACTGCGCCTGCAGGCCGACGCGTCCCGCGAGCATGAGCAGGGTCACGATCGCGATCGCCGTGGCTCCGGCGCAGGCGACGACCGTGAGGACCCACAGCCACGGCCCCGCCCTGACGTAGGTCGCGAGGAGGACCATCGCCACCACCCACGGCGCCGCGCCGATGACCGCGAGCCAGTCGTTCACGGGCCCGAGCCAGGCCCACCGCGACGGCCCCGAAGCCGACGATCCGCTGAGCAGGAAGAACAGCGCGAGGGCGACGACCGCGGCGAGGCTGATGAAGCCCTGCAGGCCCGCCCAGATGCGCACCTGCTCCGTCGAGATCGACGGTTCGATGGCGACGTCCACGATCCACCCCCTTCGGGATCCGATCGACTCCATGGTCCACCCGATGCGCCGATCGGGGCACCCCTAGGCGACGATCTCCCCGTCCTTCCAGACGCGTGCGACGAGCGGCACGCCCGGACGGTAGGCGAGGTGCACGTGGCTCGGGGCGTCGAGGAGCACGACGTCGGCCGGCCCGCCCGGGCGGATCGCCCCGACATCCGTGCGCCGCAGCGCCGCCGCACCGCCGGCGGTCGACGCCCAGAGCGCCTCGGCGGGCGTCATGCCCATGTCGCGCACGGCGACCGCGATGCAGAACGGCATCGAGCTCGTGAAGCTCGACCCCGGGTTGCAGTCGCTCGCGAGCGCCACCGTGACGCCCGCGTCGATGAGGCGCCGCGCGTCGGGGTACGGCTGGCGCGTCGAGAACTCGACGCCCGGCAGCAGGGTGGCGACCGTGTCGGATGCCGCGAGCGCCGCGACCTCCTCGTCGTCGAGGTAGGTGCAGTGGTCGACGGATGCCGCGCCGAGCTCGACCGCGAGACGCACTCCGTCGCCCGCGCCGAGCTGGTTGCCGTGCACCCGTACGCCGAGGCCCACGGCAGCACCCGCCTCGAGCACCCGCCGGGACTGCTCGGCGGTGAACGCGCCGCGCTCGCAGAACGCGTCGATCCACTTGGCGTGCGGCGCGCAGGCCTCGAGCATCTCGCCGACGACGAGGTCGACGTAGGCGTCGGCGCCCGTGCCGGGGTCGTCCGCCGGGTCGGCGTAGTCGGCCGGTACGACGTGCGCGCCGAGGAACGTGACCTCGTCGGTGACCTCGCGGGCGAGGCGCACGATGCGCTCCTCGTCGCGCACCGAGAGGCCGTAGCCCGACTTCACCTCGAACGTCGTGGTGCCCTGGGCGTGCAGCTCGGACACGAACCCGGCGAGGCGGGCGCGCAGCTCGTCGTCGGTCGCCGCGCGGGTCGCGGCCACGGTCGAGCGGATGCCCCCTGCCTCGTAGCGGCGCCCGGCCATGCGCGCGGCGAACTCCTCGGCCCGGTCGCCGCCGAACACGAGGTGGGTGTGGCTGTCGACGAAGCCGGGGATCACGGCACGGCCGCCGGCGTCGATGACGTCGACGTCGGCGTCCCACAGCGACCGGTGTTCGTCGCCGTCGCGGCGATCGTCACGCTCGTGGCGCAGCTCGTCGGCGCGCGCGGGCACGTGCGCGGCCGGTCCGATCCACGCGATGCGGCCGTCCTCCACGAGCACGGCCGCATCCCGCACGATGCCGAGCGCGCCGCCGTCGCGGTCGGGGGCCGGGTCGTTCGTGACCAGCTCGCCGACGTTCGTCAGCAGCATCCGCTTCACTGCACCGCCATCGGTCATGCGTGCCCTCCTCATCGTGGTGTCACGAGGTCGGGCGAATGGACACCCGTCATGCGTCCATCATGGGCACGCGGAGGCCGCGCTCGCGAGCCACCTCGACGGCGCGGTCGTAGCCCGCGTCGACGTGCCGCATGACGCCGGTGCCCGGGTCGTTCACGAGCACGCGCGCGATCTTCTCGGCCGCGAGGTCGGTGCCGTCGGCGACCACCACCTGGCCGGCGTGGATCGAGCGGCCGATGCCGACGCCGCCACCGTGGTGGATCGACACCCAGGTCGCGCCCGAGGCCGTGTTGAGCAGCGCGTTGAGCAGCGGCCAGTCGGCGATCGCGTCGGAGCCGTCGGCCATGGCCTCGGTCTCGCGGTAGGGCGAGGCGACCGAGCCCGAGTCGAGGTGGTCGCGGCCGATGACGACCGGCGCGCTGAGCTCGCCCGAGGCGACCATCTCGTTGAACTTCAGGCCCGCGAGGTGGCGTTCCTGGTAGCCGAGCCAGCAGATGCGGGCCGGCAGGCCCTCGAAGTGCACCTTCTCGCCGGCCTGCGTGATCCAGCGGCGCAGGTGCTCGTCGTCGGGGAACAGCTCGAGGATCGCGCGGTCGGTCGCCGCGATGTCGGCCGGGTCGCCCGAGAGTGCGGCCCAGCGGAACAGCCCCTTGCCCTCGGCGAAGAGCGGGCGGATGTAGGCGGGCACGAAGCCCGGGAACGCGAAGGCGCGGTCGTGCGCGAGCCCGCCGAGCTCCGCTTCGCGGCGGATCGAGTTGCCGTAGTCGAACACCTCGGCGCCGGCGTCCTGGAAGCCGACCATGGCGTCGACGTGCTTCGCCATGCTCTCGCGGGCGCGGGTCGTGAAGCCCTCGGGGTCGGATGCCGCGAGCTCATGCCACTCGTCGACCGAGACGCCCTCGGGCAGGTACGACAGCGGGTCGTGCGCGCTGGTCTGGTCGGTCACGATGTCGATCGCCACGCCGCGCGCGAGCAGCTCGGGGAAGACGGTGGCGGCGTTGCCGACGAGGCCGACGCTGAGCGGGGTGCGCGCGGCCTTCGCGGCGAGCACGCGCTCGATCGCCACGTCGAGGTCGTCGGTCAGCTCGTCGAGGTAGCCGTGGTCGACGCGGCGCGCCAGGCGGGACTCGTCGACGTCGACGATGAGCACGACGCCCTCGTTCATGGTCACGGCGAGCGGCTGGGCGCCGCCCATGCCGCCGCAGCCGGCGGTGAGCGTGAGCGTGCCGGCGAGCGATCCGCCGAACCTGGCGCGGGCGATCGCGCCGAACGTCTCGTACGTGCCCTGCAGGATGCCCTGCGTGCCGATGTAGATCCAGGAGCCCGCGGTCATCTGGCCGTACATGGTGAGGCCGAGCTGCTCGAGGCGGCGGAACTCGGGCCACGTCGCCCAGTCGCCGACGAGGTTCGAGTTGGCGATGAGCACGCGCGGCGCCCATTCGTGCGTGCGGAAGACGCCCACGGGCTTGCCCGACTGCACGAGCAGGGTCTCGTCGGGCTCGAGGTCCTCGAGCGTGCGGACGATCGCGTCGAACGACTCCCAGTTGCGGGCGGCCCTGCCCGTGCCGCCGTACACGATGAGGTCGCCGGGGCGCTCGGCCACCTCGGGGTCGAGGTTGTTCATGAGCATGCGCAGCGGCGCCTCGGTCTGCCAG
>CBFGWW010000127.1:0-9343 GCA_965652625.1 uncultured Agromyces sp.
CCGCGAGCAGCGTGTCGAAGTACGAGATCACCTTCAGCGTCTCGCTCGCCTCGGGGTCGAGGGCGGTCAGGCGACCGACGAGTTCCTGCATGTTCCGGGCTCCATCGCGTGTGGACCCACACTAGGGCGTGCCTCCGCGTCCCGCACGCGCTGCGGAACGCTCGGGCACGCCGTTTCGCCCGCCAGTGCGGCGGTGCGCGCGCGACCGCGGGCGGGCAGGCGTGCGGGCCCGCGGTCGCGACGATCAGGAACCGAGGATCCGGCCCACCCAGCTGGTGCGCACCTCGGTGGCGGCCTTCGAGAGCGCGGCGTGCGGCGCCATCATGTCGAAGCCGTGGAATCCGCCCGGCCAGACGTGCAGCTCGGCCTGGACGCCGGACGTCCAGAGCGCGGTGGCGTAGGCGACGTCCTCGTCGCGGAACACCTCGGCGCTGCCGCAGTCGATGAAGGCGGGCGGAAGGCCCGCGAGGTCGGTCGCGCGTGCGGGTGCGGCGTAGACCGACACGTCGTCGCCGCCGCGCCGGTCGCCGAGCAACGCGCCCCAGCCGGTGAGGTTCGACGTCCGGTCCCACACGCCGATGCCGTCGATCTGGCGGGTCGACACCGTTGCGTCGCGGTCGTCGAGCATCGGGCAGATCAGCATCTGGCCCGTGAGGGCGGGTCCGCCGCGGTCGCGGGCGAGCAGCGCCGTCCCGGCTGCGAGGCCGCCGCCCGCGCTCGCGCCCGCGATGATGAGCCGCTCGGGGTCGATCCCGAGCTCCTCGGCGTGGTCGGCCGTCCAGACGAGCCCGGCGTAGCAGTCCTCGACGGGGAACGGGTCGGGGAACTCCGGGGCCAGCCGATACTCGACCGTGACCACCGTGGCGTCGAACGCGACGATCCAGTCGACCAGGGTGGCGATGCCGACGAAGCGGTCGCCGACGATCATGCCGCCGCCGTGCGTGTGGTAGATCCCGGGGCCGAGCCCGGTGCGACCCTCCTTGGAGAGGACGCTCACGGTGATGTCCGCGTCCTGGTGGCCGCGGACCACCACGTCGCGCCGGGCGATGCCGTGCTCGGCGAGCAGCTCGTCGACGGGCGCCGTGATCGGGGCCTGGCGCATCAGGGGGATCATCTCGGGCGTGATCGAGCTCGGCAGCTGTTCGGCGAGCACGCCGAGCACGGCTTCGAGCTCGGGGTCGAACGGGGGCCTGGACATCGTCGTCGTCATCGGTACTCCTCGGTTCCGCGCCACCTCGTCGTGGCGTCACCTCCATGCTCGGCGGCGCGCGCGACGTGGCGGAACCGACGAATGCGGCGCATTCCCGACCATTCTCCCGCCGTTCGGCGGGGCGGTCACGCCGGGTCAGGCGGCCAGGTCGTCGACGTCGAGGAATCGGCGCACGACGTCGTCGGCCGCACCGGCCGCGAGCAGTCGCGGCGCGATCGCGCGTCGGGCGAGCGCGTACGGCTCGGGCGATCCCGACATGACCGACTGCGCGTTCGCCGCGTCGAGGAGGGCCACGAACTCGAACGCCAGCAGCGCGGCATCCGTGCCCGGATCGAGCTCGCCCTGCTCGATCGCATAGCCCACCGAGATGCGCAGGTAGTCGTTCCAGCTCCGGTAGGCGGCGGCGATCGCGTCGCGCACGGGCCCGGGCTTGGCGTCGAAGTCGACGAGGGCGGCGGCGAAGAAGCACCCGCCGGGGAAGACGCGGTCGCGGGAGTACGCGATCCAGGCGTCGAGCAGGGCCGCGATGCGGCGCACGCCCCGCGGTTCGACGCGTGCAGGCTCGAGCACGTGCTCGCGGAACCGCTGCGCCGCCGCCTCGACGGTCGCGAGCTGCAGGCGCTCCTTCGAGCCGAACAGCGTGGCGACGCCGCTCTTGCTCACGTCGGCCGCGGCCGCGAGCCGGCCGATCGAGAGCCCGTCGAGCCCCTCGACCGATGCGAGGTCGGCCGCGCGCTCGAGCACGACGCGTCGGGACGCGTCGCCCCGAAGCCGTCGTCCGTCGACCTGGTCCATGTCTTGTAGTTTACGCACGATCGTTCGTATAGTGTACGTACGATCGTTCGTATTCATTGGAGATCGACCCGCGGATGCCGCGAGCCACGACCATCGGAGGCCGTCATGAACCCCGCCACCACCCTCGCCGTCTCAGCGCTCCGCGCCGCCGACCGGGTCTCGCCGCCGCTCGCCGGGCGCCTCGCCCTGCCGCTGTTCCGCCAGGTGCGACCCGTGCTGCCCGTGCGAGCGAGCGATCGCGCCGTGCATGAGGAGGCGTCGCGCGAGACGACCACGGTGCGCGGGCGCGAGGTCGTCACCTACTCGTGGGGCCACGGGCCCGAGACCGTGCTGGTCGTGCACGGTTGGCGCGGTCGCGCGTCGCAGTTCGGGCCGATCGTGCGCGAGCTGCGCTCCGAGGGCTTCCGCGTCGTCGCGTTCGACGCCCCGGCGAACGGCGCCTCCGCCGGCCGACGCACCGACATCCGCGACTACCTCGCGGGTATCGAGGCGATGCAGCGCCGCCACGGGATGTTCCGGCTCGTCATCGGCCACTCGTTCGGCGCCCTCGCGGCGCTCACCGCAGTGCGCGAGGGCACCGCGACGGGCGGCGTCGTCGCGATCGCCGGCATGGGCGACGCCCGATACCTCGTCGACTCGTTCGCCGAGCGCGTCGGCATCGGCCGGGCGAGCGCCGACGTGCTCGCACGTGAGTTCGCGCGCCGGGTGGTGCCCGACGTGGCCGAGCCGTTCGCGCGCGTCGACGCCGTCACCCGTCCGCTGCCCGACGGCGTCCCGCTGCTGCTCGTGCACGACCGCGGCGACCGCGAGGTCTCGTTCACCGAGTCGCTGCGCCTGCGCGACGCCCACGGCGAGCGCTCGCGGCTCGTGCTCACCGAGGGCGCCGGCCACGCGCGGGTGCTCGGCGCCGACCCGACGCTCGACGCCGTGACGGCGTTCGCGCTGGGCGGGCTCGCCGGCGTCGACGCGGCCGGCCTCGGCGAGCGCGTCGTGCCCGCGGCATCCGCCTGACGCTCGGAAACGAGGCCGAGCGCGGCAGACCGCGAGGAGATTCGCGCCGAGGGAGGAGCCTCGGCGCGGATTCGTCCTCCCGTCATGCGGATCTCCTCCCGCGGCACGCGACGACAGTTGACGGGCGACGACGGCCGCTGCCGCGTCAGACCGCCGCGAGCACCGCGTCGACCGCGCGCATGACGCGCAGCGTCGCGGCGTGGCTGCTGAGCTCGTGCTCGATCCGTCCGTCGCGCAGCGCCTCGGCGACCGCCTCGAGCATCGGCACGTAGCCGTTGCCGATCTTCGGGATCAGCACCTCCTCGCGGTCGAGGTCGACGCCGCCGAAGGAGCGCTCGAGCACGAAGCCCTCGGTCGCCCAGAACGCGGGCAGGATCCGGAGGCGCCCGGCGGTGCCGCCGATCCACGCGTCGCACGGCAGCAGTGAGCGCAGCGACGTCGCGAGCGTCGCCTGCCGCCCGTCGGCGTAGCCCAGGAGCACGGCCAGCTCGCCGTCCACGCCGGTGGGTGCGCCGTCGGGGCCGATCCGCGAGCCCGTGGCCGCGAGCGACGTGTGCGGCCCGAAGAGGAGGTCGGCGAGTGCGAGCGGGTACACGCCCTGGTCGAGGGCCGAGCCGCCGCCGTGCTCCGCGTCCCAGAGCCGGTGCGTCGGATCGGGGATGATGAACCCGAACGTCGCCGCGAGGTTGCGCGGCTCGCCGATCGCGCCGTCGGCGAGCAGCTCGGCGACGCGGCGGATGGCGGGGTTGAACCGCATCCACATCGCCTCCATGAGGAAGACGCCGCGCTCGTGCGAGCGGGCGACGAGCTGCTCGGCCTGCGCGGCATCCATGGTGAACGCCTTCTCGAGCAGCACCGGCAGGTCGCGCTCCAGCGCGCGGCGCGCGAGCTCGAAATGGCTGTCGTGCGTGGTCGCGATGTAGACGAGGTCGAGGTCGTCGCGGCCGAACAGGTCGTCGACCGATCCGGGGTGCGGGATGCCGCGGGCCTCCGCGAAGGCGCGCGTGCGCCCGCCGTCGCGCCCCGCGACGGCCACGAGCTCGAACGCGTCGAGGGTTCGGAAGTCGGGCACGATCATGTCGGACATCCAGCCGGTGCCGATGATGCCGACGCGGATGCGGGGTGGGTTCGCCATGGCGGCAACGCTAGCCGAGCCGGCGGATGCCGCGACGAGCCGGCGGCTGAGCCGCGGCCATCCGCCCGGGGAGGAGATCCGCGCGGCGGGAGGAGCTGCGGCGCGATGTCGACCTCCCCTCGCGCGGATCTCCTCCCGCAGTGCCCGGCGTCGAGCGGGCAGGCGAGCAGGTGCGAGCATGGACGCATGGCGCACCGCACCCCGGCCCTCGTGGGCATCTCGCACGGCACCTCGTCACCCGAGGGGCAGCGCGCCGTGCGCGGCCTGCGCGACGCCGTCGCCGAGGCGGTGGCGCAGCGGCATCCGGATGCCCCGCCCAGCGTGCGACTCGGACACGTGGACGTCGAGCAGCCCGACGTGCCCGAGACCCTCGCCTCGCTCGCCGCCGGCGAGCCCGCGGTGGTCGTGCCGCTGCTGCTCTCGGCGGGATACCACGTGTACGTGGACCTCACCGAGGCCGTCGCCGAGGAGACGAACCGTGCGGTCGTGCTCGCCGGAGCGCTGGGTCCCGACGACCGGCTCGCGACCGTGCTGCTGCGCCGGCTCGAGGAGGCCGGCCTGCGCGACGACGACCGCATCGTGCTCGCCGTGGCGGGCTCGAGCGACCGGCGCGCCGTCGAGGACTGCCGCGACCAGGCCGCTCGGCTCGCCGCGGCATCCGGTCGGGAGGTCGCGCTGGGCTTCCTCTCGGCGGCCGAGCCGAGGCTGCCCGAGGCGGTCGCGACGGCCCGGGGGGCAGCCGACGGAGGAGCAGCCGGCGGCCGCGTCGTGGTCGCGAACTACCTGCTCGCACCCGGCTACTTCGACGACCTCGCGCGGGCGGCCGGAGCCGACGTCACGGCGCAGCCGCTCCTGCTGCCCGACGAGCAGGCTCCGACCGAGCTCGTGGAGGTCGTGCTCGACCGGTACGCGGCCGCAGCCGCCTCTCTCGGCGAGACGCAGCCGGTGTGACGCCCGTCAGGCGCCGTCGCGGGTGATCTCCCGCAATGCCTCGAGGTGCCGTGCGAACGCCTCGCGGCCGCTCGGGGTCACTCGCAGCCAGGTGCGCGGGCGCTTGCCGACGTAGCCCTTCAGCACGGACACGTACCCGGCGGCCTCGAGCACCGCGACCTGCTTGCTCAGGACCGAATCGCTCACCTCGACGGTGTCGCGGACGAACGCGAACTCGGCCATGTCGGTCGCCGAGAGCGTCGCCATGATCGAGAAGCGCACGGCATGCAGCAACGACTGCTCGAGGCGGTGGCGCGGGTGCTCGCCGCCGGCGCTCGCCCCCGGCACCGTGGCCGTCATTCGCGGATCTCGAGCGCGATGCCCACCATGAGCGGCACGGCGCTGACGACCGCGAGCGGCAGCCAGTACGCCAGCTGCCCGGGGAACAACGGGAGTCCGATGCCCAGGGTCGCCCCGAGGACGAGCAGCCAGACCAGGACGACACGCCACCATCGACGCAGCTGCGGGCGAGCGCCCGAGACGTCGCTCGCGAAGAACAAGCCGGACACGCTCGCGATGACGGTGCCGAGCAGGCCGGAGAGCATGGCGACCCAGGTCCAGTCGGTGCCGGCAGCGCCGACCCCGGTGAGGTAGAAGGCACTCGCGCCTGCGACGGCGGCGAGCCAGCCGACGACGTTCTGCGACGTGCGCGCCTGCACGAGAGCCGCGATGCGCTCGGCGTCGGCGAGGGCCCGCGCAGCCGCGGATTCGCTCGGTTCGTCCATGGCGACCTTCCTCTCTGTTTCCATTTTGACAAGTACTTTCTATTGAGTCAAGAGCTCGCGCGACCCACCTCGAACCGGAGGGGATCGTCCCATTACCGCCTCGATGCCGAGCGCAACCCCTCGTGTCGAACAACGACGTCATGTGACGCAATGCGACGGGCCGTGACCGGGCGTGACACGGCACCTGTTCGCGGGTGGCCGACTCGCCTACGTTCGACCGGACACCACCGCGCAGAACGCGCCGGCCGAGAGGAGGACGCCCGTGACGACACCGCCCACGACGACGGATGCCGCGCCCGCGCGCCCGGCCCGCACCGAGCGACCCGCCCGGCCCGAGCGTCCGACGGGCGAGCGCCCGGTCCGCGGCGACCGCCCGGCCCGCCCGGCCTCCCGCCCGCACGGACAGTGGAAGGTCGACGGCACCGAACCGCTCAACGCCAACGAGCAGTGGAAGCAGGAGGACGGCGGCCTCGCCGTGCGCGAGCGCATCGAGCGCATCTATGCCGACGGCGGCTTCGCCTCGATCGACCCGACCGACCTGCACGGCCGGTTCCGCTGGTGGGGCCTCTACACGCAGCGCAAGCCCGGCATCGACGGCGGCCGCACCGCCACGCTCGAACCGCACGAGCTCGAGGACGAGTACTTCATGCTGCGCGTCCGCATCGACGGCGGGCAGCTCACGACCGAGCAGCTGCGTGTCATCGGCGGCATCTCCACCGAGTTCGGGCGCGACACGGCCGACCTCACCGACCGCCAGAACATCCAGCTGCACTGGATCCGCGTCGAGGACGTCCCCGAGATCTGGCGGCGGCTCGAGGCCGTCGGCCTCGGCACGACGGAGGCGTGCGGCGACGTGCCCCGCGTGGTGCTCGGCTCACCGGTCGCCGGCATCGCCGCGGACGAGCTCATCGACCCGACCCCGCAGATCGACGAGATCACGAGCCGCTTCATCGGCGACGAATCGCTCGCGAACCTGCCGCGCAAGTTCAAGTCGGCGCTGACGGGTCACCCCAGCCAGGACGTCGTGCACGAGATCAACGACGTCGCGTTCGTCGCGGTCGAGCACCCCGAGCTCGGCGTCGGCTACGACCTCTGGGTCGGCGGCGGCCTCTCCACGGCTCCGCGCCTCGCCGAGCGCCTCGGCGTCTTCGTCGCCCCCGACCGCGTGGCCGACGCGTGGCACGGCGTCGCGCAGATCTTCCGCGACTACGGCTACCGCCGCCTGCGCAACAAGGCCCGCCTGAAGTTCCTGCTCGCCGACTGGGGCGTCGAGAAGTTCCGCGAGGTGCTCGAGACCGAGTACCTCGACGCGCCGCTCCCCGACGGCCCCGCGGCGCCGACGCCCACCACGCCCGGCGACCACGTCGGCGTGCACCGCCAGAAGGACGGCCGGTACTACGTCGGCGCGACGCCGATCGTCGGACGCGTCTCCGGCCCGATCCTGACGAAGCTCGCCGACCTCGTCGAAGCGCACGGCTCGACCCGACTGCGCACCACGCCGCACCAGAAGGTCGTCATCCTCGACATCCCCGAGCATCGGGTCGAGTCGCTCATCGCGGGCCTCGACGAGCTCGGGCTCTCGGCCCGCCCGAGCCTCATCCGCCGCGGCACGATCGCGTGCACGGGCATCGAGTTCTGCAAGCTCGCCATCGTCGAGACCAAGGCGTACGCGACCGCCGCCGTGCTCGAACTCGAGGAACGCCTCGCGGGCTTCGACCTGCCGCATCCGATCAGCCTGCACGTCAACGGCTGCCCCAACTCGTGCGCGCGCATCCAGACCGCCGACATCGGCCTCAAGGGCCAGCTCGTCACGATCGACGGCGAGCAGGTGCCCGGCTACCAGGTGCACCTCGGCGGCGGGCTCGCGTCGCTCGACCGCGACGAGGCCGGGCTGGGTCGCACGGTGCGCGGCCTGAAGGTGTCCGCCGACGGCATCGCCGACTACGTCGAGCGCGTGGTCACGCGGTTCCTCGCCGAGCGCGACGCCGCAGCCGACGAGTCGTTCGCCCAGTGGGCGCACCGCGCCGACGAGGAGTCCCTGCGATGAGCGCGCGGAACGTCGCCCCCTCCGGTGGTCGAGTCGCGACGCCGCAGGCGACGCGTATCGAGACCTCGGTGCCCGGTCTCGATACGGGTGCTTCGCGCCCTCCTCGACCAGCGAGTCGGAGGTCCGCCGACGAGCTGCGCGCGCTCGCCGAGGCGGGCAACGCCGAGCTCGGCAGCCTGACCGACCACGAGGCATCCGCCGCCGAGGTCGTCGCGTGGGTCGCCGAGCACTTCGCCACGGATGCCGCGGCGGTCGCCTGCTCGATGGCCGACGCCGTGCTGCCGCACGTGATCGCCGAGCAGCTGCCCGGCGTCGACGTGCTGTTCCTCGACACGGGGTACCACTTCACCGAGACGTACGTGACGCGCGACGAGGTCGCCCGTGCGCTCGACGTGCGGATCGTCGACGTGCTGCCCGAGCAGACCGTCGCCCAGCAGGACGCCGAGTTCGGCGCCGAGCTCTTCGCGCGCGATACTGTCCTCTGCTGTGCGCGCCGAACGGTCGCGCCCCTGCAGCAGGCACTCGGCGGCTACGAGGTGTGGTTCACGGGCGTGCGCCGCGAGGAAGCCCCGACGCGCACGAACACGCCGCTCGTGTCCTGGGACGAGCGCAACGGGCTCGTGAAGGTCAACCCGCTCGCCGCGTGGACCTTCGACGAGCTGCTCGACTACGCCGGCGCGCACCAGGTTCCCGTGAACCTCCTCATGTCGCACGGCTACCCCTCGATCGGCTGCGAGCCGTGCACGAAGCCCGTCGCCGCGGGCGAGGACCCGAGGTCGGGCCGATGGGCCGGTCTCGCCAAGACCGAATGCGGGTTGCACCTATGAGCGAGACGACGATCCCGACGCCGGTCGACGCCCGACCGTCCCTCTCCACCCTCGACGCGCTCGAGTCGGAGTCGATCCACATCATCCGAGAGGTCGTCGCCGAGTTCGAGCGGCCCGTGCTGCTGTTCTCGGGCGGCAAGGACTCCGTGGTCGTGCTGCACCTCGCCGCGAAGGCGTTCTGGCCGGCGAAGGTGCCGTTCCCGGTGCTGCACGTCGACACGGGCCACAACTTCCCCGAGGTCATCGACTTCCGCGACCGCACCGTCGCGCGGCTCGGGCTGCGACTCGAGGTCGCCGCCGTGCAGGACTACCTCGACGACGGCCGCCTCCAGGAGCGCGCCGACGGCACGCGCAACCCGCTGCAGACCCAGCCGCTGCTCGACGCGATCGCCGCCGGACGGCACGACGCGGTCTTCGGCGGCGCCCGCCGCGACGAGGACAAGGCCCGCGCCAAGGAGCGCATCCTGAGCCTGCGCGACGAGTTCGGCCAGTGGGACCCGCGCAACCAGCGTCCGGAGCTCTGGGACCTCTACAACGGCCGCCACACCGTCGGCCAGCACGTGCGCGCGTTCCCGATCTCGAACTGGACCGAGCTCGACGTGT
>CBFGWW010000128.1:0-9315 GCA_965652625.1 uncultured Agromyces sp.
GCCGCGAATCGACCGGATGCCGCGAATCGACCGGCGTGTTCTCGCCACCTCCGCTTCACGAGCCCGACTCGTGACGCGCGGCATCCGTGGCCCATAGGCTGACCGCATGCCGGTCGACCTGCATCACCCGGTCCGCGCGACCTTGGACGCGGTGCTCGACGCCGCACGTCCCGACACGAGCGGGGAGGTCGCTTCGTACATCCCCGAGCTCGCGAACGTGGAGCCCGACCGGCTCGGCATCGCCCTCGTGAGCGCCCGCGGCGACGTGCACGACGCGGGCGACAGCGACGTGGCGTTCACGATCCAGTCGGTGTCGAAGCCGTTCGTGTTCGCGCTCGCGCTCGACGCGCTCGGCGTCGACGAGGTGACGAAGCACGTCGGCCTCGACCCGAGCGGCGAACCGTTCAACGCGATCAGCCTCGAGGCGGCATCCGGTCGCCCGTTCAACCCGATGATCAACGCCGGCGCGATCGTGACGACGTCGCTCATCGCGGGCGACACCGTCGAGGACAAGTTCGGCGTCATCCGCTCGGGCCTCGAGCGCTTCGCCGGCCGCGACCTGCTCGTCGACGAGGACGTGTTCTCGTCGGAGGCGCGCACCGGCGACCGCAATCGCGCGCTCGCCTACCTCACCAAGTCGGCTGGCACCCTCGCAGCCGATGTCGAGGTGGCGACGACCGCGTACTTCCGCCAGTGCTCGCTCTCGGTCACGGCCCGCGACCTCGCGATCATGGCCGCGACGCTCGCGACCGGCGGCGTGAACCCCGTGTCGGGCGAGCGCGTGATCAGCGAGGATGCCGCGCGCTGGACGACCGCGGTCATGACGAGCTGCGGCATGTACGACGAGTCGGGCCACTGGATGGTGCACGTCGGCCTGCCCGCGAAGAGCGGCGTCGGCGGCGGCATCGTTGCGGTGCAGCCGGGCCAGTTCGGCATCGGCACGTTCAGCCCGCGGCTCGACGCCCGCGGCAACAGCGTGCGCGGTGTGACCATGCTCGAGCGCCTCTCGTCGCAGTACGGGCTCCACATGCTCGCCCACCGCGGCGATGCGCTCTCGCCGATCGCCTCGCTCACCACCTCGGACGGCGAGACGGTCGCGCTGCTCCGCGGCGAGATCTACTTCGCGGCCGCCGAGGAGGTGCTCACCCGGCTGGCTCCGCTCGTCACCGACGACGGATGCCTCGTGCTCGACTTCTCGGGCGTGACCCGCGTCGGCAGCGCGGTGCGCCAGCTCTTCCACGCGCTGCCGTCGGCGGTCGGTGCACGTTCCGACGGGTCGCCGCGGGTCGTCGTGCGGGATCCCGACGGGGTGCTCGGCTGACCCGGTCGTCGGAGCGCGGGGCCGGCTCGGATGAGGCGCCGGCCGGGTGAACAGCATCCGAACTCGCGCGGGCGGTGGTCGCGGCATCCGTTCGGACGGAGGAGACTGGGCTGCAGCGAGGAATCCTCGCACCGGCGCGAGCGAAGGAGGTCGCCATGGGTCGACGCGACCACGACGAGGTCGAAGAGGGCTACGAGGAGATGCAGCGCGTCGAAGGCGAGGACACGCTCCCCGGTCCCTCGCGCGCCGACGAGGACGGCCGCAACGCCGCCCGTCGTGCGGCATCCGGCTGGGGCGCGCCCTGGGTCACCAGCGACGACGAGCGCTGACGCGGACGACGAGCGCTGACGCAAGCCGTTCCCGCGTCAGAACAGCCGCCGCTGCGCCACCACCTCGGCGCCCTCGAGCTCGAGCAGGAACCGCTTGCGGTCGAGCCCGCCCGCGTAGCCGGTGAGCGAGCCGTCGGCGCCCACCACGCGGTGGCACGGCACGAGGATGCTCAGCGGGTTCCGGCCGACGGCGCCGCCGACGCGACGCGCGAGGTTGCGGTCGCCGAGGCGCTCGGCGAGCTCGCCGTACGTGGTCGTCTCGCCGTATCGGATGCCCCGCAGCATCCGCCAGACCGTCAGCTGGAACTCGTCGCCGACGGGCGCCAACGGCAGGTCGAACTCGGTACGGCGTCCGTCGAGGTACTCGCCGAGCTCCGAACGCAGCTGCAGCACGAGCCGGTCGGAGGACGTGTCGACCGCGACGCCGAGGGAGCCGGCGACCGGCGGATGCCAGTGCCCCGGGAAGTAGATGCCCGCGAGCGCGTCGCCGTCGGCGACGACCAGGAGGTCGCCGATCGCGGTCGGCAGCGTGGCGTGGCGTCGGGACACGCCTCCATCCTCGCCCGGTTCGAGGCCGCCGCGACCCGAACCGCCGGCGGGAATCGGACCTCATGGATGCCGCGCCTCAGAATCCCCCGCCGCCGTCGCCGCCGCCGACTCCGCCGCCATCGAATCCGCCGAAGCCACCGCCGTCGAATCCGCCGGCCGTCCCCCCGTCGAGCCCGCCCGGGCCCGGTCCGACCATTCCGCCGGAGCCGGCGTTCCCGTAGTAGTACGCGCTGCTCCACCCGCGGTAGTCGCCGACGAGCGGCACGCCGAAGCGGCTGTCGTCGTGCATCCACGGCGCCTTCGCCCCGACGCGGATCGGCTGCGACAACTCGGACGTCACCAGTGCGAGGCACGTCACGAGCCGATCGGCCGTGAACGGCTCGGTCGAGCGGTACCAGGCGGGCGCACCGCCCGAGCCCTCGGCGACCTCGGCGATGCGCCGGATCGTCCCCTGCTCGTCGAAGAGCACCGCCCATGGGAGCACCTGCTCACCGGAGGCGAGCGTCGGCACCTCGGCCGTCGCGATGATCTCCCGCAGCTGGTTCGCCCGCTCGCGCAGCAGCAGTCCTGTCGCGTTCAACGGGATCCATCGTGGCAGGAGCAGGCGCAGCCCCAGCGAGATCGCCCCGATCACGATCGCACTCCACGCGATCGACGCGGACGTGGCATCCAGCCCGACCGAGAGGAACCCGAACACCAGGCCGAGCAGGCCGCAGACGGTCGCCACTCGGAAGCGCACCTTCGGCCGGGGCTCGCGGTACCACCCGATCGCCTCCCTGAAGCGGTCGCCGGTGAGCGCGGCGAGGGTTCCGTTCCTCGTCACGACGCGATCCACGTCGACGCTCGTGCCGGGGACCGGCTCGCGGGGTCCGCCCGTCATGCCGGGCTCGAACACGGCGGCGACGACTCCGCCCTCGCGCTCGTACGTCCCGCCGCCGGCGAGCACGCCCGCCGCCGCCCGTTCCGCCTCGGCGTTCGCGGTGCCGAAGACGAGCCGCACGTCCTTCGGGCGCACGCCCGCGGCATCCGCGCCGCCTCGCCGGTCGTCGATCGTGATGACGCGGTCGCACGCGAGCTGCACGACCGTCGCGGCCAGCCACCGCCGCGACGCCCCGCCCGACGCGAAGCCCACCGACATCAGCCCGGCCGTCTCCGGATCGGTCACCTCGATGAGGCCCGTCGGCTCGGGCACGCGCAACCACATCACGATGAGCGATCCCACCGCGACCGCGGCGATGACCGAGGCGATGAGCGCGAAGATCGGCAGCAGCGCCGGCGCGAGCGCCGGTGCCTCCAACGCGTACGAACCCTCTCCTGTGCCGGCCGCGCCCAGGTGCCCTGCCACCTGCTGCAGCGCCGGGACGAGCACGCATCCCATGACCCGCACGCTACTCCCGCGGGGCATCCGTGGCCATGCGTGAAACCGCGCATTCCGTGTGTGCGCTCCGCCCCAGTTCGAGGGTGAGATCGGGCGATCGGATGCCGCGACGAACGCCATCCACGCGAGAGAATCGCCCCATGACCGCGAACGCCGAGCTCGCGCACGCCATCGACGCCATGCCCCTCGTCGACCACCACGCGCACAGCCTGCTGCGTCCGCCGCTCGCCGAACGCGACCTGCTCGACGCGCTCACGCAGGCCGAGCACGCGACCGACCGCGCCGCGATCTTCGACAGCCAGCTCGGCTTCGCCCTGCGCCGCTTCTGCGCCCCGGCGCTCGGGCTGCCGCCGTTCGCGGATGCCGCGGACTACCTCGCCGCCCGCGAGCGGCTCGGCTTCGACGAGGCCACCCGCCGGCTGCTCGGCGCCTCGGGGATCCGCACGTACCTGATCGACGACGGCCACGCGCCCGAGCGGCTCCTCTCCGATGCGCAGCTCGCCGAGCTCGCGAGCGAGGGTGCGGGCGGCGGCGACGGCTCCGGCGACGACCGCGGCACAGCCGGCGTCGACGTCCGCGTCCACCGCATCGTGCGGCTCGAGACGCTGGCCGAGTCGGTCATGGCGGATGCCGCGTCGGGCGCCGACTTCGTCGACCGGCTGCCCGTGGCGCTCGAGGCCGCCGCGGCGAGCGCGGTCGGGTTCAAGACGGTCGCCGCGTACCGGGGCGGACTCGCGCTCGATCCCGAGAAGCCCTCGCCCGCAGAGCTGGCGGAGGCCGCCGACGCGTGGCACGCGGCGAGCGGGCGCGCCGACGGGGCATCCGTGCGCCTTGACGACCCCGTGATCATCAGGCACCTCGCGTGGTGGGCGCTCGAGCACGGCGACGCCGGCGGTCCCGCGGTGCTGCAGGTGCACGTCGGCTTCGGCGACCCCGACCTGCGGCTCGATCGGGCCGACCCGTTCCTGCTGCAGCCGTTCATCGCCGCGACGCAGGCGACGGGCGGGCGCATCGCCCTGCTGCACTGCCACCCGTACCTCCGCGAGGCGAGCATGCTCGCGCACCTGTACCCGCACGTGTTCCTCGACGCGGGCCTCGCGCTCGCCCACGTCGGCGCGAACGCCGACGACCTCGTGCGCGAGTCGCTCGACCTCGCGCCGTTCTCGAGGGTGCTCTTCTCGACCGACGCGTGGGGCGTGCCCGAGCGCGTGCTGCTCGGCGCCGCCGTGTGGCGCGACGCGACCACTCGCGTGCTCGGGTCGTACGTCGCCGACCACGGCTGGCCGATCGACGAGGCGATCCGCGTCGCCGAGCTCATGGCGTGGCGCAACGCCAACGCGCTCTACGGGCGGGCGTTCCTCGAGCGCTGAGCGGATGTCGCGGGGCTCGCGACTCGAGCGGCGAGCGGATGCGGCGGGGCTCGCGACGCCAGCGCTGAGGGATGCCGCACCCCGCCGCCCGCGTCAACCCCCGTGCCGCCGGCGCGCGCGCTGGTTAGCCTGCCGGAACCGGATCCCAGACCCGACGGGGCCCGGAGAGAGGACCGACCGATGACCGTCGCACGCGACCTCATGACCCCCGACCCCACGTGCGTGAAGGAGGACCAGACCCTGGTCGACGCCGCGCGCATGATGCGCGACCTCGACGTCGGCGCGCTGCCCATCTGCGGCAACGACGACCGCCTGCGGGGCATGCTGACCGACCGCGACATCGTGGTGAAGTGCATCGCCGACGGCGGCGACCCGAGCACGACCACCGCCGGCAGCCTGGCCGAGGGCCGTCCCGCCACGATCGGCGCCGACGACGACATCAGCGAGGCGCTCGAGGTGATGCAGAAGTACCAGGTGCGCCGCCTCCCCGTGCTCGACGGCTACGACCTCGTCGGCATCATCAGCCAGGCGGATATCGCGCTGGCGCTGTCGGCGGAGGAGACGGGCGAGACCGTCGCCGAGATCTCCGAGGCCTGACGAGCACGGCCCGACCGAGCGCCACAGCGCACGAACGACACCCGCACCGAACCCAGACCCAACGGAAGGAGCCGACCATGACCGACTCGCGCCTGCCTGATGATACGAGGCCCATCCCCGATGACGACGAGCGAGCGGATGCCGCAAGCCGCGCCGAGGACCGCGAGGACCAGCCCGGCCCGACCGGCGCCGAGACGCCGGGTGCGCCGACGAGTTCCGAGCCGATGACGGACTCGACCGACGGCGGCCTCGAAGGGGGCGACCCGGGCGTCGAGGAGTAGGCACGCACGACACGTGGCCGGGGCGCATCGCGCGCCCCGGCCACCTTCATGTCGCGGCCGGGTCCCGGCCAAGTCCCGGCAGCCGGGATGTCACAAATCGGCCCCCTCGCGCGTCGTATGGAGTGAAGGACGTTCGAGGAGCACGAATGCGAAACCACTCCATCACCGACCGCATGACCGCACGTGTCGGAGCGACGACCATCTTCGGCCGCCGCCTCACCGACCTCAGGGCGGAAGCCCGCCGTCGACGCGTGCCGAGCCACTGGACGAACCTCTTCGGCATCGTCACCCTCGCGTGCATCGTGGTCGTGACGATCACGGGCCTCTGGCTGATGTTCTTCTACGCCCCGTCCAGTGACACGACCACCTACGCCGGCGGGTACGCGCCGCTGCACGGCGCAGAGGTGTCGAAGGCCTTCGCGTCGACCATGGCGATCACGTTCGACGTCCCCGGTGGCCTGCTCATCCGGCAGGCGCACCACTGGGCGGCGCTCCTGCTGCCCGCATCGATCATCATGCAGCTGCTCACGACGTTCTTCACCGGCGCGTTCCGGCGCCCGCGTCGTGGCATGTGGGTGCTGCTGTTCCTGATCTTCGTGAGCGCCCTCGCCGCCGGCTGGAGCGGCTACGCCCTCCCCGACGACCTGCTGTCGAGCACCGGCCTCCGCATCACCGAGGGCATCGCCCTCGGCATCCCGGTCATCGGCACCTGGCTCGCGTCGCTGCTGTTCGGCGGGTCCTTCCCCGGCCAGATCATCGAGCACCTGTACCCGCTGCACGTCGTCGTCTTCCCGGCCCTGCTCATCGCGCTCGTCGTGCTGCGCGGCCTCGCCGCCTGGCGGCACGGACCCCCGCAGTTCCCGGGGCGCGGCCGCAGCGAGCGCAACGTGGTCGGCGTCCCGCTCGTGCCGACCGCGGCCGCCCGCGCCGGCGGACTGTTCCTCCTGGTCACGGCGCTCCTGCTGCTCGTCTCGGCAACCGTCACCGTGAGCCCGATCTGGCTCTACGGCCCGGCCGATCCCGCCGCCGCGGGCGCCGGCAGCCAGCCCGACTGGTACACCGGTTTCCTCGACGGCGCGCTCCGTCTGGTGCCGCCCGACTGGGAGTTCGAGTGGCTCGGCCGCACCTGGACGCTCGCCATCCTCGTGCCGCTCGCGGTCGTCGGCGTCTACCTGCTCGCCGTCGTGGCGTACCCGTTCGTCGAGGAGTGGATCACGGGCGACCACCGCGACCACCACCTGCTCGACCGGCCGCGCAACGCGGCGACGCGCACCGGCATCGGCGTCGCCGGGATCGTGTTCTACGGCGTGCTCTGGCTCGCCGCGAGCGCCGACCTCATCGCGACGCAGTTCTCGGTGAGCCTCGAGACGGTGATCGCCACGCTGCAGGCCGCGCTCCTGCTCGGCCCCGTCATCGGGTTCTCCGTCGCCCGTCGCGTCTGCCTCGGCCTGCAGCGCAAGGACCGCGACATCCTGCTGCACGGCTTCGAGACGGGACGCATCGTCCGCCTGCCCGGCGGCGAGTACGTCGAGGTGCACCAGCAGCTGAGCGAGTCCGAGCGCGCCCGCATGGCGGTGACGGATGCCCCGCGCCCGCTGCAGCTCCGACCGAACGCGCGCGGCGCCCTCACCCTGCCCGAGCGGCTGCGGGTGCGGCTCTCGCGGTTCTACTTCGCGGACCGCGTCGAGCCCGCGCCGCCGGAACTCGAGGCGGTCCACGACGAGCCGCCCGTCACGGTGCCCGCCGCCGAGCCCACCGAACGGGCGAGGTGAGCCGACGCAGAGGGTTCGCAGCCTCAGTCGCGCGGCGTGCGGTGACCGCCGCCCAGGTCGAGGTCGTCGCCCGCTTCGAGGTCGGGACCGTCGCTCTCGGTGATGTTCGCGCCCTCCCAGAACGGGTCGACGCCGAGCTCGCGGTCGTGCTCGGCCTTCAGCCGCGCCTGCTCGCTCGCGCTGTCGGCGAACTTGCGCTCGTCAGGCGGGTTCGGGACAGGGCCGCCGCGGCGGCCCGTGGTGTCGCTCATGTCGCCTCCTCGGTCGATGCGCCCACGGTAACCCGCGATGCGATCGTCCGCACGGGGGTGTTCCGCGTCGAGCGGGCGGTGACGGATGCCGCGCGTCAGTGGGCGGGCCGCATGGTCGACGCGGTGCGCCCGTCGTGCCAGAGCTGGGCGAGCTGGCGCAGCAGCCCGGGGCGCGCCGCGCGTGACGTCCGCTCGGCGCGGTCGGCGCGACGGTCGGCGGCGTTGCGGCGGTGCTCGTTCACGCGTGCGGCGACGAGCTCGTCGTGGGTCTGCAGCGTCTGGGCGATGTAGCCGGCTGCGAGGTTCATGATCATTCCATTCGATCTGCGAGGGCGGGGGTCGCCGTCTGCATTCAGGTTCTTCGCTGAGGTGGTGTGTTCGGGTCGGGCGATCGCCGTATCTTCCGAACGGTCGGTGGGCAGGGTGCCTTACCGGGAGATGGTCGGCGTGCGGCGGTAGCCGTCGCGGCCGAACTGGACGACGGCCGAGGCGATCGCCGCGGCGGCGAGCGTGCCGAGCATGAGCATCGTTGCGAGCATTCCTGCACCTCCCTTCGAGTGAGTGCCGTGCGGGCGGATTCCCGTTGCACACCACACTCCTCTCGAAGCCGCGCCGGCGAATCCGTGTGCCCTACGGAGATCCGCACCGCCCACTACCGAGGTTTGGGTACTCCACCTACCGAGGAGAGGACCGACTACCGAGGAGGCGCCGGCTCCCGACGAGAGGCCGGGCGAACTCGTCGCTCGAATTCCGTCGACCGTGTCGATCGGGGCGGTCTCCCGTTCGACGTCGGAGTGAGGGCGACCCTACGGCGCCCCCCGACGAGAGGATGAGCAATGACCCAGTACTTCCTGACCATGCCCCACGACACGGCCACCGAGCCGACGATGGAGTCCATGCAGGAGTTCGATCCCGAGGAGCTCGCGGCGGTGATGGCCGCCGTCGAGGAGTTCAACGCCGCGCTCAGGGACTCGGGCGCGTGGCTGTTCGCGGGCGGCCTCCACCCGCCGTCGACCGCGAAGACCGTCGACACGTCGTCGGGCGAGCCGCGCGTGCTCGACGAGCCGTTCGTCGAGGCGCCCGCCTACGTCGGCGGCTTCTGGGTGATCGAGGCGCCCGACGAGGCCGCGGCGATCGACTGGGCGACCCAGGCGTCGCGGGCTGTGCAGACGCCCATCGAGGTGCGAGCCTTGCAGGACCCGCCTGAGCTGTAGGCACTTGGGCACTTTGGCACCGCACCCACGAGGCCGCGGCCGTCGAGTGGGCCACCCGCGCGTCCCGCGCGGTGCAGACGCCCATCGAGGTGCGTGCGCTGCAAGAGGCGCCGCCCGAGCTGTAGGCGGAATGCCACCTGGCTGAGTGGGAGGGGTGCGCAGCGGGAATCCCGCTGCGCACCATCTCTTCGGGAGTCCGGAACTTCGGAACTTCGGAACCGTGAATACCGGGACAACACCGCCGGCCGGCCTC
>CBFGWW010000129.1:0-9314 GCA_965652625.1 uncultured Agromyces sp.
CCCCACGAGGCGCGAGGCGCCGAAGGTCGCGACGTCGGCGAGCGCGCGATCATCGGACGGCCAGCCCATGTCGACCGTCACGACGTCGTCGCGTGCGGCCCGCAGCGCGGCGATCGCCTCGACGGCGAACGGATGCCGGTGCAGGTCCTTGCCCACGACGAGCACGGGTCCGGGCAGCGACGCAGGGTCCCGGAGCGGCGTGTCCGCCGAGACGGCGACGACGTCCGCGGCATCCGGCCACCGCTCCCCCGTCGCCGACGGGTCGAGCGCGAAGGGCCCCCACGGCGCGACGCCGATCGCGATGTTGGCGACGGTGTCGACGCGCAGCACGGTGCCGAGACGGTCGGATGCCGCGAGCCGCTCGCGCGCGGCATCCGTCACGTCGAACGCGGCGGCGAAGCGGGCGAGCTCGCCCGCATCGTGCGCGGGCTCGAGCGACGCGGACGCGACCGACGCGGGCAGCGCCGGCGCCGATGCGCCGAGGCTGCGCACGCGCGCGGCGGCCTCGCGGATGCGCTCGGCGGGGAGTCTGCCCGCCGCGACGGCGGCCTCGACGGCCGCCACGATCTCGTCGACCTGCGCGTCGGAGTTGTCGCTGCCGATGCAGAGCAGGTCGCAGCCGGCGGCGAGGGCGAGCACGGCGGCCTCGGGGATGCCGTGCACGCCGCTCGCCCCGTGCATGTCGAGGGCGTCGGTGACGATGACGCCCTCGAACCCCAGCTCCCCGCGGAGCAGGCGTTGCACGATGTGCGGGGAGAGGGTCGCGGGCTGCTCCGCGTCGAGGCGGGGCAGGAGGATGTGGGAGGTCATGATCGTCCGCGCGCCGGCGGCGATTGCCGCGCGGAACGGCACGAGCTCGCGCTCGCGGAGCGTCTCGAGCGCGACGTCGACCACCGGCAGCGCGAGGTGCGAGTCGGTCGCGGTGTCGCCGTGCCCGGGGAAGTGCTTCGCGCTCGCGGCGACGCCCGTCGACTGCACGCCGCGCACCCAGGCGGCGGCGTGCCGCGCCGCGAGCGACGGGTCGGCGCCGAAGCTGCGCACGCCGATCACCGGGTTGTCGGGGTTCGAGTTCACGTCGACGTCGGGCGCGAACGTGACCGTGCAGCCCAGGGCGGCGAGGGCCTCGCCGACCGTGCGGGCGACCCGCTCGGTGAGATCGACGTCGTCGATCCGACCGAGCAGCGCGTTGCCGGGATAGGGAGCGCCGCGGTCGTAGAACAGGCGCGTGACGTCGCCGCCCTCCTCGTCGATCGCGACGACCGCGAGCGGGTTCGCCTGACGCAGCGCGGTGTTGAGCGCGAGCAGCTGCTCGGCCGAGGCGAGGTTCTGGCCGAACAGGCACACGCCGCCGAGCCCGTCGCGCAGCCGCCGCAGCAGCCACGCCGGCGCCTCCACGCCCGGGAATCCCGGGAGCAGGGTCGTGAGGATGTCCCGGCGCAGGTCGTCGCCCGCGCCGGTGGGGTGCTGCCCGGTCATCCCTTGACGGCCCCGCTCACGAGTCCGCTCGTCATGCGGCCCTGCACGAGGAGGAAGAACACGATGACCGGGATCGCCATGAGCGTCGAGCCGGCCATGATCGCGGCCCAGTTCGTCGTGCCGTTCGCCACGAGGTAGGTGCGCAGCCACACCGGCAGCGTCATCATCTCGGGCCGCGCGTTGAGCACGAGCGCCATGATGAACTCGTTCCACGCCTGGATGAACCCGAAGACGCCCGTGGCGATGAGGCCCGGCGCGAGCAGGGGGAACGTGACCCGCCAGAAGGCGCCGGCCCTGGAGCATCCGTCGATCATCGCGGCCTCCTCGAGCTCGACCGGCACGCCGTTCACGAACCCGCGCAGGGTCCAGATCGTGAACGGCAGCACGGTCGCGATGTACACGAGCGTGAGGCCGAGGATCGTGTTGAGCAGGTGCCAGCCGTCGATGACCCGGAAGACCGAGACGATCATCGCCTCGCCGGGGATCATCTGCACGACGAGGATCGTGACGATGAAGAGGCGGCGCGTCTTGAAGCGGAAGCGGGTCACCGCGATCGACGCCAGGAACGCGAACACGAGCGCGACGATGACGGTCAGGATCGTCACGATCAGCGAGTTCGCCGCGGCCGGCAGGAACGGCGTGCGACCCGGGTCGAACAGCACCGTCTCGTAGTTGCGCAGCGTGAAGTTCTCGGGCCAGAAGTGGATCTCGGAGCCCCGGATCTGGTTGTTCGGCTGGAACGACGTGTTCACCATCCAGTAGACGGGGAAGACGAAGATCACGAAGAGCAGGACCGAGAGCGCGCTGAGGAGCCACGTCGTGAGGCGACGGCGTCCGCCGCCGGAGCGACGCGCATCGCGAGTCCGCCCGGTCTCGGCGACGAGTCCGCCGACCTGCTGGCCGGGGGCGACGGTGGCGCTCACAGCTCCTCCTCCTTGGTGACCTGGCGGATGTAGTAGATCGAGATGGACATGAGCAGGATCGCGGTGATGACCGCGATCGCGCCGCCCTGGCCGAACTCGCCGCCCGCGATCGAGATCTGGTAGATGTACACGCCCAGCGTGTTGGTCAGTGCGCGGATGCCGCCGATGTCCTGCAGCGCGAAGATCTGCGTGAACACGCGCAGGTCCCAGATGACCTGCAGGATCGTGACGATCAGGAAGATCGGCTTCAGGTACGGGAAGATGATGAGCCGGAACCGCTTGACGCCGCCTGCGCCGTCGAGCTGCGCCGCCTCGAGCACCTCGTCGGGCACCTGCGTGAGTCCTGCGTAGAGCGTGAACGCCACGAACGGCACGGCGCCCCAGACGATGATGATGCCCGCGACGAGGAAGAAGCTGAGCGGGTCGATGAGCCAGGAGTGCTGGAAGTACTGCTCCTGGCCGAACCAGTTCACGAGCACGTAGTTCACGACGCCGTAGGCGGTGTCGAACATCCAGCCCCACACGACGGTGGCGGTGAGCGCCGGCATGGCCCAGGCGAGGAGCATGCCCACCGAGAGGAGCAGGCGGAACGGCTTCGGCAGTCGCACCATCATGAGGGCGACGAGCGTGCCGAGGAGCATCGTGACGACGACGCACGCGGCCGTGAAGACGAGCGTGCGAACGAGCACGTCGTAGAACACCGGGTCGGTGAGGACGTTCGTGTAGTTCTCGAACCAGACCCACTCGGGCGGGGCGCCGAAGACCTGGGCGCGGCCGAACTGCTGGAACGAGGTGACGACGAGCTGGATGAGCGGCCAGCCGGTGATGAGCGCCAGGATGACGATCGCCGGGCCGAGCAGCGCGTAGGGAGCGAGTCCGCCGCGGCGGCGGCGGCGCGGGCCGGCGGGCTTCGGGTTCGGCGCCATGAGGCGCTCGCCCTCGAAGGCGCTCGGTGCGGGGTCGAGTCCGCGGTCGACCGTGGTCATGGTGGTGCTCCTGGGAGTCGAGGGGTGGGGGCGGGCGGTGGGGCCCGCCCCCGGTGCGGTCCCGCCGGGGGGGGGGGGCGTCGGCCGGGGGCGGGGGGGGTGGGGGGGGGGGGCGGGGGGGGGCCCCCCCCCCCCGCCGCCCGGCCGGGGGGGGGGGGGGGGGGGCGGTAGGGGGGGGGCGCCCGCACGGCGCGAGCCGGACGGGTCGGGCTAGCCGTTGAGGATGGCCTCGATGTCCGTGTCGGCCTGCTCGGCGAGCGCCTTCACGTCACCGCCCTGGGCGATGTTGACGAAGAGGTCCTGCAGGATGCCCGCAGCCTCGACGTCGGCCCACTTCGGCGACGCCGGGGTGAGCTTCGCGTTGCCCGCGGCCGCCGCGATCGCCTGGGCGACCTCGTCGGTGCCGAGGGTGTCGGCGAGCGAGAGCTTGGCCGGCACGAGGCCGTTCTCGCCGTAGATCGTCTGGAACTCGTCCGAGAGGATGATCTCGAGCGCCTTCACCGCGAGCTCGGGGTGCGCCGACTTGGCCGACACGCCGATGTTCGAGCCGCCGGCGAAGACCTGCGCCGCGCCGCCGTCCATGCCCGGGAGGGCGTAGACGCCGAGGTTGGCCTCCTGGTCGGGGCAGCCGGGCGCCTCGGCGTCGGCCGGGGCGAGGATCGACCACTTGACCCAGCTCGGAGCCGACAGCTGCAGCGTCGTGCCGTCGCAGAAGCCGACCTCGGGGCTCGTCTCGTTGCCGTCCTTCGGAGCGCGCGAGGCGTTCGTCATGACCTGCTGCACCTGCTCGAGACCGGCGATCGACTCGTCGGAGCTGAGCTGCGCGTCCCACTCCTCGCCGTCGGGAACCGCGACCTCGCCGCCGTTCTCCCAGATGTAGGGCAGGGCGTTGTACCAGTCCTGGCCGGGCCACCAGATGCCCGACTTGCCGGGGTTGTCGGCCGCGAGCTTCTCGCCGTTGGCGATGTACTCGTCGAGCGTCGTCGGGACCGAGAGGCCCGAGGCGGCGAGCGCGTCCTTCTTGTAGAACACGAGGCGGGCGCCCGAGTAGAGCGGGGCCGCGTAGAACTTGTCGTCGTACGTGCCGGCCTCGACGAAGCCGGGGAGCAGGTCGTCGCCGCCGAGCTGGTCGTAGTACTCGGTGAGGTCGAGGAACGCGCCGGCCGACGTGAACGCCGACGCCTGCGTGTTGCCGACCTCGACGACGTCGGGGCTGTCCGAGCCGGAGAGGCTCGTGGTGAGGCGGTCGACGAGGCCGTCCCACGACTGCTCCTCGATGACGAGGGTCGAGCCGGGGTTCTCCTCCTCGAACGTGTCGATGAGGTACTGACGCGCCTCGTCGGGCGTGTCGGTGCCGACCAGCCAGACGCGGATCTCGGCGTTCTCCTCCGAGGCTCCGCTGCCTCCGGAGGCACAACCGGCGAGGGTGAGCGCAGCCGCGGCGCCGAGCGCCACGATGCCGAGTTTCCTCATGTGTCGTTTCCTTTCATGGGGTGGGGGGAAGCAGCGGGGGTTCGCTGTGCCCGTGGTGCGTGGAGTCCCTCACGAGACCCCGAGTTGTCCGGACAGGACCATGACGGCCGCGCCGCGGAGGACGATGTCCTCCGCCTGCTCGGTCATCCGGAGCCTCAGATCACGGTTGTGTTCCGCCATCGTCCGCATCCGGAGCGTGTCGACGGTCGCCTCGTGGAGCGCGCCGTCGAGCAGTTCAGCGGGGCCGCTGAGCACGACCTCCGACAGGTTCAGGGCCCCGACGACCGGGGCGAGCACGATGCCGAGCCGGCGCCCGGCCTCGTGCAGGATCTCGTCGCGAGCGGATGCCGCGTCGGGCGACTCGGGGTCGATCGCGTCGAGCTGGGCGGTGAGCCGCGGCACGGCGAGCCAGGCCTCGAGGCATCCGTGCTTGCCGCACGCGCAGCGCGGACCGCCGTCGGTGCCGACGACGACATGCCCGATCTCGCCCGCGGCGAAGCCGCCGCCGATCACGGGCCGGCCGCCGATGATGAGGCCCGCGCCGACACCGTGCCCGACCTTCACGAGCAGCAGGTCGTCGAGCGGGGTGGCGCCGTGCTCGGCGAGCACCGCGACGTTCGCGTCGTTCGCGACGTGCACCGGCACGCCGAACTCGCGCTGCAGGCGGGCCTGCAGGGCGACGTCGGTCCAGCCGAGGTTCGGGGCGGAGCGCACCACGCCGAGCGGGTCGACGACACCGGGCGAGCCGACGCCGATGCCGAGCACCCGCGTCGTCGCGGCGGCGAGGAGCCGGCGCACGAGCTCGACGACGAGCTCGACCGCGTGGTCGCCGCTCGCGCCGTCGCACGCGACCTCGTCGCGCGCGACGATGCCGCCGTCGAGGTCGACGACCGCGCCGAGGAAGCGCTGGTGCTCGGAGAGGTCCACGCCGACGATCTGGAACGCGCCGCGGTCGACGTCGATGAGCGTCGCGGGCTTGCCGGGTCGCGCGTCCTCGCGCTGGCCGAGCTCGACCACGAGGCCCTCGGCGATCAGTTCGGCGACGAGGTCGGACACCGTGACCCTGGTCAGCCCGGTCTCGCGCGCGACATCCGCCCGGCTGCGCGCACCCGAGGTGTAGAGCGTCTGCAGCACGAGGGCGCGGTTGTGGCTGCGGGCGTGCTCGGGCAGGACCTTGCCGGTCGGGCGCAGGGCCCGCGACCGAGTGAAGATCGGGGCGTCGACGAACGGCACGGTGAGCACGTCGCCACCGGCCTGGTGGGGGGTGCCGGCCTCGATGGGGCCTCGTTGCGCGTCCGTCGTCACGTTTGTTAGTAAAGCTTACGAACAAACCAGATGCAAGCCTCGAATGCCGGTTGTCCGGGGCGTTACCGACTTGTGATCTGGGCGACTCAGCGGGCGGATGCCGCGGCCACCGCCTGAGCGGGCGCCGCTGCCTTCGCGTCGAGGCGCCCGCCGATCGCGCGGAGCGCGGCGAGGATCGTGGCGAGGTCGACGACCTCCTGCAGCAGCGCCCCGACCGTCGCGGGGATCACGCCGAACGCGGCCACGATCATGAGCCCGACGCTCACGATGATCCCGAGCCAGATGCTCTGCAGCGCGATGCGCACGGTGTCCCGGCCGATCTCGACGGCCTTCGCGGTGCGCGAGATGTCGTCGACCAGGATGACCGCCGACGCGGACTCGCTCGCCGCGGTCGCGCCCTTCGCCCCCATCGCGATGCCGACGTCGGCCGCCGCGAGCACGGGCGCGTCGTTGACCCCGTCGCCCACCATGATCACGGGCCGCTCGGCGATGCCGGCGACCTCCTGCACCTTGTCGGCGGGCAGGCAGTCGGCGCGCACGCGCGTGATGCCGAGCTCGGCGGCGACGTGGTCGGCCGTCGCCTGCGCGTCGCCGGTGAGCATCATCGTCTGGTGCACGCCGAGCTCGTCGAGCCGCTCGAGGGTGGCACGGGCATCGTCGCGCAGGCGGTCGCTCGCGAGGAGCGCGCCGGCGAAGCGGCCGTCGATCGCCACGTACACGGCGAGCTCGCCCGGCGCGATCGGCGTGCGCGCGGCATCCGGTGCGTGCTCGGCGACGAACCGGAACTTGCCGACCACGACCTCGCGACCGCCGACCCGCGCCTGCACGCCGTTCGTCGCCGCCTCGCGCGCCCATTCGGCCTCGTCGAGGTGCAGCCCGCGGTCGTGGGCGGCGGCGATCATCGACGTCGCGAGCACGTGCGACGAGTACTGCTCGGCCGACGCGACCGCCGCGAGGAGCTCGTCCTCGCCGAACCCGTTCTCGGGGCGGATCGCCGCGAGCGTCGGCGTCCCGTAGGTGAGCGTGCCGGTCTTGTCGAACACGGCCGTCCTCGCGGCGGAGAGCTGCTCGAGCACACCGCCGCCCTTCACGATGACGCCGTTGCGCGCGGCCCGGCTCATGCCGCCGATGAAGGCCACGGGGGCCGCGATGAGGAGCGGGCAGGGCGTCGCGAGCACGAGCACCTCGGCGAACCGCACCGGGTCGCCCGACACCCACCACGCGATGCCGGCGAGCGCCAGCGAGAACACCGTGAACGGTACGGCGTACCGGTCGGCGAGCCGCACCACGGGCGCCTTCGACGCCGCGGCCTCGGTGACGAGGGCGACGATCTGCTGGTACTGGCTGTCGGCGGCGGTCGCCGTCGCGACGACCTCGACCGCGGCCTGGCCGTTCACCGATCCGCTCAGCACCGCGTCGCCCGCGCCCTTCTCGACGGGCACGCTCTCGCCGGTGATCGAGGACTCGTCGAGCGCGGCCTCGTCCGAGCGCAACTCCGCGTCGACGGGCACGATCTCGCTCGGGCGCACGAGCAGCACGTCGCCCGGACGCACCTCGTCGGCGCGCACCTCGACGATCTCGTCGCCCTCGATGCGGTGCGCGAGCTGCGGCGCCCGCGTGAGCAGCGCGTCGAGCTCGCGCTTCGCGCGCCGGTTCGCGTAGTCCTCGAGGGCCTCGCCGCCCGTGAGCATGAGCACCACGAGGAGCGCGGCGACGTACTCCCCCACGAGCACGGTCGCGACGATCGCGGTCACCGCGAGGATGTCGAGGCCCCAGTGCCCGCGCAGGATGTCGCGAACCATGCCGACCGCCTGCCACGCGGCGATCGCGAGCGCGTAGCCGCTGAAGATCCACGGCACGGCCCCACCGGCGCCGGCGAGGGCCAGCACGACCCCGAGCAGCCCGATCGCGAGCGTGAGCGTCACGACCCAGTAGCGTCGGGCGATCCGGAACAGGCGAGCCATGCGTCCCATCCTGCCCCGTCGGTTCCGGGTGCCGCGGCATCACGAACCGAACCGGCGGTCGCCGCGGCATCCGCATTCCGAACGCAGGAAGAACCACCGCGGACGCGGAGCGTCGCCGGCGCGACACGCCGGCGCATGCCCGAACGTTCCTGCATCGGATCAGGACCCGTGGCGGCGGGTGCGGGGCGAGACGGCGAAGGGGTCGGATGCCGCGGCATCCGACCCCTTCGACCCGTGAGGCGGGACGACCCTACGCGGCGAGGCGCGCCTTGAGGTTGTCGCTCAGCGTCTGGAGGAACTCCTCCGTCGTCTGGTACGGCTGGTCGGGGCCGACGAGGAGCGCGAGGTCCTTCGTCATGGCGCCCGACTCGACGGTCGTGATCACGACGTCCTCGAGGGTGTGCGAGAAGTCGATGAGCTCCTGGTTGCCGTCGAGCTTGCCGCGGTGCGACAGGCCCCGCGTCCACGCGTAGATCGAGGCGATCGGGTTCGTCGAGGTGGGCTTGCCCTGCTGGTGCTGGCGGTAGTGGCGCGTGACGGTGCCGTGGGCCGCCTCGGCCTCGACGACCGTGCCGTCGGGCGTGGCGAGCACGGAGGTCATGAGGCCGAGCGAGCCGAAGCCCTGCGCGACGGTGTCGGACTGCACGTCGCCGTCGTAGTTCTTGCACGCCCAGACGTAGCCGCCCTCCCACTTCAGCGAGGCGGCGACCATGTCGTCGATGAGGCGGTGCTCGTAGGTCAGGCCCGCGGCGTCGAACTTCTCCTTGAACTCGGTGTCGAAGACCTCCTGGAACAGGTCCTTGAAGCGGCCGTCGTACGCCTTCAGGATCGTGTTCTTCGTCGAGAGGTACACCGGGTAGTTGCGGTCGAGGCCGTAGTTGAGCGAGGCGCGCGCGAAGTCCTTGATGGACTCGTCGAGGTTGTACATGCCCATCGCGACGCCCGAGCCCGGCGACTGGAAGACCTCGAACGACTGCGGCTCCGAGCCGTCCTTCGGGGTGAAGGTCATCGTGAGGGTGCCCTCGCCCTCGAAGCGGAAGTCGGTGGCGCGGTACTGGTCGCCGAACGCGTGACGACCGACGATGATCGGCTTGTTCCAGCCGGGCACGAGCCGCGGGATGTTCGAGATGATGATCGGCTCGCGGAAGATCACGCCGCCGAGGATGTTGCGGATGGTGCCGTTGGGC
>CBFGWW010000130.1:0-9310 GCA_965652625.1 uncultured Agromyces sp.
GGGCGGCGTGATGTGTGCCTGGGCGCGCGCGGCGTTGCGCTCCGAGACCCGTGCGATCCACGCGAGCCGTTCTCGCTCGAGCGGCACCGCGAACACCGCCCACACCAGGAGCGCGGCACCGGCGCCGACGAGCAGCCCGCCCACGGTGTCGGTGAACCAGTGCACGCCGAGGTAGGTGCGGGTGAGCGCCATCAGCACCGTGTAGGCCGCTCCCGCGATCCAGACGCCCAGGATGGGCACGATGACCCCGATCGCCACCGAGATGGTCGCGGCGTTCGCCACATGCCCCGACGGGAATGAGCCGAAGTCGGAGGTCACGAGCATGTCCTCGGGGCGGGCCCGCCCGAACCACTCCTTGAGCAGTTGCACGACGCCGGCGCTCGCGGCCGAGGCGACGATGAAGTAGAGCGCGCCCCAGGGTCGGCGCATGATGAGGAGCACGACCGCGACGCCGACGGGGATGACGAAGACGCCGACGATTCCGCCGCCGAGCCAGTTCATGAAGAGCGCGACCGTGTCGCCGAACGGGCCCCGCAGCGCGAGGACGTCCTCGGCCCATTCCTCGTCGATCTCGAACGGCACACCGCCCTCGCGGATCATGACGACCGCGCCCAGCAGCACCGCGGCGACCACCGCCGCGATGCCGCTCGTGAGCGCTGCGCGCCGGCCGAGCGTGCGGGCACGACGTTCGCGCTGCGCCGGCAGCAGCCCGGCGGCCCCGCCAGGTGCATCCTGATCCAGGCCTCGCGTCGAGTCAGCGGTGTCCTGCGCTCCGGTGTCGGCGTCGTCGTTCGGTCCCACCATCCCCCAACGCTAGCCGCAGGCGAAGCGAGCGGATGCCGCGACCCGCACCCCTTGACGCCGGGGCAGTTGCGGCATCCGCGCGGCTCAGTCGCTGAGCGCGGGCACCGTCTTCGGCCGCACGAGCGCCCAGAGCGCCACGATGGCGACACCGGCCGCGAGCAGCATGACGAACGCCATGGGCACGGCGCTGCCGACGCCCATGAGGCCGATGAGCGGCGAGATCACGCCGGCGAGCCCGAAGTTCAGTGCGCCGAGCAGCGACGCCGCCGTGCCCGCCTCCGCGCCGTGGTGCGCGAGCGCGAGCACCTGCACCGCGGGGAACGCGAAGCCGCACGAGAGGATGAAGATCCACAGCGGGATCGCCGTGCCCCAGAAGCCCGTGCCCGTGGAGTCGAGCACCATGATCGCGACGGCCATCGAGAACTGCACGATCGTGGTGATCGCGAGGATCCACTGCGGCTGCACGGGGCCGCGCATGAGCCGGGAGCTCGTCTGCACGCCGATGATGATGCCGATCGAGTTGACGGCGAACAGCAGGCCGTACTGCTGCGCCGTGAACGAGTAGAGCTCCTGGAACAGGAACGACGACGTCGAGAGGTAGCCGAACAGGCCGGTGAAGGTCATGCCGCCGATGATCGCGGCGCCGAGGTACACGCGATCGCGGAAGAGCGCCGCGTAGCGGTCGCGCAGGGTCGAGTGGCCGGCCACGTGGCGGCGCGACTCGGGCAGCGTCTCGACGATGAAGAACGCCACTGCGGTGACGACCACGGCGCCGTAGATCGCGAGCACGACGAACACGCCGCGCCAGTCCATGACGGCGAGCAGCTGCGAGCCGATGACGGGCGCGAGCACCGGCGCGAGGCCGTTCACGAGCGCGAGGCGCGAGAGCATGCGCACGAGCGGCTTGCCGCCGAACAGGTCGCGCACCATGGCCATGGCGACCACGCCGCCCGCGGCCGCGCCGAAGCCCTGCAGCAGGCGGAAGGCGCTGAGCCACACGATGTCGGGCGCGAGCGCCGCGGCGACGGATGCCGCGATGTGCAGCGCCGTGGCGAGGATCAGCGGCAGGCGGCGACCCACCTTGTCGCTCCATGGGCCGACGATGAGCTGGCCGAACCCGAAGCCGACCATGGTGCCCGTGAGGGTGAGCTGCACGGCGGCCGCCGAGACCCCGAGCTCGTCCTGCAGCACCGGGAAGGCGGGCAGGTAGAGGTCGACCGTGAACGGCCCCAGCGCGGTGAGCGCGCCGAGGACGAGCACGTAGACGAGGCGCTGGCGGCGGCTGAGGAGGTCGCCGGGATGGGTGGCGGCCGCGTAGTCGTCGGGCCGGATGATGGGGATGGAGGCGGTTGCGGACATGCGGATCCTGGGCGTGCTCGAGTGCGGCGGCGCACGCCCTCGGACGCCGGGGAAACAGGACGACGGCGACCCGTGGGCCGCCGTCGTGGGGCGATCGGGACCTTCGTGGTCTCGAATCGATTCGACTGTGATCGAGTGTAGCGGAGGCACCCCCCGGTTGCGCAAGCGGAGATCGCGGAAATGAGACGATTCAGGCGACCTGCAACGGGTCCTCGAGCAGGGCCTGGAAGGCGAGCTCGGCAGCGCCGATCGCGAGCCGGTCCTCGCCGAGGGCGGCGACGCGCACGTCGAGGTGCTCCGCCGCCGCGGGCATGGCCTGCTCCGCGACCGCGGCGGCGAGCGCGTCGGGGTCGCTGGCGGCGACGGTCGCCAGGAAGCCGCCGAGCACCACGAGCGAGGGGTTGAGCACGTTCACGGCGTTCGCGAGCGCGGTCGAGAGGATGCGGCGCTGCCGCGCCAGCTCGGCCGACACGTCGGGCGAATCGGATGCCGCGAGCGCCGCCGCGAGGGTCGGCTCGTCCGCGGCGGAGAGGCCGGCGACCTCGAGCAGGCGGGCCCGGCTGACCTCGTCCTCGAGCACGCCGGTCGGGACGCGCCGGTCGTCGGCGGAGGCGATGCCCGGACGGTTCTGGCCGAACTCGCCGGCGTAGCCGCCGGCACCGCCGACGGCGAGGCCGTGCACGATGAGCCCGCCGCCGATGCCGCTCGCGCCGCCGTTGAGGTAGATGATGTCGTCGACCCCGCGTCCGGCGCCGAAGAGATGCTCGGCCATCGCGCCGAGGCTCGCGTCGTTGCCCACGACGGTCGGCAGGCCCGTGGCCGCCTCGACGAGCGTGCGGAGCGGGGCATCCCGCCACTCGAGGTGCGGCGCGAAGCGCACGAGCCCGTCGGAGGCGCGCACGAGGCCCGGCACGGCGAGGCCGACCGCGACGATCCGCGCGCGACGCAGCGCGCCCGACCGCCAGCGCCCGATCTCCTCGGCGACGACGCGGGCCGTCTCCTCGGGAGTCACGAGGTGGTCGACCTCGATGCGCTCGCGCACCGGGATCCGCCCGTCGAGGCCGACCGCGGCGATGGTCACGGCGTCGACCTCGGGATTGACGGCGATGGCGGTGACGCCCGGATGCGGCGCGATCACCGGTGACGGACGCCCGACGCGATTCGTCGGGTCGGGGGCGCGCTCCTCGACGAGGCCGAGCTCGACGAGCTCCCCGGCGAGCGCGGCGACCGTCGAGCGGTTGAGGCCCGTGGCCGCCGTGAGTCGTGCCCGGGAGAGCGGCCCTTCGAGGTGCACGAGCCCGAGGAGTTTCGAGAGGTTTCGACGGTGCACCCCGTCGAACGTTCCGACACGCTCTGACACGCGACCACTCTAGGGGCGCGGGAGCGCACGGGCCGCGTCGACGCGCCGAATTTGTTGCGCTTGACCCCAAATAGAAGTCGACGTATATTCGAGGCGTCCAGATCACTTTCGACGTTGCAGTCGAAACTTTCGAGAGGTTCAATGATGAACAGACGCAGCAGCAGGCTCGTCGCGTTGGGCGTCAGCGCCGGCCTCGCCGCCGTCGCGCTCGCCGGGTGCGCCCCGGCAGGCGATGGCGGAGACGGCGACGGCGGCGACGTGACCATCACCTGGTGGCACAACGCCACCTCGGGTCCGCTCCCCGCGGTGTGGGAGGAGGTCGCGGCCGAGTTCGAGGAGGCGCACCCGGGTGTCACGGTCGAGCAGACCGGCTACCAGAACGAGGAGCTGCAGCGCACCCTCATCCCGAACGCGCTCGCATCCGGCGACGCGCCCGACCTGTTCCAGGTGTGGCCCGGCGGCGAGCTCCGCGACCAGGTCGAGAACGACTACCTCATGCCCCTCGACGACGCGATCCCCGACACGATCGAGAGCGTCGGCGCGACCATCAACCCATGGCAGGTCGACGGCGCCACGTACGGCGTCCCCTTCACGTTCGGCGTCGAGGGCTTCTGGTACAACACGGACCAGTTCGCCGAGGCCGGCATCGACACGCCCCCCACGACGCTCGACGAGCTGATCGAGGCGACCGGCAAGCTGCGCGAGGCCGGCTTCACCCCGATCGCGGTCGGCGCCGGCGACAAGTGGCCGGCCGCGCACTGGTGGTACCAGTTCGCGCTGCACTCCTGCTCCCCCGAGACGCTGCAGGCGGCCGAGACGGAATACGACTTCAGCGACGACTGCTGGGTCGAGGCCGGCGAGCAGCTGCAGGAGTTCCTCGGCACCAACCCGTTCCAGGAGGGCTTCCTCGGCACGCCCGCCCAGCAGGGCGCCGGCAGCTCGGCCGGCCTCATCGCGAACGGCCAGGCGGCGATGGAGCTCATGGGCCACTGGAACGCGGGCGTGATCGGCGGGCTGACCCCCGACCAGACGGTCCCGGAATACCTCGGGTGGTTCCCCTTCCCGGGCATCGAGGGCTCCGCAGGTGACCCGACCGCCGCACTCGGCGGCGGCGACGGCTTCGGCTGCTCGAAGGACGCTCCGCCGGCGTGCGCCGAGCTCCTCGAGTACATCATGAGCGAGGACGTGCAGGCCAAGTTCGCGGCCAGCGGCTCGGGCATCCCGACCGTCCCGTCGGCGACGGCATCGCTCGAGGACCCGAACCTCAAGGCGGTCGCCGAAGGCCTCGCCGAGGCATCCTTCGTGCAGCTCTGGTTCGACACGGCGTTCGGCACGACGGTCGGCAACGCCATGAACGAGGGCATCGTCAACCTGTTCGGCGGCGTCGGCTCCCCTGAGGACGTCGTCACGATGATGCAGGACGCGGCGGCCACGCTCTAGCCATGGCAACGCTCCTCGATTCGGCTGGGCCCGCGGTCTCCGCGGGCCCGGCCCCCGCTCCCCCGGCCAGGCGGAAGCCCGCCGCCCGCAGGAAGTGGGCCGAGATCGCCCTCTTCGTGGGCCCGGCCCTGATCCTGTTCCTCGGCTTCGTGATCCTGCCCGTGATCCTGGCGGCGGTCTACAGCTTCTACAACCTCCCGCAGGCGTTCCAGTGGGACGACCTCGCGGACCCGGCCCGCTTCGTGGGCCTCCAGAACTACGTCCGCGCCCTCAACGACCCGGTGTTCCTCGGCGCGGTCGGCCACAACTTCTTCATCCTCGGGATGAGCCTGCTCATCCAGGGCCCGATCGCCATCGGCGTCGCGCTGCTGCTCAATCGGCGCATGCGCGGCCGCACGGCATTCCGCCTCCTGATCTTCGTCCCGTACGTGCTCGCCGAGGTCATCGCGGGCCTCTCGTGGAAGCTCCTCCTCCAGCCCAACGGCGGCGTGAACGCGCTCCTCGAGGCGGTCGGGCTCGGTGCCCTCCAGCAGAACTGGCTCGCCGACCCCGCGATCGCCCTCTGGACGATGTTCTTCATCCTGACCTGGAAGTACGTCGGCTTCGCCATCCTGCTGATGCTCGCGGGGCTCCAGGGCGTACCCGAGGAGCTCGCAGAGGCCGCGTCGATCGACGGCGCGAGCTGGTGGCAGGTGCAGCGGTACATCACCATCCCCCTGCTCGGTCCGACCATCCGCATCTGGGCGTTCCTGTCGATCATCGGCTCGCTCCAGCTCTTCGACATGGTGTGGGTCACCACGCGCGGCGGGCCGCTGAATGCGACCCAGACCATGGCCACGTACATGGTCGAGAAGGGCCAGTTCGGCGGGCAGCCCGGCTACGGCAGCGCCATCGCCGTGATCCTGTTCCTCATCTCGCTCGTCATCGCGCTCGTGTACCAGCGCTTCGCCCTGCGTCGCGACCTCGCCGGCGCCGTCACCAGAGGGGTGCGCTGACATGACCGCCACCACCGCCATCACCACCGACGGCCGCGGTGCCCCGCACGAGCCGGCCGGACGCCGGTTCGACTGGGGCCAGCCGTTCGTCTACGTCATCGCGCTCGTGATCGTCGCGGTCGCCATCGGACCCGTGCTCTACGTCTTCATCGGCGGGTTCCGCACCACCGCCGACCTCAACGCCAACCCGGCGGGCCTGCCCGACCCGTGGACGCTCCAGAACTGGTCGACCGTGCTCGGCTCGCCCCGGTTCTGGGGCAACGTCTTCGCGAGCATGATCCTCGCGGTCGCGACGACCGCCGGCACGGTCGTCTTCGGCATCATGGCGGCGTTCGTCATCGCCCGATACACCTTCCGCGGGCGCCAGGGGCTGTACGGGCTGTTCGCCGCCGGCCTCATGTTCCCGCTGACCGTCGCGGCGCTGCCGCTGACCCTCATGCTGCGCACGCTCGGGTTGCACGGCTCCTACCTCGGCGTGATCATCCCGAGCGTCGCGTTCGCGCTGCCGACCACGATCATCATCCTGGTGCCGTTCCTGCGGGCCATCCCCGACGAGCTCGAGGAGGCCGCCGCGATCGACGGGACGAGCCGCATCGGGTTCTTCTGGCGCATCCTGCTGCCGTTGTCGATGCCGGGCCTCGTGACCGTCGGCATCCTCGCCTTCATCGGCAGCTGGAACGGGTACCTGCTCCCGCTCCTGGTGATCTCGACCGGGACGCTCCCCCAGGAGCTGTGGCCGCTGCCGCTCGGCGTGACCCAGTTCTCGACGCAGTACTCGCAGGACACCGGCGCCGTGCTCGCCTACACGTCCCTCGCGATGATCCCGGCGCTCGTGTTCTTCCTCCTCGCAGAGAAGCGCATCGTCGGCGGCCTCACCGGGGCGGTGAAGGGATGACCGCCCAGCAGGCCGCCCGGGTGGTCCACCCGTGGCAGGACCCGGCGCGCCCGGCGATCGAGCGCGTCGACGCGCTCGTCGCCGAGCTCACCCTCGAGGAGAAGATCGCCCAGCTCTACGGCGTCTGGGTCGGTGCGTCCGCCGACGGCGAGGACGTCGCACCGAACCAGCACGAGATGATCGGCGATGTCGACCTCGACGAGCTCGTCCCGAAGGGGCTGGGCCAGCTCACGCGCCCGTTCGGCACCGCACCGGTGGACCCCGGCGTGGGTGCGCTCTCCCTTGCCCGCACGCAGCGCCGCATCGCCGCGGAGAGCAGGCTCGGCATCCCCGCCGTCGCGCACGAGGAATGCCTCGCCGGCTTCGCCGCGTGGGGTGCGACCGCATACCCGGTCCCGCTCTCGTGGGCCGCCACGTTCGACGCCGAACTCATCGAGCGGATGTCGCGCCGGATCGGCGAGGACATGCGATCGGTCGGCATCCACCAGGGCCTCGCACCCGTGCTCGACGTGGTGCGCGACGCGCGCTGGGGCCGGGTCGAGGAGACCATGGGCGAGGACCCGTACCTGATCGGCACGATCGGGTCGGCCTACGTGCGCGGGCTCGAGTCCGCCGGCATCGTCGCGACGCTGAAGCACTTCGTGGGCTATTCGGCCTCGCGCGCGGGGCGGAACCTCGCCCCGGTGTCGATCGGCCGACGTGAGCTCGCCGACGTGCTGCTCCCGCCGTTCGAGATGGTGCTGCGCGAGGGCCGGCCGCGGTCGGTCATGAACGCGTACACCGACCTCGACGGGGTGCCGACGGCGGCGGATGCCTCGATCCTCACCGAGCTCCTCCGCGACGTCTGGGGCTTCTCGGGCACGGTCGTCGCGGACTACTTCTCGGTGGCGTTCCTGCAGACGCTGCATGGCACGGCCGGGTCGCTGGCGGATGCCGCGGCGGCCGCGCTGCAGGCCGGCATCGACGTCGAGCTCCCCACCGTGCACGCCTTCGGCGCGCCGCTCGTCGAGGCCGTCGCCGACGGCCGGCTCGACGAGGCCGTGCTCGACCGGGCCCTCCGACGGGTGCTGGCGCAGAAGCTCGAGCTGGGCCTCCTCGACGCCGCTTGGGACGCCATGCCCGCGGCCCTCGCCGGCCGCGCTGACGACATCGACGCCGTGCGCGGCACGGTGGACCTCGATCCGCCCGCCAACCGGGCGCTCGCGGCGGAGATCGCCGAGCGCGCGATCGTGCTGCTGCGCAACGACGGCACCCTGCCGCTCACCGCGCCGCGGCGGATCGCGGTCATCGGCCCGACGGCCGACGACCGGTTCGCGGTGCTCGGGTGCTACGCCTTCCCGACGCACGTCGGCGTCCACCATCCCGAGTCGGGCGACGGCATCGAGCTGCCGACGCTGCTCGCGTCGCTGCGCGCGGAGTTCCCCGATGCGGAGATCGTGCACGCGGCCGGCACGAGCATCGACGGCCACGACATCGACGGGATCCCGGATGCCACGGCGCTGGCGGCCTCGGCCGACGTCGTCGTGCTGGCCCTCGGCGATCGTGCGGGGCTGTTCGGCCGAGGCACGAGCGGCGAGGGCTGCGACGCCGAGTCGCTGCAGCTCCCGGGCGCCCAGGCCGTGCTGCTCGAGGCCGTGCTCGACACGGGCGTGCCGACCGTCGTGACGATGCTCGCGGGACGCCCGTACACGCTCGGCACCGCGCCCGACCGTGCCGCCGGCATCCTCGAGGCGTTCTTCGCCGGCGAGGAGGGGACCCGCGCGCTCGCGGGCATCCTGAGCGGCCGTGTCGAACCCGGCGGTCGACTGCCCGTGTCGGTGCCCGCGTCGGCGGGGGTGCATCCGTCGACCTACCTGGCGTCGCCCCTCGACCGGCGCAACGGCGTCTCGAACATCGACCCCACGCCGCGGTATCCGTTCGGCCACGGCCTCACGTACACGACGTTCGAGTGGTCGGACTTCGCGGGCGACCAGGACGAGGCGGGCATCGATGGGTCGGTCACGGTGCGACTGCGCGTTCGCAACGCCGGCGAGCGACGCGGCGTCGAGGTGGTGCAGTTGTACCTGCACGATCCCGTCGCGACGATCGTGCGGCCCGTGCAGCGGCTCATCGGGTTCGCCCGCGTCGAACTCGCACCGGGCGAGGCGGCCGACGTCGGCTTCACGGTCCCGACCGACCTCGCGTCGTTCACCGTGCGCCCGGGCGAGCGGATCGTCGAGCCCGGCGAGCTCGTCCTGAGCGCGGGCCGTTCGAGCGGCGACCTGCCGCACGCGCACTCCGTGCGGCTCACCGGGCGGGTCCGCACCGTCGACCACACCCGCCGGCTGCATCCCCAGGTGACGGTCGAGCGCATCGCGGCGCCGTCCGGTGCCGCCGCGGCATCCGTCACGGACTGAGGCCGCGCGCACAGAAGCCCCCGAAGCAGAGAGGAACCATCGAGAAGGAGGCCAGCCCCTA
>CBFGWW010000131.1:0-9196 GCA_965652625.1 uncultured Agromyces sp.
GAGCTCGACGCGCGACTCGCGGCGGCGACCGAGGGCGGCGCCCCGCGCGTGGTCGTGTACTGCGGGGCGGGCATCGCGGCGGCCGGCACCGGGTTCGCGCTGCGGCGAGCGGGGCACCGCGATGTCGCGATCTACGACGGGTCGCTCGACGAGTGGACCGCCGATCCCGCCGCGCCGCTCGTCACGCTCGCCTGAGGCGAGGTCCCGCGCTCGACAGCTCAGCAGGCGCAGGTGATGCCCGACGCGATCGCGTCGCCGGTCAGGAGGTCGCCCCGCGCGACGGGCACCGACGACGCGCCGAACCCGTCGGGCGCGACATTCGTCAGCGCATCGGCGGGCAGCTGCGCGAGCCCGTCGGCCGTGTCGAACGCGAAGCCCTCGCGCACCCAGTACTCGAAGCCGCCGATCATCTCCTTCACCGGATACCCGAGCAGCGCGAACTCGAGCGCCGCACGCGTGGCGCCGTTGCAGCCGGGTCCCCAGCAGTAGACCACCACGGGTGTGCCGGCCGGGATCAGCTCGGGCGCGAGGTCCTCGATCCGGCGTCGCGGCAGGTGCAGCGCGCCGGCCACGTGGCCCTGCGCCCACGACTCGTCGCTGCGGGTGTCGACGAGCACGAACCCGCGCTCGGTCGCGGCGAGGGCGGCCGCGACATCCGACACGTCGACCTCGACCGCGAGGCGGCCGCGGAAGTGGGCGATCGCCTCGTCGCGCGTCGCGACGTGCTCGAAGAGGGCGGATGCGGCGGGGGCGGTCGTGTCGGTCATGCGACCACCCTCGCACCGCCGCCCGCCGCTCAGCCCGTGAAATCGCGCCGTCGTGCCGCGAGATCCGGCCAGCGTCGCGATCGCCGGATCGGGACGGCGATCAGTCTTCGGGCGCGAAGAACGCCGTCACGGCCGCGGCGAGCGCGACGAGGTCGTCGACATGCGCGAGCTCGCGGGCCGAGTGCATCGAGAGCAGCGGCGCGCCCACGTCGACGGTGCGGATGCCGAGCCGCGTGGCCGACAGCGGGCCGATCGTCGTGCCGCACGGGACCTGGTTGTTCGACACGAACGGCTGCGTCGAGACGCCGGCCTGCCGGCACGCACGCGCCCACAATGCCGAGCCCACGCCGTCGGTCGCGTATCGCTGGTTGGCGTTGAGCTTCAGCAATGGTCCGCCGCCGAGCACCGGGCGGTTGCCCGGGTCATGGCGCTCGGGATAGTTCGGGTGCACCGCGTGACCCGTGTCCGACGAGAGCAGCCAGGAGTCCGCGAACCCGCGACGGCGATCGGTCGCGTCGGCGCCGAGCCCCGCGGCGATGCGCGTGAGCACGTCCTCGAGGAACGGCCCGCTCGCGCCCGATCGCGACTCCGAGCCGATCTCCTCGTGGTCGAACGCGGCGAGCACGCTCACGTGCCCGGTGCTCGCCGGCGCGGCGAGCAGGGCGACCAGGCCCGCGTGCACCGACACGAGGTTGTCCATGCGACCCGAGGCGAACAGCACGTCGTCGAGTCCGAATCGGGCGGGCGCCGCCGTGTCGGCGACGAGCAGGTCGTGCCCGGCGACGTCGTCGGGGTCGACGCCCGCGACGCCGGCCAGGTGGGCGACGACGTCCTGGCCGGCGCCGGCGCCCCAGACGGGCTGCAGGTGGCGCTGCTTGTCGAGCGTGAGGCCCTTGTTCACCTCGCGATCGAGGTGGATCGCGAGCTGCGGGATGCGCAGCAGCGGACCCGTGCGCACGAGGTGCTCGACGCCGTCGGTGGTGACGAGCCGACCGGCGAGCTCGAGCTCCCGGTCGAGCCACGAGTTGAGCAGCGGCCCGCCGTAGACCTCGACGCCGGCCTGCAGCAGCCCCTCCGCGGTCGTGGACGTGCCCGGCTTGAGCTTGAACCCGGGCGAGTCGGTGTGCGCCCCGAGGATCCGGAACGGCGTCGTCGGGCCCGCGGCATCGGGCTGCACCCAGGCGATGACCGCACCGTCGCGCACCACGACGCGCTTGCCCGGACCGGCCGGCCACTCGTCGCGCTCGTCGAGCCGCTCGAACCCGTCGGCCTCGAGTCGCGCGGCCACCGCGGCGGCGGCGTGGTACGACGAGGGCGAGTCGCGGATGAAGTCGGCGAAGTCGGCGATGTGGGCGTCACGGTCGAGATCGGGCATCCTCCCATGATGCCGGATGCCGCGAGGCCGACGTCCCACGGTGCCTGCGCCGCGGGCGCTGGCGGGGGCAGCTCAGGCGAACCGCACGACCGCCTGCAGCCGCGAGCGCACCTCCATGACCTCGGTGCCGCCGAGATGCGCGGAGCCCGGGATCCCCTCGCGCACGGCGCTCGCGAGTCGTGAGCTGCGCACGAGCGCGACCGCGGCGCCGCGGATGCTGCCGCCGAGCGCGAGCGGCTCGGCCGCGTGCTCGTCGGGCACCACGATCACGAGCGCCGTGGGCTTCACGCGGGCCGCCCGGCCGATCGCCTTCGCACGGGCCGCGAGCGCCCGGAACGGACGCTCGCCGGCGAGCGCCTCGCCGATCAGTTCGCCGCGCTTCAGCGCGACGGGTCCGCCCCAGTCCTCGGACTGGACGGCGAACAGGCCGGTCGGCCCGAGCACGAGGTGGTCGAGCTTCGGCGGGAATCCCGGGCCCGCGGCATCCGTCGCGATGTCGTGCCAGATCGTGTACGCGATGCCGAGCGTCGAAAGGGAGCGGGCGGTCGACTCCTCGACGAGCGCGTCGGCCAGGATGTGCCGGATCTCGCGGGGCGCCCGGCCCACGAGCGCGGGATCGTACGGGTCGGGCACGTCGACGCCGCGGCCCGACCACTCCCGGATGCGGTCGAGGTAGAGCTCGCGCGTGAGTCCGCCCGGGTGTCCGTACGAGCGAGCCAGCGGACGCGAGTCGCGTGGGCGCTTCGGCGGCGCCGGTGCCCAGGCCTCGCGGCTCGGCGCGCTCCCGCCGCCCGACCCGTTCCGGATGCCGCGGTCGAACGCCGCGCGCGCCTCGGGCGTGCCGATGAGCACCCACGCCCGCTGCACCGCATGGAAGCGCGCCGCGTCGCCGCCCGTGTCGGGGTGGGCGGTGCGCAGGGCCCGGCGGTACGCGAGGCGCAGCGCGGCGGCATCCGCATCGGCGGACACGCCGAGCACCTCGTACGGGGACTCGGAGAGGGGGCTGTCGGCCATGGACTCGCTTTCGGACGTGCCAACCGAGGATACCGCCGACGGCTCGGGGAACGCCGTGACCCGGCGAGCCCGCCGCCCTCACTCGGCCGGCAGCAGCAGCATCCCGTCGTCGATGAGCGCCCGCACGGCTGGCAGCAGGTCGGCGGCGAGCGCATCGGCATCCACCTCGAGCAGCTCGGCGATCGCGGCGACGATCGCGGCGACCGGGAGCTCGCCGTCGCAGGCGCCGACGAGCGCCGCGAGCCCGGTGTCGAGGCTCACGACGCGTCCGAACCCGCCGCCCTGCCGCAGCAGCATGGCGGTGGGGTGCTCGTCGCCGGGCCAGTGGTGACGCTCCTCGGTGACGTCGCCCGCGACGGCGAGCCGCAGTGCCGCGAGCGCTGCGTCGTCGAGCGGCGCGTGGCGGTCGTGTGCCTCGAGACACGCGGCGAGGTGCACGCCGAGACCGCCGACGTCACCGCCCGAGCCCAGTGGACCGTGCAGCCGCTCGACCCGGGCGAGTCGCGGCCCGGTCTCGTCGGCCGGGCGGCGCAGCAGCACGTAGCCGAAGCCGACCTCGCGCACGCCGCGACGCTCGAAGTCGTCGAGCCAGGCGTCGTAGAGCCGGTCGAACGCGGGCGTCCCGGAGCGCGTGCCCCCGTCGCGGATCCAGGTCTCCGCGTACTCGGTGGCGCGCTGCACCTCGCGTTCGACGATCCAGTGCTCGAGGTGTCCGGCCCAGCCGCGCGATCGATCGAGGCCGTCCTCGTCGTCGCGCACCTCCCAGTTGCCGAGCAGCTGCGCGACGCCGCCGTGCTCGAGGTGGTCGGCCGCCCCGCGCATGACGGCCTCGACGATGCCGTCGCCGACCATGCCGCCGTCGCGGTACTCGTACTCGGGCACGCCCGGCACCCGCGGCGTGATCACGAACGGCGGGTTCGAGACGATGCGGTCGAACCGCTCCCCCGCGACGGGCTCGAACAGGCTCCCGAGCCGGAACTCGACGCCCTCGATGCGGTTCAGCGCGACGTTGAGCTGCGCGAGCCGCAGCGCGCGCTCGGAGATGTCGGTGGCCACCACGCGGCCGGCGAACCGGGTCGCATGCATGGCCTGGATGCCGCAACCCGTGCCCAGGTCGAGCACCGTCCGCACGGGCGTCGGCAGCATGAGGCCCGAGAGCGTCATCGAGGCACCGCCGACGCCGAGCACGTGACCCTCGCCGAGTTCGTGGCCGAGGGCCACCTCGCCGAGGTCCGAGAGGATCCACCAGTGTCCGTCGCCGCGCGCGTCGACGAAGGCGTACGGCCGCAGGTCGACCAGCGGGCGAACGGATGCCGCGTCGCCCGCCGCGCCCGCGCGGGTCGTCGTCGCGGCATCCCGCGTGAGCAGCCCCAGCTCCACGGCCCCGTCGACGCCGAGGCTCGGGAGTGCGTGCGCCGCCTCGCGTTCGGGGACCGGCACGCCGAGCACGAACAGCTCCGCGAGTGACGCCAGGTCGGCGGCGGGGTCGTGGTCGGCGCGGCGGGCGTCGAGCACGCGTCGTGCCGGAACGCGCTCGCCGCGATGCAGGGCGGCCGCGGCATCCGCACCCCACAGGCGGTCGAGCGCCTCGACGGTGAAGCCGGCCGCACGCAGGTCGTCGCCGAGCCGGCGAACCAGGTCGGTCGTGCGGTCGTCGAGGGGAGCGATGCCGGACGTCACCGCACCATTCAACCGCACCGGGCCGGACGGCTCCCGGTCAGCCGCTGACGAGGTCGCGCACGAGCGGGAACGGCCCGAAGCCGTCGTCGATCGTGAGGTGCCCGCCGCCCGGCACCTCGACGAACGCGGCATCGAGCGGCATCGCGTACGTGCCCTCGGCGCCGTCGGGGCAGTACGGGTCCTCGTCGCCTGCCACGATGGTCGTGCGCTCGGCGGCGCTCGCCGCGAGGGCCGTCCTGAGTCCTTCGTCGTCGGATGCCGGCGCGAACGCCGCGATCTCGGGGATGCCGCGGATGACGTCGGGAGCCGGCGGCGCCACCAACACGACCCGCCGCGCGAGCGGCGCGAACTCGCCGGCCTCGGCCCGCCGGCTCGCGTACGCCAGCCAGAGCAGACAGCCGAGGCTGTGGGCGACCACCGTCACCGAAGCCGGGTCGGTGCCGGCGAGCTCCGCGTCGAGCGCCCGGAGCCAGTCGTCGAGCACGGGCTCGTCGGGCTCGGGGAGCTGCGGGTAGCGCACGACGGCGCCGTCAGCCGCGAGCTCGCCCGCGAGCCACCGCTGCCAGTGCCCGTCGGGGCGGCGATTCTGCCATCCGTGCAGGATCAGCACCTCTGCGACCATCCGCGCTCCTCCCGTCCGTCCACCGGCCGGTTCATTCAAGCAGGCACGGGCCGAACCCGGCTTCGTCCGCGTCATCTGGACGTCATCTCGCGTACACGTGCCTTCATGCCGCGTAACCCCGACGTCACACGGGGCACGTAGCGTTGCAGGGGTCGACGTGGCGTTGGCTACGATCGAGGAAGCGAGGGGAGGTCGCGCATGGGTGACGCATCGACGCTCGAGCGCCTGCGGCAGGATGCCCGCGACGAGCTGGCGGCGCTCATCGAGCTGCGCTGCCGGCTCGGCGAGGACCCGTGGGTGTTCCTGCCCGACCTCCCGTCGGTCGACGAGCAGGTCGTGGCCACGCTCCGCGAAGAGCGGCTGCACTCCGAGCGCTGGAGTCCGGCACGTGCCCGTGCCTACCACCCCACCGCGCGCGACGGCGATGCGGCCCGGTTCGAGTTCGAGCTGCTGCGCGACATCGCGCTCGACCACCCCGAGCTGAGCGCGGCGGTGTGGTCGGTGCTCGACCGCGTGCCGTCGGCCTGGTGACGCGCGACCTGGCCCGCGAGACCTCAGGCCGGTGACACGCCCTCGGCGAGCTTCGCCCGCCGCTGCACGCGCATCCAGGTGATGAACCCGAACAGCGTGAACGCGCCGTAGAACACGTAGAGGAACGCCGACGCGTAGTAGCCCGCGCTCACGAGCAGCGGCACGCCGACGATGTCGACCGCGATCCAGATGAGCCAGAACTCGGTCCATCCCTTGGCCATGCCCCAGGTCGCCAGCAGCGAGCCCATGAAGATCCACGCGTCGGCCCAGACGGGCTCGAACGAGCCGAGCGCCCGGAAGATCGGCGTGAGGATGAGCGTGCCGCCCACCAGTGCGATGGCCAGGATGATGCGGTTGCGCGTGCCCGCCCACTTCGGGTCGACCGCCGAATCGCTGACCTGACGGTGCCGAGCCCACTGCACCCAGCCGTAGATCGACACGACGATGAACATCACCTGCCGGGCGGCCTGGCCGAGCAGGTTCACGGGGTTCGGGGTGTCGAACACCGCCCCGAGGAACACCGTGAAGAGCAGCACGTTGCCGATGATGCCGACCGGCCACGCCCACACCTTGCGGCGCAGCCCGCCGAGCGCACTCGCCAGGCCGAACAGGTTGCCGATGATCTCCCGCCACAGGATCACCTGCCCGCCGATCACGAGCTGGGCGTCGAAGAGCCACTCGATGACGTTCATGCCGCGCCGACCCGGACGCGCGCGCGGAGTCGGATGACGGCCCGGGCGATCGCCCGCCACCCGAGCAGCAGCACCGCGAGCGTGAGCGTGGCGACCACGATGAACGCGACGGCCGTGCCCTGGCCGGTGACGAGCCGCAGCAGCATGCCGACGACGAGCGTCGACGCCCACACGATCACCCCGGTCGGCCAGAGGGCGAGCGGATGCCGCCACGCCCGCGCCGCGAGCCATCCGACGCCGAGGCCCGCGAGGAACGGCCAGGCCGTGCCCCAGATGCCGGCGACGTCGAGGCCCTCGGCGTGGCTCGAACGACCCACGACGGCGAAGACGACCACGAGCACGGCGTCGACGACGAGGGCGACGACCACGGAGGCCGTGCCGACGGATGCGCGATCGCTCATGCGACCATCGTACGGATGCCGCAGGCCCTCGGGATGCCGTGACCATGCGCCACCCGGCCGCGCGGCTACTCGAGCTCGACGAGCTCCTCGAGCGCTCCCGCGTCACGCACGGGAAGCGCGCACACGAACGACCGGCACCGGTAGGCCGTCACCTCGTCGTCCTGCGCCCTGCGTCCCTCGAACAGTTCGAACCCGGCGGCAGCGAACTCCTGCGCCTGCCGCTCGGTGACGATCGCCGCGACGGATGCCGCGTGCCGCCGGGTCGCGGCCCGGAGCAGCGCGCCCGCCCCGTCGTCCTCCTCGTGGTCGGGCACGACCGTGACGAGCTGCACGAGCGGCGCCGCGAGCCGGGCCATGACCTCGAGCGCACCGCCGAACGCGATCGGGCGTCGCACGGCCATGCCCGCGACGGAACGCATCGCCTGTTCGGCGAGGTCGAGGTAGCGATCGCCGGCGCCGAGCGCGTAGAGCCGCCATGCGGCATCCGCGCAGGCCGTGACGCCCGACGGCGTCGCGCCCTCGGCGGGGTCGCTCGGCAGCGCGAGACCGTGCGACGCGAGCACGGGATCCGCGCCCGACGGCGCCGCGAACGCGACGCTCGGACTCTCCATGCCGTCGGCGGCATGCAGGGCGACGGCGGCGTCGGCAGCCCGATCGATCAGGCGACGCGCGGCCTCGGCGTACCGCACGGCACCGGTCGCCGCGGCGAGCTCGAGCAGGCCGCCGGCCAGCATGCCGGTGTCCTCGAGCGTCGCGACGGCGTCGGATGCCACGTCGTCGAGCGACGAGCGCACCAGCGTGCCGTCCTCGCGCACGTGCCGCTCGAGCAGGAAGTCCGCGGCCCGACGAGCGGCGTCGATCGCCGCGGCGTCGTCGAAGACGAACCCCGCCCGCGCGAGCCCGCCGATCGCGAGGCCGTTCCACCCGGTGAGCACCTTCTCATCGAGCGCCGGCGGCTCGAGCCCGACCCGGCCGGCCGCATCGCGCCGGTAGTAGCCGCCCTCGTCGCGTCGACCGTCGATCCAGCTCTCGGAGTCCTGCGCACTCGCGAAGCCACCGCCGGCCAGCTGCATGCGCTCGGCCAGGAAACCGACGACCCCATCGGCGAGGAGGTGCGCGAACGCGGCCGCGCCGTCGCCGCGACCGAGGTCGGCGGCGACGCCGAGCAGCAGCGCGTTATCGGTGAGCATGCGCTCGTAGTGCGGATCGCTCCAGTCGGCGCGCGTCGCGTAGCGGAAGAAACCGCCCTCGACCGGATCTCGCAACGGCGATGCACCCATGAGCTTCAGCGACCGCTCCGCGAGCAGGCGGCCCTCGGGGCCGGCCTGGCTGAGGAAGCCGAGCACCGGGGCGACGGGGAACTTCGGCGCCGTGCCGAACCCGCCGTGCAGCCGGTCCTCATCCTCCGCGAGCATCGCGACGGCGGCGTCGAGCTCGGCCGGCCCGGGCAGCTCGCCCGCGGTCGAGGCGACGGATGCCGCGGCCAGCGCCTCGGCCACCGCGGCGGCCGTCTCGTGCAGCTCGTTCCGTCGCTCCCGCCACGCCTCCTCGACCGCACCGAGGACCTCGGCGAACGACGGCACGCCGCGCATCGATCGCGGCGGGAAGTACGTGCCGGCATAGAACGTTCGTCCCTCGGGCGTCGCGAACACCGTGAGCGGCCAGCCGAGCTCCCGAGTGAACGCGGATGCCGCGGCCAGGTAGCTCGCGTCGACGTCGGGGTGCTCCTCGCGGTCGACCTTGATCGAGACGAATCCCGCGTTGAGGATCTCGGCGATCGCGGGATCGCTGAAGCTCTCGCGGGCCATCACGTGGCACCAGTGGCACGTGGCGTATCCGATCGAGACGAGCACGGGCACATCGCGCTCACGTGCGGCGGCGAACGCGTCGTCGCCCCACGGATACCAGTCGACGGGGTTGTCGGCGTGGGCCCGGAGGTAGGGGCTCAGCGACGCCCCCAAGCGATTCCCCATCCCCACAGCCTAGGCGGATGCCGCTCGCCCGAGTCGAGGTTGACTTAAACCAAGAAGAGCCACCCAGCACTGGGTGGCTCTTCTCGAATGAATGTCCGGCGGTGTCCTACTCTCCCACAGGGTCGCCCCTGCAGTACCATC
>CBFGWW010000132.1:0-9086 GCA_965652625.1 uncultured Agromyces sp.
TCAGAACGGCGGCGCGTCGGGAGGTGTTCGATCACGACGAGCACCTTCGACCGAAGCGCGTGGCCGGACGTCGGTCGGATCGGGCGCAGCTCGCGCTGGAATCCGCACCGACGGCTCGGTGACGTATCGACGGCCGGCGGGGGAGCTCCATTCGAGTGCTCCGTGTTCGAGGTGTCGCACCGACCACGAGGACTCGTGCTTCAGGTGGTGGTGAAACGGGCAGAGGTGCGCGAGGTTGTCGAAGCTCGTGCTTCCGCGGTCGGCCCAGTCCTCGGTGTGATCGAGCTCGCATCGCGCGGCGCGACGGTTGCAGCCCGGGAACCGGCAGGTCTCGTCGCGCACCCGCAGCCAACGGGCGAGGTCGGCGGGCGGGCGGTAGGTAGTGCGGTCGACGTCGAGCACCGTGCCCGACACCGGGTGCGTGAGGATGCGCGTGAAGGAGGGTGCCTGCGCTGCGAGCCTTCGGGCCGTCTCGGGGTCGATCGGGCCGTAGCCCTCGAGGTCGGCCGGTGCGTCGTCGAGCCCGAGGAGCGTGAGCACCGGCACGGTCACGTGCACGGTCGGGCGCGCTGTCGCGGCGGCGACGTGGAACTCCTCGCCGATCGGCGGTACGCCGTGCAGCAGCAGGTCGCGCGCCACATCCGCTCGGAGCTGGTCGGGCGTGCGGGCGTCGCTGACTCCCTTCGCCTCGTCGGCCCGGGCACGAACTTCGCCGGACACACGATCGAGCCGGTCGAGGATGAGCAGCGCATCGCCGGCCGCGAGATGGACGAGGAGCCATGCCATGCCGTCGCGCGCGGGCTCGAACTCGACGCGGCGTTCGGCGAGCGCCTGCTTGTGGCGTTCCGCGAGCGACTCCGCCTGCAGGGACTCGCGCAGGCGTCGAGCGACGCGACGCAGGCTCGCCGCTGTCATCGTCGCAGCGCGCTCGGCGAGCTCGACGTCGAGGCGTGCTCGCACCGAGGCATCGGTGACCCCGGCGGTCTCGTCGATGACGACGCGTGCGTGCGACTCGTCGACGTCGCCCGCACGAAGTGCCGCGAGGGTCGCGGGGAGCTGGTTCGCGAGCGTCCACGATTCGGACACGAGCCGCGTCATCGTGCGTTCGGGAAGTCGCAGCGCCGTCGCGAGCTCGGCGATCACAGCGCGCCGGGCGACCTCGCGTCGACGGTCTGGCGAGAGGGATGGAGCAGTGAACGCATCAGCGCTGCGCAACGCGTAGTCGACGGCGAGGTTGATCACGTCGACGCGCATCGCCGCCTGCATGGCCTCGAGGCGACGGGTCTGCACCGCGGCGTCGACCAACCCGGCGAGACCGTCTTGGGCGATCGCGAACGGCGAGGACTCGGGCGCAGACTCAATCGCGGGAGGGGGCGTCGCAATCGCGGTCGGCATGCTTCGATTCTATCGAGTTTCGAACGTATGTTCGAGTGTTGTGGAGAACTCAGGACGGGGGAGTGGGCGACTCACGACCAGAGGAACGAGCGATCGGACTCGTGGAGCGCGAGTGCAGTAGGGAGTTCGGCACCGCCGAGAGGAACGGGCGCAATTCAGGTGCGCAGTCGGCGCGTCGCGGCGACACGCCGGGACGGGCGGGCAGGACGCGCCTCCGCATCTGGAATGCGCACCACCCGAGGACTGAATTGGGCAGATCCAGGGCTCGAACGGCGGATGAGGCCGAACGGAGGAGCTCGGCTCAGTCGAACCCGAGGCTGAGCTTGCGCAGCAGCGCCGCGAGCCGCTTCTGCTCGGCGGCGGGCAGGCTCTCGAGCAGTTCCGACTCGGCGTCGACGAGCCGCGTGATCGCGGCATCCACGCGTGTGAGGCCCGCGGGGCTCATCTCGACGAGGATGCCGCGTCCGTCGTTCGGGTCGGTCTGCCGAGAGACGAGCCCGCGCTCGACGAGCCGGTCGATGCGGTTCGTCATCGTGCCGCTCGAGACGAGGGTCTGCTGCAGCAGCTGCTTCGGCGAGAGCCGGTAGGGCGTGCCGGCGCGCCGAAGCGCCGAGAGCACGTCGAACTCGGATGCCTCGAGCTCCGACCGCGCGAACGCCTGCCGCCGCGCGCGGTCGAGGTGCTTCGACAGCCGCGCGACGCGCGAGAGCACCTGCAGCGGCGCGAAGTCGAGGTCGGGACGCTCGCGCTCCCAGTCGCCCACGATCCGGTCGACCTCGTCAGCATCGGTCATCCCGCCATCATCCCACCGCCCGGGTACGGCGGATGCCGTCCGGCGGCAGCCCACGGCAGTCCACGGCGAGCGGATGCCGCGGGGCCGCGGCCGTGCGCCATGGCAGACTTGTGGGCGGCGCAGGGCCCGACCCCCGCGCAGTCCGCCATGGTGTAACGGCAGCACGACAGCCTTTGGAGCTGTGAGGACCAGGTTCGAATCCTGGTGGCGGAGCATGGACCAGCAACTCGCCATCATCGTGCTCGCCGCGGGCCAGGGCACGCGCATGAAATCCGCCACCCCGAAGCTCCTGCACCCCCTCGCGGGGTCGCCCATCGTGGCCCACGTGCTGCGCACGGCGCAGGCGCTCGACGCCGCGCACGTCATCGCGGTCGTGCGGCACGAGCGCGACCAGGTCGCGGCCGCCGTCGAGGCGACGCTGCCCGGCACGGTCGTCGTCGACCAGGACGAGATCCCCGGCACCGGGCGGGCGGTGGAGCAGGCCATCGCGGTGCTGCCCGACGACTTCACGGGTGAGGTGCTCGTGCTCAACGGCGACGTGCCGCTCCTCGACGCCGACACGCTCGCCGCGTTCCTCGAGCGCCACCGCGGCCATGCCGCGCAGGCATCCGTGCTCTCGGCCTTCTACGACGACCCCACGGGCTACGGTCGCGTCGTGCGCGACGACCACGGCGCGTTCGACCGCATCGTCGAGCAGAAGGACGCGAGCGACGACGAGCGTGCGATCGACGAGATCAACGCCGGCATCTACGCGTTCGGCGCGGGCGCGCTGCGCGACCAGCTCGCGAACCTCACGACCGACAACGCGCAGGGCGAGAAGTACCTCACCGACGTGATCCAGCTGCTGCGCTCCGCGGGCTCCGAGGTCGAGGCCGTGCCGGTGTCGGCGCCGTGGCTCGTCGCGGGCATCAACGACCGCGCGCAGCTGTCGGAGACCGCGGCCCGCCTCAACGCGCTCATCGTGCGCGGCTGGCAGCTCGCCGGCGTCACGATCGAGGATCCGGCGACGACGTGGATCGACCTCGACGTGAAGCTCGAGCCCGACGTGACGATCCGCCCGGGCACGCAGCTCAAGGGCGCCACGGTCGTCGCGACGGGCTCCGTGATCGGCCCCGACACGACGCTCGTCGACTGCGAGGTCGGCCGGGGCGCCGAGGTGAAGCGCACGGATGCCACGCTGTCGGTCATCGGCGACGAGGCATCCGTCGGTCCCTTCTCGTTCCTGCGGCCCGGCACGGTGCTCGGCGCCGACGGCAAGATCGGCGCGTTCGTCGAGACGAAGAACGCGACCATCGGCGAGGGCAGCAAGGTGCCGCACCTCTCGTACGTCGGCGACGCCACGATCGGGGTGCACTCGAACATCGGCGCGGGCTCGATCTTCGCCAACTACGACGGCGTGCGGAAGCACCACTCCGAGGTGGGATCGCACGTGCGCACCGGCTCGCACGGCGTGTTCGTCGCGCCCGTTAGGATTGCCGATGGGGCCTACACGGGCGCCGGCACGGTCGTCCGCAAGGACATCCCGGCCGGGGCGCTGGCCGTGAACGTGGCCCCGCAACGCAACATCGAGGGATGGGTCGCGAAGCACCGACCCGGCACCGCGGCGGCCCAGGCGGCCGAGGCGGCCGGCGAGGCATCCGAGCCCGAATCGCACGACGCAGCCGCCGACTGACGCACCGGCTCACGCGGGTGGAGAGGACACACCACATGTCGGGAATCGAGACCACCGGATCGAAGCGCCTCGTGCTCGTCTCCGGCCGGGCCCACCCCGAGCTCGCGGAGCAGATCGCGGAGGAGCTCGGATCCGAGCTCGTGCCGACCGACGCCCGCACGTTCGCGAACGGCGAGATCTACGCGCGCTACGACGAGAGCGTCCGCGGCTCCGACGCCTTCGTGATCCAGTCGCACACGTCGCCCATCAACGAGTGGCTCATGGAGCAGCTCATCATGATCGACGCGCTGAAGCGGGCGTCCGCCAAGCGCATCACCGTCGTCTCGCCGTTCTATCCCTACGCCCGGCAGGACAAGAAGGGCCGCGGGCGCGAGCCCATCTCGGCCCGCCTCGTCGCCGACCTCTACAAGGCCGCCGGGGCCGACCGCATCATGTCGATCGACCTGCACGCCGCGCAGATCCAGGGCTTCTTCGACGGCCCCGTCGACCACCTCTTCGCGATGCCCGTGCTCCTCGAGCACTTCCAGGAGAAGCTCGACCCCGAGACCCTCACGGTCGTCTCGCCCGACATGGGCCGCGTGCGCGTCGCCGACATCTGGAGCGACAAGCTCGGCGTGCCGCTGGCGATCATCCACAAGCGCCGCGACCCGCTGGTGCCCAACCAGGTGTCGGTGCACGAGATCGTCGGCACCGTCGAGGGCCGCGTGTGCCTCCTCGTCGACGACCTCATCGACACCGGCCGCACGATCGTGAAGGCCGCCGAGGCGCTGAAGGCCAACGGCGCGATCGGCGTCGTCGTCGCGGCGACGCACGCGGTGTTCTCGCACCCGGCCGTCGAGATCCTGCAGAGCGAGGTGATCGACGCGGTGGTCGTCACCGACACGCTGCCGATCCCGCCCGAGAAGCGCTGGGACCGCCTCACGGTGCTGCCCATCGCGCCGCTGCTGGCGCGGGCGATCCACGAGGTGTTCGAGGACGGCTCGGTGACGAGCATGTTCGACGGCGCCGCCTAGGCCGACCGATGGCCATCTCGACCCCGCGCCCCTGGCTGGCCTCCTACGCCGAGGGCGTGCCCGACGACATCGACGCGTTCGAGGGGTCGCTCTACGACCTCGTGCGCGGCTCGGTCGAACAGTACGGCGACCATGTCGCGCTCGAGTTCTTCGGCGCCACCACGACGTACGCCCAGCTCGGCGACCAGATCGAACGCGCTGCCGAGGGCCTGCGCATCCTGGGCGTGCAGAAGGGCGACCCGGTCGCGCTGGTGCTGCCGAACTGCCCGCAGCACGTCGTCGCCTTCTACGCGGTGCTGCGCCTCGGCGCCATCGTCGTGGAGCACAACCCGCTCTACACGCCGCGCGAGCTTCGCCACCAGTTCGAGGACCACGGCGCCCGCGTCGTGATCGCGTGGGACAAGGTCGTCGGCACGATCCAGGACTTCCCGGCGGATGTCGCGGTGGCCTCGATCGTGTCGGTCGACGTCACCCGGGCGATGCCGTTCGTCACCCGGGCGATGCTGCGGCTGCCGATCGCGAGGGCTCGCGAGTCGCGGGCCGCGCTCACCACGAAGGTGCGCGGCACGACGCCGTGGCAGGAGCTCGTGGCATCCGCTCCCGTCGACGCGCACATCATCGGGCCCGAGGCATCCGACGTCGCGCTCATCCAGTACACGAGCGGCACGACCGGCAGCCCCAAGGGCGCGACCCTGACGCACGCGAACCTCGGCGCGAACGCGGCGCAGGCCCGCGCGTGGGTGCCGCAGGTCGAGCGCGGCACGTCGGTGGTCTACGCCGTGCTGCCGATGTTCCACGCCTACGGCCTCACGCTGTGCCTGACGTTCGCGATGAGCATGGGGTCGCGCCTCGTGCTGTTCCCGCGGTTCGAGCCCGACCTCGTGCTGAAGGTCGTGAAGAGGCATCCGCCGACCTTCTTCCCCGCCGTGCCGCCGATCTACGACCGACTCACGAAGGCGGCGGCGGCCGAGGGCGTGTCGCTGCAGGGCATCGAGATCGCCATCTCGGGTGCGATGCCGCTGTCGGCCGAGGTCGTGGAGCCGTGGGAGGCCGCGACGGGCGGCTACCTCGTCGAGGGCTACGGCCTCTCGGAGTGCTCGCCCGTGCTCATGGCCAACCCCGTCGCGCCGAGCCGCAAGGCGGGCACGGTCGGGCTGCCCCTGCCGTCGACCGAGGTGCGCGTCGTCGACCCCGACGAGCCCACGCGCGACCGCGAGCCGGGCGCCGAGGGCGAGCTCATCGTGCGCGGGCCGCAGGTCTTCTCGGGGTACTGGCGCAAGCCCGAGGAGACCGAGGCCGTGTTCGTGCCCGCCGACGACGGCGGCGCCGACTGGTTCCGCACGGGCGACATCGTGGCGATCGACGACGAGGGCTTCGTGCGCGTGGTCGACCGCATCAAGGAGCTCATCATCACGGGCGGCTTCAACGTCGCGCCGAGCGAGGTCGAGGAGGCCGTCCGCGCGCACCCCGACGTCGAGGACTGCGCGGTCGTCGGCCTGCCCGACGAGCACTCGGGCGAGCAGGTCGTCGCGGTCGTCGTGCTGAAGGAGGGCGCGACCTTCGATGCCGCCGCGATCCGCGAGTTCGCGCGCGCCGGGCTCACCCCCTACAAGGTGCCGAAGCGCGTCGTGCAGGCCGACGACCTGCCGCGGTCGCTCATCGGCAAGGTGCTGCGCCGCCAGGTGCGCAACGGGCTGCTCGAGGGCTGAGCGCGGTGGGGTTCCTCTCGGGCGAGTCCGCGGGCGCGCTCGCGCGGCTCGTCGCGCTCGAGTCGGGTGCGCCGGGTGAGGCGGATGCCGCGCCGCTCGAGCGGCTCAGGGGCATCCGTGCGCTCGCGGCCGCCCTCGAGGCCGACCCGGCGGTGCTCGCGGCCGTGCGCGAGGCGCTCGACGGCGGCGCCACGTGGGACGAGGTCGCCGACGCCGCGGGCCTCAGCGCATCGGCCGCGAAGTACCGCTGGGCGGGCGGCGACCACGCCATCGCGGAGCGGCAGGAGGCGAGCCGCCGACGCAAGCGCGACCGGCCGTCGAGCGTGCCGACCGACCTGCCGGGGCTCTCGGTGTCGGATGCCGCGCAGCGGCTCGGCGTGACGCCGCAGGCGATCTACCAGCGGGTGAACCGCGGGCTGCTGGAGGCGACCACGGTCGAGCTGCCCGACGGGCGGAAGTACAAGCGCGTGTTCCTCCCGGAGGACGGCGCTGCCGACTGACGCGCGGACGCCTACGTGCGGACCCCCGCCGGCGCCGGCTGCGGGCCCGACGGCATGACGCCGAGGTTGGCGACGAGCCGGCTGCCGCCGTCGTCGCGGATCTCGTAGCACATCCAGCCCGGACCGCCGGGACCGAAGAACTCGAACGCGACGCGCCCGCCCGCGGCATCCGTGTCGTAGGCGGCGACGACGACGGCGCACGTGCGCTCGGCCGACGAGTGCGCCACCGCGACCGAGGAGAGCACGAGCGGCAGCACCATCGCGGCGAGCGCGACGATCACGGCGACGCGAAGCACCGCGCGACGCCGCTCGCCCGGCATGGGGGCCTCGTCGAACGGATCGGGCTCGAGCTCGGGGTGACGTTCGCTCATCGCCGGTCCTCCACGAGGATCGAGGCCACGCCGGCCGCGCTCGCGACGAGCGTCGTGACCGCGACGCCGACGAGGACGCCGCGCGGTGGCGTGATCGTGAGGGTCTCGCCCATGAGCTGGCGACGGCGCACGGCGCCGACCACGACCGCGGCGCCCGCCGCCGCGAACAGCAGCGCACCCACTGCGAGCAGCGCGGGCTCGCCGGCGACGATGCCCGCCCGGAGCGCCAGGAGCGCGTTCACGGCGATCGCGAGCGACGTGCGGACCCACGAGAGCGACGTGCGCTCGGGCTGCAGGCCCGGGTCGCCGGTGGCGGGGATGCGGTAGGCGGTCACGGGAGCACCGTTCACGACACCAGGAGGAGGAAGGTCAGCACGGCCGCGGTGAGCAGGCATGCCCCGGCGAGCGCCGGCAGGACCCAGCTGTAGGGGAGCGGGCGGCTCCGGCGGATCGCGATCTCGTTCGCGCGCCACCGCGTGTAGGAGACGACGCTCAGCACGGCCGCGATGAGGCCGAGCGCCACGGACACCGAGACGAGGACGACGCGCGGCTCGAGCGTCGACGCGAACTGGTGCAGCAGCACGCCGCCGGCGAGGAGCGCGAGCGCCGTGCGGATCCACGCGAGGAACGTGCGCTCGTTCGCGAGCGTGAAGCGGTAGTCGGGGTCGTCGCCCTCGTGCTGCCACGCCGGTCCGCGCATCGACGCCCTCCTCGCCTCGGGCATCCAGCCTAATGCGAGCAGGGCGTCGTGATCCCTTGGCCCGGTGGGCCGGGTTCAGGTGCTAGTGCGACGAGGGCGTCGTCTCGATCTCCGAGCGGTCGCCCGACCAGAGCGTGTGGAACACGCCGGGCTTGTCGACGCGCTGGTAGGTGTGCGCGCCGAAGAAGTCGCGCTGGCCCTGGATGAGCGCGGCGGGAAGCCGGTCGGCGCGAAGGGCGTCGTAGTACGCGAGCGAGGACGAGAACGCCGGCGTGGGGATGCCCGCCTGCGCCGCCGTCGCGACGACGCGGCGCCAGCTCTCCTGGGCGCCGGTGAAGGCGTCGCGGAAGTAGGGGGCGACGACGAGCGCGACGAGCGACGGGTCGTCGGCGTACGCCTCGGCGATGCGGTTCAGGAACCGGGCGCGGATGATGCAGCCGGCGCGCCAGATCTTCGCGATGTCGCCCTTGTCGATGTCCCAGCCGAACTGCTCGGCGCCGGCGACGATCTCGTCGAAGCCCTGCGAGTAGGCGATGATCTTCGACGCGTAGAGGGCCTTGCGCACATCCTCGATGAACGTGTCGGGGTCGTCGACCGTCCACTCGGTCGACGGACCGGGCAGGTCGGCGGCCGCGTCGCGCTGGGCGCGCTTCGACGAGAGGCTGCGGGCGAACACGGCCTCGGCGATGCCCGACTCGGGAACGCCGAGCTCGAGTGCGTTCTGCACGGTCCAGGCACCGGTGCCCTTGGCGCCGGCCGAGTCGAGGATGACGTCGACGAGCGGCTTGCCCGTCTCGGCGTCGACCTGGCGCAGCACCTCCGCGGTGATCTCGATGAGGTAGCTCTCGAGCTCGCCCGTGTTCCACTCGGCGAAGACGTCGGCGATCTCGGCCGGGGTCTTGCCGGTGCCCGTGCGGATGAGGTCGTAGGCCT
>CBFGWW010000133.1:0-9072 GCA_965652625.1 uncultured Agromyces sp.
CCGAGGGCATGCCATCGACCGCGGGCTCCCGCATCCTCGAGGGCTGGGTGCCGCCGTACGACGCGACGCCGGTGCGCAAGGTGCGCGAGGCCGGGCTCGTGCCGCTCGGCAAGACGAACATGGACGAGTTCGCGATGGGTTCGTCGACCGAGCACTCGGCCTATGGCCCGACCCACAATCCGTGGGACCTCGAGCGCATCCCCGGCGGCTCCGGCGGCGGCTCGGCAGCGGCGGTCGCGAGCTTCGAGGCGCCGCTCGCGCTCGGCAGCGACACGGGCGGCTCCATCCGCCAGCCGGCGCACGTCACCGGCACGGTGGGCGTGAAGCCGACCTACGGCGCGGTGAGCCGCTACGGCTCGATCGCGCTCGCATCGTCGCTCGACCAGATCGGCCCGGTCACGCGCACCGTGCTCGACGCCGCGCTGCTGCACGACGTGATCGCGGGCCACGACCCGCACGACTCCACGTCCATCCCCACCGAGTGGCCCTCGATGGCCGAGGCCGTTCGGCGAGCGGATGTCTCGGGCCTGCGTATCGGGGTCGTGAAGGAGCTCGACTCCGACGGGTTCCAGGCCGGCGTGCGCCAGCGCTTCCACGAGGCGCTCGCGCTGCTCGAGCGCAACGGCGCCGAGATCGTCGAGGTCAGCGCCCCGAACTTCGAGTACTCGATCGCGGCGTACTATCTCATCCTCCCGGCCGAGGCGTCCTCGAACCTCGCCAAGTTCGACTCCGTCCGCTTCGGAATCCGGGTGACCCCGAGCGGCGGCGGAACGGTCGAGCAGGTCATGGCGGCCACGCGCGAGGCGGGCTTCGGCCCCGAGGTGAAGCGCCGCATCATCCTCGGCACCTACGCCCTGTCGGCCGGCTACTACGACGCCTACTACGGCAGCGCCCAGAAGGTGCGCACGCTCGTACAGCGCGACTTCGACGCCGCCTTCGCGAACGTCGACGTGCTCGCGACGCCCACGGCGCCGACCACGGCGTTCAAGCTCGGCGAGAAGCTCGACGACCCGCTGGCGATGTACCTCAACGACGTCGCGACCATCCCCGCCAACCTCGCCGGCGTCCCGGGCATCTCGATCCCCTCGGGCATCGCACCCGAGGACGGCCTGCCCGTCGGCATCCAGTTCCTCGCGCCCGCGCGCGAGGACGCGCGGCTCTACAACGTCGGCGGCGCGCTCGAGCAGCTGCTGCTCGCCGAATGGGGCGCCCCGATCCTCGACGGCGCACCCGACCTGTCCACCCATGAGATGCTCGCGAGCGAGGAGGGTGCCGTCTGATGGCCCGCGCCGACCTGATGGACTACGACAAGGCCCTCGAGCTCTTCGAGCCGGTGATCGGCCTCGAGGTGCACGTCGAGCTGAACACCACGACGAAGATGTTCTCGCCGGCGCCCAACCCGGCGAACTCGGCGTTCCACGGCGCGGAGCCGAACACGCTCGTCGCGCCGGTCGACCTCGGCCTCCCCGGCTCGCTGCCGGTCGTGAACGGCGAGGCCGTGCGCTCCTCGATCTCGCTGGGCCTCGCGCTCGGCTGCTCGATCGCCGAGTCGAGCCGGTTCGCCCGCAAGAACTACTTCTACCCCGACCTGGCGAAGAACTACCAGATCTCGCAGTACGACGAGCCCATCGCCTTCGAGGGCAGCGTCGAGGTCGAGCTCGAGGACGGCCGGGTCTTCCAGATCCCGATCGAGCGTGCGCACATGGAGGAGGACGCGGGCAAGCTCACGCACGTGGGCGGCGCCACCGGCCGCATCCACGGCGCGGAGTACTCGCTCGTCGACTACAACCGCGCGGGCGTGCCGCTCGTCGAGATCGTGACGAAGCCGATCTTCGGCGCCGAGGCCGATGCGCCGCAGCTCGCGAAGGCGTACGTCGCCACCATCCGCGACATCGCCATCGCGCTCGGCATCTCCGACGCGCGCATGGAGCGCGGCAACCTGCGCTGCGACGCCAACGTGTCGCTGCGTCCGCGCGGCGCCGAACAGCTCGGCATCCGCACCGAGACGAAGAACGTGAACTCGTTCCGCTCCATCGAGCGCGCCGTGCGCTACGAGATCCAGCGGCAGGCCGCGATCCTCGCCAAGGGCGGCAGCATCACGCAGGAGACCCGGCACTGGCACGAGGACTCGGGCACTACGAGCCCCGGCCGCCCGAAGTCCGACGCCGACGACTACCGCTACTTCCCCGAGCCCGACCTGCTCCCGGTCGTGCCGTCGCGAGAGCTCGTCGAGGAGCTGCGGGCGGCACTGCCCGAGGCGCCCGCCGCGCGCCGTCGTCGCCTGAAGGCCGAGTGGGGCTTCACCGACCTCGAGTTCCAGGACGTCGTGAACGGCGGCCTGCTCGTCGAGGTCGCCGAGACCGTCGCCGCGGGCGCCACACCCGCCGCCGCCCGGAAGTGGTGGACCGGCGAGCTCACCCGCCTCGCGAACGCCCAGGACACGGATGCCGCGTCGCTCGCGACGCCCACCCAGGTGGCCGAGCTCGCCGCCCTCGTCGACGCCGGCACGCTCACCGACCGCCTCGCCCGGCAGGTGCTCGAGGGCGTCGCCGCGGGTGAGGGCTCGCCCCAGGAGATCGTCGATGCGCGCGGCCTCGCGGTCGTGTCCGACGACGGCGCACTCGTGGCCGCCATCGACGAGGCGCTCGCATCGCAGCCCGACGTGCTCGCGAAGATCCGCGACGGCAAGGTGCAGGCGGCCGGCGCGGTCATCGGCGCGGTCATGAAGGCCATGCATGGCAAGGCGGATGCCGCGCGCGTACGCGAGCTCGTGCTCGAGCGCGCCTCGGCGGCCGACGCGTAGCCCCGGCGGCACCGGGCCGTGCGCCCTGGCGCACCGCACCTGGAGCGAGGCCGCCCTCGGCGCGCTGGAGCCTAGGGCGTCACCGCGCTCGGATCGCGCTCGCGCGCCCGGGCGGGCAGCGGGTTGAGCAGCAGCACGGCTCCGGCCAGCAGGAGCGCGCTGCAGGCTGCGACCAGGAAGTCGAGCCCCCAGACGAGCACGGCGAACGGCGGCAGCACCATGCACGCCGACGCGAGCCCGGTCGCCCAGTCCGACGGACGCTGCCGGGGCGCCGGCGCCGGCCGCTCGAGCCGTCCCAGCACCGCGGAGATCCCGGCCAGCACGACGAGCATGACGACGAGCACCGCCGGCCGGGTCAGCCACCACGCGGGTGACCCGGCAGCGGGCGCGGGCAGCGGGGTGAGCAGCAGCAGGCCGATGACGAGCGCGAGCACGGGCACGTGCCAGAGGTAGACGGTCATGAGCCGCGCGCCGACGACCGCGACGACGACGCGCACCCAGCGCACCGAGACGAGCTTGGTCAGCGCAGGATGCGCCAGCACGAGGAGACAGGTCTGCCCGACCGCCAACGCGACGATCGCGAACGTCGGCGGCCACAGGTTGTCGAGCATGTTGCCCGGGTAGCCGAGGCCGACCAGGCCGAACAGCACGAGGTACGCTCCGGCGCCGATCGCCGCGATCGTGGCCGGGGAGCGCTTCGCGAACCAGCCGTCCGCGATCCAGAAGCCGAGCTGCTGCGCGAACAGCCACACGAAGGTCATGTCGAGCAGCGCAAGCGCCTCGAATCCGGTGGCGAAGCGCAGGATGTCGCAGGCCATCGCCCCGGCCGCGAGGGTCGCGAGCGTCCACCACGGCGCCCTCGCATGGAACGTCGCGAGCCCGGGCAGGTACGCCTGCGCGAAGGCGTAGGCGGCGAGGAACCACAGCGGCGCGGAGATGCCGAGGCCGATGAGTCGGATCGAGACGGGATCGACGCCCGTGAGGTGCATGACCAGGATCCCGACGGCGAGCGCGGTGAAGAGCGCGATCGACGGGCGAGCGAGCCTGAGGATCCGGGAGCGGATGTAGTCGGATGCCGTGCCGCCCGAGGCCTCGAGTCGCCGCCAGGCGCCGATCCCGGCGAACCCGCCCACCACGAAGAACAGCGGCATGATCTGCGCGATCCAGGTGAGCGGGCCGATCCACGGCGTCTCGAGGAGCGTGCGCTCGACGACGAGTCCACGCCCCGGCACGATCGTGGCGCCGATCATGAGCAGGTGTCCGGCGACGACGAGCACCACGCAGAGCACCCGCACCAGGTCCATCGCGGGGTCGCGGGCGCCTCCGCCGCGCGCGGAAGCTGCAGGATGCGTCACGCTCGAATCGGTCACGGCCCCTCCGACGTTGGCTGGCCTACGAGAAGTGTCGCACGATCGCGGCAGTCCGGGCCCGCGGCGTCGAGCGCGATTCGGCGGGGACGTCTGAGGACCGGGCGCGCCGCGGCATCCGTGGACTCACAGGCGACGTGATGCCGGCACCCGTAGATTGGTGCTCCCCTGAGACGATTGACGAGGACACCATGGGCTTCCTTGACCGACTGTTCGGCACCGACGACCGCGCGGAGCAGCCCGCCCGGACCGTTCCGCCCGCACGCCAGCTCAGCGAGGACGAACTGGCCGTCGAGCGGTACCGCTACCTGCTGCGCACCGCTCCGCCCGAGTCGATCGAGGCCGTGCACGCCGAGGCGTTCGCGAAGCTGTCGCCCGAGCAGCGCCGACTGGTCTACCAGTCGCTGTCGGAGCAGGCGCCGGCGGGTGAGCGACTCGTCTCCGACGAGCCGTCCGCCCTCGCTCGCGCGGCGACACGGCAGGAGCTCCGCCAGCCCGGCAGCGTCGAGCGCGCGTTCGCCAACGCGGATTCGGCCGGCCGGCGCCAGGGCGTCGCTGGTCCCTCGATGGGCGGCATGTTCGCGAGCTCGCTGCTCGGCACCGTCGCCGGTGTGGTCGTCGGATCGGCGATCGCGCAGGCGTTCCTGCCCGACCCGTCGAGCTTCGAGGCCGGCGCCGACGGCTCCGGCGACGCGAGCGGTGACACCGGCGCCGACGCGTCGGGTGACGCCGGAGCGGACGCGTCCGCTGACGCAGGCGGCTACGACGGCGGCGGCTACGACGGCGGAGGCTTCGGCGGCGGCGATTTCGGCGGCGGCGATTTCGGCGGCGGCGGCGACTTCGGGTTCTGAGCGTCCCGATCCTCGGCCGGCTCGCGCGTTTCGCGGAGCCTGCCGATGACGGCGGCTGGCGTTAGGGTCGGGGCATGAGCAAGCAGGACGGCTCGTCGAGGCAGGTCACCACCGGCCCCGTCGACGATTCGGCGACCCCGATCCTGCACGTCGACATGGACGCGTTCTTCGTCTCGGTCGAGCTGCTCAAGCGCCCCGACCTGCGCGGCAAGCCGGTGCTCGTGGGCGGCACCGCGGGCCGCGGGGTCGTGTCCGCGGCGAGCTACGAGGCCCGTCGCTTCGGCGTGAACTCGGCCATGCCCATGTCGGTGGCGCTGCAGCGCTGCCCGAACGCGATCGTGCTGCGCGGCGACTACGCGAGCTACGCGAGGTACTCCACGCAGGTCATGGGCATCTTCGAGCAGCTCACGCCGCTCGTCGAGCCGCTCTCGATCGACGAGGCGTTCCTCGACGTGTCGGGTGCACGTCGCCTGCACGGCAGTCCCGCCGAGATCGCGTGGACGATCCGTGAGCGGGTGCGTGCCGAGACCGGGCTCACGTGCTCGATCGGCGTCGCGGCCACGAAGTACGTCGCCAAGGTCGCGTCGAGCCGGGCCAAGCCCGATGGCATGCTCGTCGTGCCCGCGGCGCAGACCGTCGAGTTCCTGCATCCGCTCCCCGTCTCCGCGCTCTGGGGCGTCGGGCGGGTCACCGAGGAGTCGCTGCTCCGCCTGGGCCTGCGCACGGTGGGCGACGTCGCCGCCATGCCGCACGACGCCCTCGAACGCGCCGTCGGGCCGGCGCTCGCCGCCCGCCTGGGGCGCCTCGCCAACGGCATCGACCCGCGCGACGTGCACACCACGCGCACCGAGAAGAGCATCGGGCACGAGAACACGTTCGACCACGACCTCGTCGATCCCGTCGAGATCCGGCGCGAGCTGCTCCGGCTCTCGAACAACGTCGCGGTGCGCCTCCGCAAGGCGGGCCTCGTCGGCCGCACCGTCACGCTCAAGCTGCGCTACGGCGACTTCCGCACGGTCACGCGCTCGCGCACGCTCGCCGAGCCGACGGATGTCGCGCGCCGCATCTACGACGAGGCATCCGATGCTCTCGGCGAGCTCATCGGCGACGGCGAGCGCGTGCGGCTCATCGGCGTGCGGGCCGAGCACCTGAGGCCCAGCGGCAGCGGCGCGATGCTGTGGGACCCCGACGAGGAGTGGCGCGACGCCGAGCGCACGATCGACCTGGTCGCCGCGAAGTTCGGCACGGGCGCCGTGCGGCCCGCCGCGCTCGTCCGTCGGGCCGGCGAGCGACGCCCCGAGCGAACGAGCCGAGGGCCCGACGACGACGATGCCGAGGCCGCAGCCGCGGGCTGGGGGTGGTAGGCCGCGGCATCCGCGAGTAGCGTGGCCCGCATGGCTGAACTCGTACTGGATCTGGCGGGGACCGTCTCGAGCGTCGGGGTGAAGACCTCGTACGGCGACACGGTGGATGTCGAGGGCACCAAGATCATCCCGGTGGCGCTCGGCGCCTACGGCTTCGGCGGCGGCAGCGGCAGCGGCAGCGGTGGGGGCAACATCGGCAGGGAGCTGCAGGGCGAGGGCGAGGGCAGCGGCGGTGGGGGCGGTGGCGTGTCCATTCCGCTCGGCGCATACGTCGGCAGCCGCGGCGAGGTGCGCTTCGAGCCGAACGTGATCGGCTTGCTGCTCGTGGCCACGCCGCTCGTCTGGGCGACGGGCCGCGCGCTCAAGATGATCATCCGCGCGCTGAAGCACTGACCGTCGCCAACGGTCCCGGCGGCGACGTCGGGGCTCTTCGTCGCGCGTATACTCGGTGTCGAACACGGGAGTCCGGTGAGCCGGGCTGAGAGGAAGGTTCTCAACCTTCGACCGTCGAACCTGATCTGGGTCATGCCAGCGCAGGGAGGGCAGCGCATCTCAATTCCCGTGCCTCTTTCCTCGAACCGAAAGGGCACGACAGTGCACGCAACCACCGCATCATCCGCTTCCACCGCGCGCTCCGGCGAGCGTCGACTCCGCTGGCGGGTCGTCGACATCGTCGTCGCGAGCGTCATCGGCGTCGCCGTCGGCGTCGTGTTCTGGGCCTGGGGCGTCGTCTGGGGGCCGATCTCCGCGCCGATCGAGGCCCTGCTGCCGGGGCTGCAGGCCGCACCGGCGGCCGTCTGGCTCATCGCCGGCGTGCTCGGCGCCCTGGTCATCCGCAAGCCCGGCGCCGCGATCTACACCGAGCTGGTGGCCGCCGTCGTCTCCGCGCTCATCGGCAGCCAGTGGGGCGGCCTCCTGACGATCGAGGCCGGGCTCGTGCAGGGCCTCGGGGCCGAGCTGATCTTCGCGATCTTCCTGTACCGCAACTGGCGCCTGCCGGTCGCACTCCTCGCCGGCGCCGGCGCAGGCCTCGCGATGGCGATCAACGACCTGATCCTCTGGTACGCCGGTGCGGCGCCGACGTTCGCGATCGTCTACATCGTCTCGGCGGTCGTCGGCGGCGCGGTCATCGCGGGTGGGCTGTCGTGGCTCGGCGTGCGCGGGCTCGCCAAGGCGGGCGCGCTCGACCGCTTCGCCGCGGGACGCGAGCTCCGGACGGTCTGACGTGGCGACGCGCGATGCGTCGTCGTCGGGCGCGGCGTCGGTCGTCGCCCGCGGCTGGGGCTGGCGACACGGCGGGCGGCGCCGGCCCGCCGTGCACGACCTCGACCTCGAGGTCCGACCGGGTGAGCGCGTGCTGCTCCTCGGCGCCTCGGGGTCGGGCAAGTCCACCCTGCTGCACGGCATGGCGGGCGTGCTCGGCGGCGACGACGAGGGCGAGGTCCTCGGCGAACTGCTCGTCGACGGGCGCCCGGCCGCGGCGGCGCGCGGCCGGTCGGGCCTCGTGCTGCAGGACCCCGACACGCAGGTCGTCATGGCCCGGCTCGGCGACGACGTGGCGTTCGGCCTCGAGAACCTCGGCGTCGCCCGCGACGACATCTGGCCGCGCGTGCGGGCGGCACTCGACGCGGTGGGACTCGACCTGCCACTCGAGCACGCCACCGCGGACCTGTCGGGCGGCCAGCGCCAGCGGCTCGCCCTCGCGGGCGTGCTGGCCATGCGGCCGGGGCTGATCCTCCTCGACGAGCCCACCGCGAACCTCGATCCGTCGGGCGTGCGCGAGGTGCGTGATGCGGTCGCGCGCGTCGCCGACGAGACGGGTGCGACGCTCGTCGTCATCGAGCATCGGGTGTCCACGTGGCTGCCGGCGGTCGACCGCATCGTCGTCCTCGGCGCGGGCGGGGGCCTGCTCGCCGACGGCGCGCCGGGGAAGGTGCTCGCCGAACGCGGGGCCGAGCTCCGGGCGGCGGGGGTGTGGCTTCCCGACGAGGTGCCGTGGCAGGCCCCGGCGCGCGACGCGTCGGCGGGGCATCCGCTGCTCGCGACCGAGGGGCTCGACGTCGCCCGCGTTCCCGGCTCGCCGGTGCTCCGCGGGGTCGACGTCACGGTCGATGCCGGCGGCATCCTCGCGGTGACGGGGCCGAACGGCGCCGGCAAGTCGACGCTCGCGCTCACGCTGGCCGGCCTGCTCCGCCCCGAGGGCGGTCGCATCGAGCCGTCGGATGAGCTCGCCGGCGGACTCCGCGGCGAGCCGTGGCGCTGGCGCTCGCGCGACCTGCTCACGCGCATCGGCACCGTGTTCCAGAGCGCCGAGCACCAGTTCCTCACCGGGTCGGTGCGCGCGGAGCTCGAGGTCGGGCCGCGGGCGCTGAAGCTGCCGGCCGACGAGCGCGACCGCCGCGTCGACGAGCTGCTGGCCGTGCTGCGGCTCGAGCGGCTCGCCGAGGCGAACCCGTTCACGCTGTCGGGCGGCGAGAAGCGCCGCCTCTCGGTCGCGAGCGCACTGGCTACGCGCCCCCGCATGCTCGTGCTCGACGAGCCGACCTTCGGGCAGGACGCCACGACGTGGCGGGAGCTCGCCCGGCTCATCGTCGACCTCCGCGACGACGGCGTCGGGGTCGTCGCCGTCACGCACGACGACGTCTTCGTCGACGCGATCGCCGACCGTCGGCTCGAGCTCGGCGCGG
>CBFGWW010000134.1:0-8900 GCA_965652625.1 uncultured Agromyces sp.
GGTCGGGCGTTCGGATGCCCCCCGCGACCCGGTCCATGCGGCCAGTCTCCTGCCGTGCGGCGCCGACTGTCCAGCACCGGCGGCACCCGAGAACGAGGGTGACGGATGCCCCGTGGCATCCGTCATGCTCGGATCACGCGAGGGCCAGCTCGACGACGTCGGCGAGCTCCGCCTCGCGTCCGGCTCGGCGCGCCTGCTCGAACCGCGACGCCTCAGGCCCCGCCAGCATCCGCTCGAGGAACGGCTCGAAGAACGACAGCGGCGAGCGCGTCGGCAGGCCCTTGCGCGTCCGGACGTCCTCGGCCGCGCCGAGCATCCGACCGGCGCGCTCGACCTCGCCCGAGGTGGTCGCGACCGCGAACATCCCCTCGAGCGCGTCCGCAAGGCCCTCCTCGTGACCGATCGTCGACGCGAGGAGGAGCTGTTCGCCGAAGCACTGGCGGGCGCGTCCGGGCTCGCCGGCCAGCATGTGCGCCCATCCCAGGTGGCTGAGGGCGATCGCCTGGCCGAGCATGTCGCCGATGCCGCGCGCCACGGTCAGGCTCGTGTCGAACTGCCTGACGGCGTCGTCCGCCCGGCCCTGCGCGAGACGGACCCGACCGATCATGACTCCGGCCATCGCACCGACGAACGCGGTGTCGTACTCCGCGGCGAGGTCGAGCGACCGCCGGGCGCTCTGCTCCGTCCCCTCGAGGTCGGGCGGCACCTGGGCGAACTGCGCGACGGCGAGCGAGGCGAGCGCGAGGGCCTCGCCGCGGGGGTCGCGCTCACGACGGAAGTGGTCGACGCACCGGCGCATGGTCGGCACGATCGACTCGTCGGAGGTGCTCCAGTACCGGATGGAGTTGCGGCAGTACTCGGCGAGCACCCTCGACCGCTCGCTGAGCTCGACGCCCGGTTCGAGCAGCCGGTCCATCCACGTGACGAGCTCGCCCGACCGGCCGCCGCCCCACCAGAACGTGTAGAGGGACCACCCGATCTCCGCGACGGCATCGAACCGACCCGCCGCGAAGAGGTGGTCCACCGCGGCTCGCACCTCGTCGTGCTCGTCGAGGAGGCGCGTGATCCCCTCGACCTGCCCGCGCCAGGTCGCCGACGCTCCGGCCGCGACGAAGAGCCCGAGGTAGAAGTCGGCGTGCCGCTCCAGCGACGCCGCCAGCCGTCCCGCCTCGGCGAGCCGGTCCCGACCGTACTCGCGCACCGTGGCGAGCATCGTGAACCATGCCCGCGACCCGCGATCCTGTTCGCGGACGAGACTCCCGTCGACGAGGGCCCCGAGCGCATCGACGACGTCCATGTCGGCGAGGTCGGCGGCCATCCATTCGACGGCATCGAGGCCGAAGCCCGCGCGGAAGACTCCCAGCCGCACGAGCAGTTCCCGCACGGGATCCGACAGCAGCTGCGCGCTCCAGTCGATGGTCGCTCGCAGCGTGCGCTGGCGTTCGGGGAGGTCGCGTGCGCCGCCGACGAGGAGGGGCAGGGCGTGGTCGAGCCGTTCGAGCAGGGCAGCAGGCGTCAGCACACGAAGTCGGGCGGCGGCGAGCTCCAGGGCGAGCGGGACGTCGTCGAGCGCGTCGCAGATGGCGACGACCTGGGGCGCGTTCTCGTCGGTGAGCTCGAAGTCGGGCTTGACCGCACGGGCGCGCTCCACGAACAGCTCCGCGGCCTCCGCCGACGGGAGCGGACCGAGCGCCACGTTCTGCTCGCCGCGCACCCTGAGCAGGATCCTGCTGGTCGCGAGCACCGACGCCGACGACCCGCCGAGCAGCGCGCTGAGCTCGGGTGCGGCCTCGACCACCTGCTCGACGTTGTCGAGCACGAGGAGCAGCCGCCGTCGCCCGAGCGCGCCGGCGAGCTTCTCCCTGAGCGGCCGATCGCCCGTGTCGCGGATGCCGAGCGCGTTGGCGACCGCCGCGATCACGAGTCCCGCGTCGAGCACGGGCGCGAGGTCGACGAACACGACGCCGTCGGGGAACGCCGCTTCCACGGCGCGCGCGGCCGCGACCGCGAGCCGGCTCTTGCCGATCCCGCCGGGACCGGTGATGGTCACGAGCCGCTGCCCGTCGTCGGCCAGCATCCTCGCGACGGTCGCGAGCTCGCCCCCTCGGCCGACGAGCCTGGTGAGCGGCGACGGCGGCCGCACGGGCTCGGTCGAGAAGACCTCGGCGGCGGGCTCGCCGAGCGAGTCGTGCCGGCCGCCCGCCGCGTCGAACCGCTCGGCGAGCAGCGTCGCGAGGTCGGCGGTGACGAGGTCGGCGAGCTCCGCGGCATCCGTGAACGCGACGTACGAGGCGCCCTCGGCGTCGCGGATGCGGGCGAGCAGGTCGTCGAGCCGTTCCTGCCGCCGGTCGCTCCGCTTGAGGTAGACGAGCTTCGGGATGTCGGGCGCGACGTTCCACTCGTCTTCGAGGCCCGAGACGTGCTCGCCCGGGGCGATCCACCCGTACTGCTCCCAGTAGACGCCGACGAAGATGTCGCTCTGCTCCAGGTAGGCGCGGTACAGCTCACGGGGCGGATGCGGCCGGGCTCCGAGCTCGAACATCACGGGCGCCATCGACAGCCGCTCGATCGCCCCCCGCACGGCGCGCCGCTCGGGCGCCAACTCCTTCAGCGTCGAGCTCACGAACACGCGCAGGCGCTGGTCGGGTGTTCGGATGCCGCCGACGGCCGGGGTCATGCGTCACAGTCTCGCCGCCCGCTCACGCGGGTGTCCAGCACCGCCACTCCCCCAGAACTCGGTCAGGCGGCTTGTCACGTCCCCGTCATCGCTCGTTGCCGGATTCGGTGTCTCCGAACGACACACCGTCGAGCGCGTCCGGCGGGCGGCGTGTCGAGCCGGAACACCGAAGGCGGATACACGAGCGAGCCGCCTCGCCGAGCCGGCCCGGAACTCAGCCCCGCGCCAGCGCCAGCTCCGCGCCGGCCGCCTCCAGCCACCGCAGCGGCTCCGCCATCGCGGCGGCACCGCCGCCGGCGAGGTCGGCGAGGGCGACGGATGCCGCGAATCCGCGCGGCTCGGCCGTGATCGCCCCGGCGACGAGCGCCGTCGGCACTCCGGCCTCACGGGCGAGCGCGGCCACGACCGTCGGCGCCTTGCCCGCCTCGGACTGCCCGTCGAAGCGGCCCTCCCCCGTGACCACGAGGTCCGCGCCCGTGATCGCCTCCCGGAGACCGACCGCCTGCGCGACGAGCGCCGCACCGCCGCCCATCGACGCGCCCCACGCGAGCAAGCCGAAGCCGGTGCCGCCGGCCGCACCCGCGCCCGGCGCCGCGGCGTACGGCTGCAGCTGCTCGGGCATGAGGTCGGCCAGCCGCGCGAGGTTCGCCTCGAGCACGTCGACGGTCGCGGCATCCGCGCCCTTCTGCGGGCCGAAGATCACCGCGGCGCCGAGCGGTCCGAGCAGCGGGTTGGTGACGTCGCCGAGGATGATCGCGCCGCCGGGCGGGAGCGGCCGCAGCCCCGAGAGGTCGACGCGGTCGAGCATCGCCAGGCCGCGGTTGCCGAGCGGCACGGGTGCGCCCGACGAATCGAGGAACCACGCGCCGAGCACCGTGAGCGCCGCCGTGCCGCCGTCGGTCGACGCGCTGCCGCCGAGCCCGAGCAGCAGTCGCTCGACGCCGGCGTCGAGCGCCGCCGCGATCGCCTCGCCGAAGCCGGCGCTGTGCGCGTCGAGCGGCTCGAGCGGGTCGAGGAGCGTGATGCCCGAGGTCGCGGCGAGCTCGACGACGCCCGTGCCGTCGGGCAGCAGCACCCACGAGGTCTCGACGGGCGCGGTCACCGGTCCGCGGACGGTGATCGGCATGCGCTGCGCGCCCGGCACGGATGACGCGAACGCGTCGAGCGTGCCCTCCCCGCCGTCGGCCATGGGCCGCTCGACGAGGTCGTCGTCGGGGCGCACCGAGCGCCATCCGGCCGCGAGGGCGGCCGCGGCATCCGCTGCCGTCGCCGTGCCCTTGAACGAGTCGGGTGCGATGACGACGCGGGTCACGACGCGTCGAAGGTCGGGGCGGGCACGTGCGAGAGCCATTGCAGGGCGCGCGCGAGCAGGTCGCGATGCTCGGCGGACTCGTACGAGCGCACGTCGTGACCGAGCGCGTCGTAGACGATGCGCGAGCGGCCGAGCTCGCGGGCCCACACGAGCGGATGCCGCATGCCGTCCTCCTCGTGCTCGGCGATCCGCTCGACGATGCCGTCGAGTCGCAGGCCCGAGTAGCGCTCGTCGAAGACGGTGAAGTCGTCGATGCCCTCGGCGATCACGTGCGTGCCGACGACGTGCACGCGGGCCTCGCCGATCTCGGGATGCCACGAGAACCCCTCGATCCAACGCCCGCCGAGCGCGTGGCCGAAGTCGGGCAGCTCGGGCAGCGTCGAGGCGGCCGCATGCATCGCGAGGATGCCGATCCCGCGGTCGAGCGCCGCCTCGAGCCCCGCGGCGGCCGCGTCGAGCTCCTCTTCGGTGGGCTCGGCCGGCTCGCCCGTGCCCTCGGGGAGCGGCGACTCGGGGTCGCCGGCGTTCACGACGAGGAGGTCGGCGTCGCCGAGCGCGGCGAGGCCGGCGAGCAGGTCGTCCCCCACCTCGACGCGGTAGCCCGCGCCCGCGACGATGCCGGCGAGCGCGGCGCTGGTCTCGTCGAAGCGGTGCCAGCGGTCGGCGTAACGGCCGGAGCCGCTGAGGATCACGGCGCGCATGTCACCTCCTCCGCTCTCGCGTGCATCGTAGCGCCGCCCGGGCTCCGCCGTCATGGCTCGAGCACCAGCGCCCAGTCCCACGCGGCGAGCCGCACGCCGTCCACCCGCTCGCCCGTGACCGCGTCGACGCCGGCGACGGGCACGTCGACCGGGTCGCCGCCGTGGTTGATCACGGTGACGAGGTCGCCGCGTCGCGCGGCCTCGACGTGCACCGGCAGGCCGGCCACGACGGGCTCGACACCGGCGTCGGCGAGCAGGTGGTCGACGACGGCCTGCACGCCGTCCTCGTCGGGCACGGTCGCGAGGTAGCGGGCGACGCCGCGTCCGGCGGCACGACGGGTGAGCACCGGATGCCCCGCCAGGCGTCCGCTCGTGAACGCGGCCTCCACCGCGGCATCCGTGCCCTGGATCAGGTGCAGCTCCTCGGCGACGAGCGTGCCGACCAGGTCGGCTCCGCCCGCGACCCCGGAACCGGCGAAGCGCGCCTCCCGCTCGCCGGGCGTGCCGGCCGGGGCATCCGGTGCGACCAGCGCGCCGAAGTCCTCGAGCCGCACGCCGAGGAGCGGTCCCAGCTGCGTGAGGAACCCGCCGTCGCGGAACCGGTCGTCGGCATCGACCACGTCGGTGAACGGGCCGGCGAGCAGGTGGCCGCCGCCTTCGACGAACGTGGCGAGCGCCGCAGCGCCCTCGTCGCGGAGCAGGTACACGAGCGGGGCGATCACGAGCGCGTATCGGTCGTCGACCCGCTCGGGCGCGACGACGTCCACCTGCACATGGCGGCGGTGCAGCGCGCGGTACCAGCGCTGCACGAGGGCGACGTAGTCGAGCGCGTTCTGCGGGTGGTCGGTGCCCTCGATCGCCCACCAGTTCTCCCAGTCGAACACGAGCGCCACGCGGGCGTCGCGGGGTGCGGCGGGCAGAGCGGGCACGGCGGCGAGCTGCTCGCCGAGCGCGACCACCTCACGCCAGGTGCGCGTGTCGGTGCCGGCGTGCGGCAGCAGCGCAGAGTGGAACTTCTCGGCGCCCGACCGCGACTGCCGCCACTGGAAGAACAGGATGCCGTCGGCGCCGCGGCCGATCGCCTGCGCGCTGAGCGCCGCCATCTGGCCGGGCGCCTTCGGGGCGTTCCACTGTCGCCAGTTCACGGCATTCGTGGCCTGCTCCATGAGGATCCACGGCACCTCGGGCTTCAGCGACCGCACGAGGTCGCGCTGGAACGCCGCGGCGCGGAACGACTCGGGGTCGTTCGGGTCGGGGTAGGCGTCGTCGCTCACGAGGTCGACGTGCTCGGCCCACTTCGCGTAGTCGGCGGGCTTGAACGGGCCCATGAAGTTCGTGGTGATGGGCTGGGTCGCGCCGGCCGCGCGGATGAGATCGCGCTCCATGAGGTAGCACTCGAGCAGCATGTCGCTCGTGAACCGGCGGTAGTCGAGCATCTGCGTCGGATTCGGGCTGTACGGCGCCTTGCGCGGCGGGAAGACCTCCGCGAACGACCCGTAGCGCTGCGACCAGAAGTTCGTGCCCCAGGCCGCGTTGAGCGCGTCGACGGTGCCGTGGCGATCGGCCAGCCAGCGCCGGAACGCGTCGCGCGCGGCATCCGAGAAGTCCATGTTCAGGTGGCAGCCGTACTCGTTGTTCACGTGCCACATGACGACGGCCGGATGCTGCGCGTACCGCCCCGCGAGTGCGGTCACGAGCTCGCCCGCGAGCCGACGGTACACGGGCGACGACGGCGCGAACTGCTGCCGGCTGCCCGGCCAGTACGTGGCGCCGTCCTCGTCCTGCGGCAGCATCTCGGGATACGCGGCCGTCGCCCACGGCGGCGGGGACGCGGTGGCCGTCGCGAGGTCGACCGCGATGCCACCCTCGTGCAGCAGGTCGATCACGCGGTCGAGCCAGTCGAAGTCGAACTCGCCCTCGCGCGGCTGGATGCGCGACCACGCGAAGATGCCGAGGCTGACCATCGTGACGCCCGCTTCGCGCATGCGCGCGACGTCGTCGGGCCAGATGTCCTCGGGCCACTGCTCGGGGTTGTAGTCGGCGCCGTAGTGCACGGGTGATCCTCCATCGGACGGGAAAGCGTATTCCAAGCGTATCGTCAGCCCGCGGATGCCACGAGTGGGCGATCCTGGCTGCGGCGCGGCGGCATCGCCCGCCACGATCGCCCCCTCGGTGGAGCGATGGGGCGGGCGGCTGCGGCATCCGCCGCGTTCACCCGAGGATGCGACGCACCCAGGCCTCGCGCGTCGCGACCGCGGTGCGCGACACGGCCGCGTCGGGCACCACGTTCTGGAACCCGTGGAACCCGCCCGGCCACACGTGCAGCTCCGCGCTGCCGCCCGCCGCCCACAAGCGGCTCGCGTAGGCGACGACCTCGTCGCGGAACACCTCGGCGCCGCCCACCTCGAGGTACGCCGGCGGGAGCCCCGAGAGGTCGGCCATGCGCGCGGGCGCCGAGTACGGCGAGACGTCGTCGGTGCCGCGGCGATCGCCGAGCAGGGCGGTCCAGCCGGTCACGTCGCTCGTGCGGTCCCAGAGGCCGACGCCGTCGACCTGGAGCGCCGAGGCCGTCTCGACGCGGTCGTCGAGCATGGGCCACATGAGCAGCTGGGCCAGCGGCATCCGCCCGCCGCGGTCGCGTGCGAGCAGCGTGGCGCCCGCGCTGAGGCCACCGCCCGCGCTCGGGCCGCCGATGAGCACGCGCGCGGGATCAAAGCCGAACTCGTCGGCATGGTCGGTGAACCAGGTCCAGCCGGCGTAGCAGTCCTCGAGCGGCGCCGGGTCGGGTGCGTCGGGGGCGAGGCGGTACTCGACGGCCGCCACCACGGCGTCGACCTCGAGCACGAGGTCGACGAGCGTGGCGCCGAGCGACCAGCGGGTGCCGGCGACCATGCCGCCGCCGTGCACGAGGTAGGCGGCCGGATGCCCCGCGCCCTCGTGGTCGCGTCGGCGCAGCACCGAGACGGTGAGCTCCGTGCCGTCGGCGCTCGCCACGGCGTGGTCGCTCACCTCCACCGGCCGCCCCGCGATCACGTCGGCGATCGGCGGCGGCGACGCGAGCGCCGCGCGGAACTCGGGGATCCCCTCGGGTTCGAGCGTCGTGAAGAAGCGCGGCAGCCCGGCGAGCGCGGGCTCGAGCTCGGGGTCGAACCACGGCCGAGCGGTTGCGGTCATCTCGATCCTCCGGTGCGGGCGGGTTCGGCGGTCATGCGGGCGCGTCGGTGCGCAGCGCGAGGTACTGGTGCACGAACGCGATCGCCATGCCGCCCTCGCCCACACCGGCGGCGACGCGCTTCACGGAGCCCGAGCGCACGTCGCCCACGGCGAAGATCCCGGGCGTGCTCGTCTCGAGCGCGAACGGACGGCGGTCGGCGGTCCACTCGGCGGTCGCCGCGGCATCCGCCCCCGTGAGGATGAACCCGTGCTCGTCGCGCGCGATGTCGTGCGGCAGCCAGCCCGTGACGGCGTCGGCGCCGATCATCACGAACAGGACGGTGACGTCCCGTCGGGTCACGATGCCGGTCGTGCGATCGACGACGTCGACGGCCTCGAGGGTGCGGTCGCCGTGCAGGTCGACCACCTCGCGGCGGGTCTCGACGCGGATGTGGGCGTTGGCGCCGATCTGGTCGATGAGGTAGCGCGACATGCTCGCCTCGAGCGACGGCCCGCGCACGAGCATCGTGACCGACCGGGCGTGCCGCGAGAAGAAGATCGCGGCCTGGCCGGCCGAGTTGCCCGCGCCGATGATGGCGACGTCGGCGGCCTTCGCGATCGCCGCATCGCTGCGGGCCGCCCCGTAGTACACGCCGTTGCCGAGGAAGCGATCGACGGCGGTCACGGGCAGGGTGCGCCACTCGACGCCGGTCGCCGCGATGACGACGGGCGCGCGCAGGGTCTCGCCGCCGTCGAGCACGACCTCGTGCAGTTCGCCGTGGGGGCGGATCGCCTCGACGGTGCGGGTGACGACGATCTCGGCGCCGAGCCGCTTCGCCTGCTTCAGGGCGCGGCTGGCGAGCTCGTCGCCCGAGATGCCGAACGGGAAGCCCGTGTAGTTCTCGATCCTCGTCGACGTGCCGGCCTGTCCGCCCGGCGCGAGCGACTCGATGACCACCGTGCGCAGACCCTCGGCCGCGCCGTTCACGGCCGCGGTGAGCCCGGCGGGGCCGGCGCCGAGGATGACGACGTCGTAGTCGGTCGCCGACGGCTCCAC
>CBFGWW010000135.1:0-8871 GCA_965652625.1 uncultured Agromyces sp.
ACCTGCTCGTCGTGATGCTGTGGCGCACGCGTCGTCCGGCTGCACCGGCCGCGCCCGCGGCATCCGCCACCGCCTGACGCACCGCGGGAGGTCTGCCGTTGCTCAGGCCGAGACGCCCGCGATGCGGTTGGCGGATGCCACGAATGCGGGCCGCACGCGGTCCCACCCGTCGAGGTAGCCGCCGACCATCGCGGCGTCGCGCGCGAGCACGAGCTCGGCGGCGGCGCCCTCGGGGTCGGGCGCCTCGGCCGCGGTGAGGAGCTGCTCGAGCGTCGACCGGAACCACGCGCGGTGATCGGCCACGGCCACGCGCACGCCGCTGTCGGCGTCGGGGTACTCGGCCGCGGCGTTGATGAAGGGGCATCCGCGCGTGTGGTGCAGGGCGACGTCGTCGGCGAGGGCCTCGATGACGAGGCCCACGAGCGCCTTCGGCTCGGCCCCGGATGCCTCGGCGGCCTCGAACGCGCCGCGGATGTTGGCATCCTCGACGCCGAGGTACGCCTCCACGAGGTCCTCCTTGCTCGGGAAGTGCCGGTAGAACGTCGCTCGCGTCACGCCGGCCTCGGCGATGATGCGGTCGACGCCGACCGAGTGGATGCCCTCGCGGTAGAAGAGCTCCGACGCCGTGCGCAGCAGTCGTTCACGGGCGGCGGAGGTGCCGGATGGGGTCGTGCGAGTGGCCATGCGAAAAATGATAGAACGATCTTTCTCCTTTTGCTTGACATTCATCGGTGCGGCCGGGTATGTTCGCTACCAGCAAGACAGAACGGTCGTTCTACTTCAGGCAGGCGGCCGGCACCGAAGCCACACGGATCGCATCACACGGATCGCATCACACGGATCGCATCACGCGGATCGCATCACGCGGATCGCATCACCTCGAAGGAGCAGGCACCATGACCGCCACCGACACCACCAAGGCCACCATCGTCCTCGTCCACGGACTCTGGATGACTCCGACGAGCTGGGACACCTGGGCCGAGCGCTTCCGCAGCCAGGGCCACGAGGTCGTCGTCCCGGGCTGGCCCGGCATCGACGACCGCAGCGTGGAGGACATCCGCTCGAACCCGACCGCCCTCAAGGGCGTGGGCCTCAAGCAGATCGCCGACCACTACGAGCGCATCATCCGCGCGCTCCCCCGCAAGCCCATCATCATGGGCCACAGCTTCGGCGGCGTCATCACGCAGATGCTCGCCGACCGCGGCCTCGGCGTCGCCTACGTGGGCGTCGAGCCCGGACAGACCGCCGGGATCACGACCCTCCCGCTCTCGACGCTCTGGACCGGCACGCCGATCCTGTCGAACCCGTTCGACCGGAACGGCGCCAGGCCGCTGTCGAAGTCGCACTTCCACTTCACCTTCGGGAACGACCTCTCGCGCGCCGAGTCCGACGAGCTGTGGGAGCGGTACGCGGTGAACTCGTACAACCGGGTCTTCTTCGAGGGCGTCGCGTCCACGCTCAACGAGCGGGGCGGCGTGAGCCACGTCGACTACGCTCGCGCCGACCGTGCGCCGCTCCTCGTCATCACCGGCGAGATCGACCACGTCGTGCCGCCGGCCATCGGCCGGGCGATCGTGAAGAAGTACCGCTCGACCGGCAGCCCGGCGATCGTGGACTACCGGGAGTTCGCGGGCCGCACGCACCGCATCGTGAGCCAGGACGGGTGGGAGGAAGTGGCCGACTTCGCGCTCTCGTGGGCGCTCGAGCACGCCGTCGCCCAGCGCGCCGAGGCGACGCCCGGGGCCTGACCACGGTGCGGATCGCGCGGACGGCGCGGGGCTCCGGCTCCGCGCCGTCGCCGTGTGCGGCGAGGGCCCGGCGCGTCCTTGACACCGGCGACGACCGGGAGGAGGCTCGCACCGAGGCATCCCGGAGCGCACCGCTCACGAGGAGGTGGAGCCGATGGAGGAGCGACCGATCGAGGGCGTCGGCACGGCCGTCGCGGCGTTCGTCGGTCTCGCTCCCGAGGGCCCGATCGACGACCCCGTCGGCATCGACGCCGACGGATGGGGCACTGACGAGGACGCGATCTGGGGCGCCATCCAGGCCGGCTCGCTCCGGCCGGTGCTGCGGAGCTTCTTCGAGAACGGCGGCCGCTCGGCGATCGGCATCCGCGTCGAGGACGCCGGGCTCGAGGGCGTGACCGCGGGCCTCGAGGCCCTCGACCGGGTCGACCTCGTCAACCTGCTCGTGCTGCCCGCCGAGTCGGCGGAGCAGGACGACGCCCGCACGATCGTCGCCGAGGCGGCCGCGTTCTGCGAGCGCCGGCGCGCGATGCTGCTCGTCGATCCGCCGGCGTCGTGGACGGACGCCGCGGCGGTGCGCGCGGCCATGGTCGCGGGCGCCGAGGCGGCGATCGGCACGGCCGGCCCGAACGCCGCGCTCTACCTGCCGCGCCTTCGGCGCTCGGATCCGATGCAGGGCGCCCCCGAGGCGTTCTCGCCCGCCGCGGCCGTCGCCGGCGTGATCGCCCGCACCGACTTCGACCAGGGCGTCTGGTCGGCGCCCGCCGGGACCGACGCCGACCTCCGCGGCGCGGACGGCCTCGAGTTCGACCTCGGCACGCGCGAGGCCGAGGCGCTGAACGAGCTCGGCATCAGCACGCTGCGCACGTTCCCGGGGCGTGGACCGGTCGTCTGGGGCGCTCGCACGCTCGCCGGCGCGGATGCCGCGGCGAGCGAGTGGAAGTACGTGCCGGTGCGACGCACGGCGCTGTTCCTCGAGGAGAGCATCGAGAGGGGCCTGCGGTGGACGCAGTTCGAGCCGAACGGGGAAGAGCTGTGGGCGGCGGTCCGGACGTCGGTCGGCGTCTTCCTGCACGACCTGTTCCGTTCTGGGGCGTTCCACGGCGACACGCCCTCGCGCGCGTACTTCGTCCGGTGCGACCGCGACACCGTCACGCAGGGCGACCTCGACGCCGGCGGGTTCACCGTGCACGTCGGGTTCGCGCCGATCAAGCCCGCCGAGTTCATCGTGCTCCGCATCCGGGCTCGGGCGCTGCCGCCGAACGACTGACGACTGATCGACGCGAGCGGATGCCGCGAGCCCACGGCGTCCACGCCGGCGTGAGCGCATGCCGCGAGCCCCCGCCCGCGGCATCCGCTGATCTCGATCTCGTTGTCGCCGCTCAGCCCCGCAGCGCCGAGAAGTACGCGCGGATGTCGCCGACGACGACGTCGGGCACCTCGATCGCGGCGTAGTGACCGCCCTCGTCGAAGCGGCTCCAGTGCACGATGTTCGAGTTGTCGCGCTCGGCGAAGACCCGGATCGTCTGGAAGTCGTCCTTGAAGATCGCCACGCCTGTCGGCGCGCTGTTCACCTGCGGCTCGGCCTCGACGCGGGCGTTCTCGAGGTAGCTGCGGCTCATGCCCGCGGCCGCGTTCGCGAACCAGTTCACGGTCACCTCGGTGAGGATCCGATCGAGGGGCACGAGTGCGGTGCCGTTGCCGAAGGAGTTGAACAGCTCGCTGTACGCGAGCAGCGCCACGGGCGAGTCGCTGAGCCCGACCGCGACGGTCTGCGGTCGGCTCGCGTTCATGGTGTTGTAGCCGCCCACGGTCTGGAACCACTGCAGGAACTCGAGCGCCGCGTAGTCCTGCGGCTCGAGCCGCTCGAACTCCGTCGGGTCGCCCGACGGGAAGGAGAACAGCTGCAGCACGTGCAGGCCGAGGAAGCCGTCGGGGTTCAGCAGGCCGAGCTCCCGGGCGACGAGCGCGCCGTTGTCGGAGCCGTGGATGCCGTACTCGGTGTAGCCGAGGCGGTGCATGAGCTCGTCGTAGGCGCGGGCGACCCGTGCCATGGTCCAGCCCGCCTCGGAGACCGGGTTCGAGAAGCCGTAGCCCGGGGCATCCGGGACCACGACGTCGAAGGCGTCCTCGGCACGCCCGCCGTACGCGACCGGGTCGACGAGCGGCCCGATCATGTCGAGGTAGTCGACCGACGACCCCGGGTAGGTGTGCGCCAGGATCAGCGGCGTCGCGCCCTCGTGCGGCGAGCGCACGTGGATGAAGTGGATGGGCTGCCCGTCGATCTCGGTCGTGAAGTGCGGCACGGCGTTGATGCGCGCCTCCTCGGCGCGCCAGTCGTAGGTCGTGCGCCACTGCTCGACCGCGTCGCGGAGGTAGGAGTTCGGAGTGCCGTAGCTCCAGTCGTCGCCGGGCGCCGGCTGCGGCAGCCGAGTGCGGGCGAGGCGGTGCATGAGGTCATCGAGGTCGGCCTGGTCGACCTCGATCGCGAACGGGCGGATGTCGGTGGTTGCGGTGTTCGTGGTGTTCGTCATGTCTCCGACGCTACGAGCGAATGAGGAACGTTCGGTTCCTAATCGCCAGAATTGCTTCCGCCGCTGCGCCGAAGGGTGCGACTGCCGAGTTCAGCCCCGGTATCCCTGGGTGACCTCGTCCTTGTGTGCGGCGAACGCCGCGAGGACCTCGCCCTTCTCCTGCTCGGGCACGCCGACGGCATCGAGCGTGCGCCCCAGTTCGGCGGCCACCTCGTCGAACTCGTCGGGCGAGATGTGGAACCGGCGGTGCGCCTCCTCGAGGCCGAGCACCGTGCTTCCCGGGACCGTCGCCGCATACGCGAACGGGCCGCCCGCGACGTTGCACACCCAGAGCGTGCGCATGAACTTCAGGCCGGGGAGCCGGCCCAGGTTCCGGGTGTGCCACTCCCGGAGCGCCGGGTTCTGCGACTGCTGGCCGACGATCGGGTTCCGGACGACCGCATCGCTGAAGTGGTCGACCACGGCGGCGATCGCGAACACGCCGCCGAGGCGTTCGTAGAGGCTCTGCTCGGACATGCCTGATCTCCTTCGATCGAGTGCCACGGAAACCGCGCCGATCCTGGCGCGATTTCTATAATTCGCTGCTGTTGAATATACAGCGGATCTCGTGCGCGGTCCATGGTTGTTCGAACGGATGCAGCGAGCGGGCGGGCAGAATTGACGGCATGTCCGACACGGCCGCGCGACTGCTCGCGATGCTGTCGCTGCTGCAGGCCCGACCCGACTGGACGGGCACCGAGCTGGCCGAGCGGCTCGGGGTCTCGACGCGCACCGTCCGCACCGACATCGACCGCCTGCGCGAGCTCGGATACCCCGTCGACGCGAGGCGCGGCGCGGCCGGCGGCTACCGGTTGGGAGCGGGCGGCAAGCTCCCGCCGCTCCTGCTCGACGACGAGGAGGCGGTCGCCGTGGCGATCGGGCTGCGCGAGGCCACCGGGATCGCGGGCATCGAGGAGTCGAGCGCCCGCGCCCTGGCGAAACTCGAGCAGGTGCTGCCGTCGCACCTGCGTTCCACGGTTGCCGCGATCGGCTCGGTGGTCGACCGCGCACCCGAGAACATCGGCACGGATGCCCCCGACCCCGAGGTCGACCACGCCGTGCTCGCCGCGGTCGCCGCCGCCATCCGCGACGTGGAGTGGCTGCGCTTCGACGACCGCGGCACGCCCCGGTTGGTCGAGCCGTATCGGCTCCTGAGCTGGCAGCGGCGCTGGTACCTGGTCGCTCGCGATCCACGGTCGGGCGAGTGGGGCGTCTTCCGCGCCGACTGGATCGAGCCGCGGATGCCGACCCGGCGCCGATTCGAACCCAGCCCGCTGCCCGGCGGCGACTACACCGCCTTCGTGATGCGCTCGATCGCGATGAGCGGGTGGAACGTGCACGCCCGCTTCCGCGTCGCGGCATCCGCCGAAGCCGTGATCGCACGCATCAATCCGACCGTGGGCGTCGTGGAGGCGGTGTCCGACGACGAGTCGGTGCTCGTCACCGGTGCCGACTCGCTCGACACCATCGCCGCGTACATCGGCATGCTGAACATGGACTTCACGGTCGAGTCGCCGCCCGAGCTCGCGCCGCTGCTGCGCACCTACGCGGAACGCTACACGCGGGCGGCCGACGGTGGGAGGCTGGAGGCATGACGACGACCATCGAACGGCACGTCGACATCGCCGCCTCGCCCGAGTCGGTGTTCGACCTCGTCGCAGACCTGCACGACTACGGGCGCTGGCTGCCGTCATCCGGCGACTACGAGGGCACGAGCGAGATCTCGCCGCCGCCCGTCGCCGTGGGCACCACCTACGTCGAGCGCAGCCGGCAGGGCGTGCGCCACGGCATGGTCATCGCCGTCGCGCGGCCCGACGTCATCGCGTTCCGGCAGCCGATGACGCTGCGTCCGCGCCTGGCGGGCACGATCGACAGCACCGTGACGATGTCGGTGTCGGCGACCGCGATGGGTGCGCGCGTGACCCGCACGGTCGAGCTCGGGATCCCCCGGCGCATCGGGTTCCTGCGATCGGTCGTCGTGGGGCGGTACGCGCGCGAGAGCGAACGGATGCTCGCGGCGTTGAAGCGGCACGCCGAGGGGGCTTCGGGGACGTAGGAGGAGCGGAAGGAGCATCCGTGACCGAGACCCCGACCGGGGGGCTGACCGCGGCGACCGCGACCGACTGGCCGACCGCCGAGTTGCACGTGCACCTCGAGGGCACGATGGAGGTCGAGCTGGTCGTCGAGCTCGCACGCCGCAACGGCGTCGCCCTGCCCACCTACGACCCCGACGTGCTGCGCGAGTCGTACGCGTTCGCCGACCTGCAGGCGTTCCTCGACCGCTTGTACGCGAACCTGCGGGTGCTGCGCACCGAGCAGGACTTCCACGACCTCGCGAGCGCCTACTTCCGGCGTGCGCACCGAGCGAACGTGCGCCGGGCCGAGATGTTCTTCGACCCGCAGACGCACCTCGGCAACGGCATTCCGTTCGAGGCCGTGATCGGCGGCCTCGCGTCGGCGCTCGACGAGGCACGGCGCGAGCTCGGCATGTCGGTCGCGCTCATCCCCTGCTTCCTGCGCGAGCGCGGGGCGGATGCCGCGATGGACATGCTCGACGTGATCATGCCGTTCCGCGAGCACTACGTCGCCATGGGCATGGTGTCGACCGAGGTCGGATTCCCGCCGGCGCTGTTCTCCGACGTCTACGCCCGTGCGGCGGCCGAGGGCCTGCACCTGGTCGCACACGCAGGCGAGGAGGGGCCGCCCGAGTACGTGCGCGACGCGGTGGACGTGCGGCACGTCGAGCGCGTCGATCACGGCAATCGGGCGATGGAGGATCCGGAGCTCGTGCGCCGGCTCGCCGAGCTGCGGATGCCGCTCACCGTCTGCCCGCTGTCGAACGTGGCGCTCGGCACGGCGCCGCGCGAGCTGTCGCGGCATCCGCTGCCCGCGATGATGGCCGCGGGACTCGTCGTGACCGTCAACAGCGACGACCCGGCCTACTTCGGCGGCTACATCGACGACAACTATCGTGCGATCGCCGCGGCCCTGCCGCTGGATGCCGCAGCGCTCGCAACCCTCGCCCGGAACTCGTTCGCGGCGAGCTTCGCCGAGCCGCGCGAGAAGCAGGCGTGGATCGCGGAGGTCGATGCGGTGCTGGCGGGGGCGGGGACTGACGGCCGACGTTGACGGCCCGGGCCTGACGGATGGCACCGATCGGGCATCGACTCCGGGACATCCGGTCACCCCGCGTTCTTCCGGACGTCACCGCACCGGCCTAGCGTGGGTGGATCAGTCGCGAACCGCCGCCGAAGGAGAGGGCATGTCCACGAGACGCCGTACCACCGCCGCACTGACCGCCACCGCCACCCTGATCGGAGCCGTCGCCGTCACGGCGCTGGCCGGTCCGGCCGCTGCGGCCCCGCCCGACGGGCGCGGACCCACCGAGCTGCGCGTGGCGACCTACAATCTCTCGCTCAACCGCAATGCGGAGGGGCAGCTCGTCACCGACCTGTCGACGACCACGAACGCGCAGGCGAAGACGGTCGCCGAGGTCATCCAGCGGGCGAACCCCGACATCGTGCTGCTGAACGAGTTCGACTACGTTCCGAACAACCAGGCCGTGAACCTGTTCCGCGACAACTACCTCGAGCTGTCGCAGGGCGGCGCCGACCCGGTCGAGTACCCGTACGCGTTCGTGGCGGAGTCGAACACGGGGATCCCGAGCGGCTTCGACCTCAACAACAACGGCCAGGTCGTCACGACGCCCGGTACCAACCCCTACGGCGACGACGCCTTCGGCTTCGGCCTCTTCCCGGGCCAGTTCGGGATGGCCGTGCTCTCGAAGTACCCGATCGACACCGGCGCCGTGCGCACGTTCCAGCACTTCCTGTGGAAGGACATGCCGGGCGCGCTGCTGCCCGATGACCCGAACACCGCCGCGCCGGCCGACTGGTACTCGCCCGAGGAGCTCGACGTGTTCCGCCTCTCGAGCAAGTCGCACTGGGATGTCCCGGTGGACGTGAACGGTCGCACTGTGCACGTGCTCGCGTCGCACCCGACCCCGCCGACCTTCGACGGCGCCGAGGACCGCAACGGCACGCGCAACCACGACGAGATCCGCTTCTGGGCCGACTACGTCACGCCCGGCACCACGTCGCGCTACATCTACGACGACGAGGGGGGCACCGGAGGACTGAAGCCGGGATCCTCGTTCGTGATCCTCGGCGACCAGAACGCCGACCCGCTCGACGGCGACTCGGTGGATGCCGCGATCGACCAGCTGCTCGCCCACCCGCGCATCACCGACCCGCTGCCGACGTCGGCCGGCGCCGTCGAGGCGGCCACGCTGCAGGGCGGTGCGAACCTCACGCACGAGGGCGACCCGGCGTTCGACACCGCCGACTTCAATGACAACGCGCCCGGCAACCTGCGAGCTGACTACGTGCTGCCGTCGCGCGACCTGCGCGTGCTCGACGCGCAGGTGTTCTGGCCGCTGACGACGGACCCGCTGTACCGACTCACGGGGGCGTTCCCGTTCCCGTCGAGCGACCACCGGCTCGTGTGGGTGGACCTGCGGGTGCACTCGTAGGGCGCGTGTCGCAGCGCTGAGG
>CBFGWW010000136.1:0-8794 GCA_965652625.1 uncultured Agromyces sp.
GAAGCAGCACTGACCGAACGGCGTGTCGCGCCAACCTCAACGGTGTGTCGGCTGGATGTTCCTGCATTCCTGAGGAGTGGGACTCGGCTTGCGAGCGAGGAGAGACACCGACCGGGGCGGAGGGGTTGACGCGGCATCCGTGCCGACCTATGGTTAAGGAAATCATTACATAAGGAGTTGCTTACATGGCAGCCGCGGACGACGAGCTCAGCCTCGTGTTCCAGGCGCTCGCCGATCCGACGCGACGCGCGATCCTCTCGCGCCTGCGCGTCGGGCCGACGACCGTCGGCGAACTGGCCGAACCGTTCGCGATGAGCCGGCCGGCGATCTCGCAGCACCTCAACGTGCTCGAGCGGGCCGGGCTCATCGAGCGCACCGCGCACGCGCAGTGGCGCACCTGCACCCTGCGCACCGAGCCGCTCGACGAGGCGTCCGAGTGGGTCGAACGGCACCGCGGCGAGTGGAACGAGCGGTTCGACCTGCTCGACCGGCAGCTCCGCCGCATGAAAGGGGAGACCTCATGACCGAGCGCACGCAAGACGCGCAGTTCACCATCACCCGCGTCTTCGACGCACCCCGCGAGCTGGTCTGGCGCGCCTGGACCGAGTCGGCGGATGCCGCGGAGTGGTGGCACCCGCGCGGCATCGAGATCAAGGAGGGCAGCGTCGCGATCGACGTCAGGCCCGGCGGCCGGTACGCCTACACGATGGTGAATCCGGCCGACGGGGAGGAGTACCCGACCGTCGGCGTCTACCGAGAGGTCGACCCGCCCAAGCGGCTCGTCTTCACGTGGGCGTCGCCCGGGGATCCCGACGACACCGCGCCGCTCATCACGGTCGACCTGCACGAGCTCGAGGGCGACCGCACCGAGATGCTCTTCCACCTGCGGGGGATCGCCGCCGAGCCCGGCGACGAGGACGTCTACGACGGGTGGGACTCCGCATTCGACCTGCTCGCCGAGCAGCTCACCGCGAGGGCGCACTGATGGGCCACCTCATCGTCGAGCAGGTCGTGACCGTCGACGGCTTCGCCGAGGACGCCGACGGCGGGATCTCGTTCTTCGGCGCGATGGACGACGACCTCACTCCGAACGAGCCCGGGCAGCTCGAGCTGCTCGGGCGGGTCGACGCGATCCTGCTCGGTCGCCGTACCTACGCGATGTTCGCCGACTACTGGCCGAAGGCCGACCCGGCCGTCGAGCCCGTGGCCGAGCCGATCGCGCGGCTGCCGAAGTACGTGGTGTCGAACACGCTCGAGGCCGCGCCGTGGGGCGACGGCGCCATCGAGGTGCTCCGCGGGGACGCGGCCGAGTCGGTGTCGGCGCTCAAGGATCGCGCCGGATCGATCATCGTCTGGGGCAGCCTCACGCTGACCGATGCACTGTTCGAGGCCGGCCTCGTCGACGAGGTGCGGCTCCGCGTGGTGCCCGCGGTCATCGGATCCGGCCGCTCCTTCACGCCGGGCGGCCTCGGCGAGCGCCGGCTCCGGCTCGACGACGTCGTCACGTACCCGGGCGGGCTCGTGACCATGCAGTACGCGGTGCGGTGACGGCGGGGGTGACCGGGGCGCGAGACATCCGTCGCGTGACGGATGCCTCGCCCCGCCGCCGCGGCTAGCGTGAACGGGTGACCGCCGCAGCATCCGCCGCCTCGCCCGCCGTCGTCGACGGCGTCGAGTGGAGGCGGCCGCGGCCCACCCCGGCGCAGCGGCGCAACGACCTGCTGCTCGCGCTCGTGCTCCTCGGCGGCACGCTCGGGAGCACCGCGCTGTACCGCGCGGCCGGCGTCGCCGACGGGGCGCCGTACTGGCACTCGGCGATCTGGGCCGCGACGATGTCGCTGCCGCTCGCCTGGCGCCGCGTCGCCCCCGAGGTCGTCGCGATCACGGCCTCGGTCGCGTTCTTCGTCGGCGCGATGGCCGAGATCGGCGAGCTGCTGTTCTCGAACATCACGCTGTTCATCGCGATCTACACGCTCGGCGCGTGGGGGCGCAGCCGCCGGATCGCGCTGCTGGTGCGCGCCGGCATCGTGCTCGGCATGTTCGTGTGGCTCATCTGGGGGCTCGTCGTCGCGGCGAACGCGCCCGACCACCTGCCCGAGATGTCCCGCGAGGGCGGGCTGGTCTCGCCCTACGTCGCGTACGCGCTCATCAACGTGGTCACGAACCTGCTCTACTTCGGCGGCGCGTGGTACTTCGGCGACAACGCGTACCGTTCGGCGCGCGAGCGGGTCGCGCTCCAGCAGCGCACCGAGGAGCTCGCCGCCGAGCGCGAGCGCACACGCGAGCAGGCGGTCGCGATCGAGCGGCTGCGCATCGCCCGCGAGCTCCACGACGTGGTCGCGCACCACGTGTCGGTCATCGGCGTGCAGGCGGGGGCGGCCCGGCGCGTGCTCGCGCGCGACGCCGACGAGGCCGCGGCCTCCCTCACCGCGATCGAGCACAGCGCGCGCGAAGCGGTGGCCGAGCTCCACGGCCTGCTCGGCACCCTGCGGCAGGGCGACGGCGAGGGCGATGACGGCGACCCGGATGCCCCGGCCGAAGCGGCCCCCCATGGGCTCGCCGACCTCCCCGGGCTCGTCGCCGAGTCCTCGGCCAGCGGCGTGCCGACCACGCTCGGCGTGATCGGCACGCCGCGCGAGACGAGCGGCGTCGTCGGCATCACGGCGTACCGGCTCGTGCAGGAGGCGCTGACGAACGTGCGCAAGCACGCCGGCGCCGGCGCCACCGCCGACGTGCGCGTGCGGTGGGCCGACGACGAGCTCGAGCTCGAGGTCAGCGACACGGGGGCGGGAACGACGTCCGCCGCCCATCCGGGCGGACTCGGCCAGGCGGGCATGCGCGAGCGGGTCTCCGCGGTCGGCGGCGAGCTCGAGCTCGGCGCGCGGCACCGCGGAGGCTACCTCGTGCGCGCGACGCTACCGCTGCGTCGCGCCGGGGCGGTGTCGTGACGATCCGGGTGCTCGTGGTCGACGACCAGGCGCTCGTGCGCGGCGGCTTCCGCACGATCCTCGACTCGGAGCCCGGCATCGAAGTCGTCGGCGAGGCCGCCGACGGCGCCGCCGCGATCGCCGCGGTGGCCGCGCTCGACCCCGACGTGGTCTGCATGGACGTGCAGATGCCCGGCGTCGACGGCCTCACCGCCACCCGGCGCATCGTCGCCGAGCACGGCGACCGCCCAGCGGTGCTCGTGCTCACGACCTTCAACCGCGAGGACTACCTCTTCCAGGCGCTCGAGGCCGGCGCGAGCGGGTTCCTGCTCAAGAACTCCAGCCCCGAGCAGCTCATCGACGCGGTGCAGGTCGTCGCACGCGGCGACGCGCTGCTCTCGCCCGACGTCACGCGCAAGGTCATCCAGGCCGCCGCGGCGCGCGGCGCGACGGCGACGCAGCCGACGGATGCCGCGAGCACCGCATCGCTCGCACCGTCCGCGCCCGCCCGCCCCGCGGCATCCGTCGCCCGCCCCGGGCCGCCCGAGCTGGCGTCGCTCACCGAGCGCGAGCGCGAGGTGCTCGAGCTCCTCGCCGAGGGCCGCTCGAACGCCGAGATCGCGTCGCGCCTGTGGGTCGGCGAGGCGACGGTGAAGACGCACGTCTCGAAGGTCCTGCAGAAGCTCGGCCTGCGTGATCGCGTGCACGCGGTGGTCTACGCGTACGAGCACGGCGTCGTCTTGCCCGGCACGTAGGTGCGGGTCGCACGAGCCGGAGGCGCCGCACTCAGCGACGTGGGTCGGCGACCGCCTGCTCCTCGGCCGCGGGCTCGGGGGCGGGCACCGACTCGGTGGTGCCCGCGTACTCCGCCGAGAGCAGCCGATACGACTTGGTCGTGAACGCGAGCAGCGCCAGCACCACCATGATGAGGCCGGAGAAGAAGAACACGAGGGCGATGCCGCGGGCGTCGCCGTCGCCGAGCAGCCAGCCCCAGGTCGCCTGCCCCTGCTCGGACTCCATGTACGGGATGATCCAGAACTGCGCGATCGGCGCGATGAGGAACGCCGTGACCGGCGCCGCCGCCGATTCGACGGCTGCGGCGAACCCGAACACGCGCCCCTGGCGCTGGAACGGCACGACCTTCTGGATCACGGTCTGCTCGGACGCCTCCACCACGGGGATGATCGACATGTAGGCCCAGATGCCGAGCGCGTACAGCAGCCACCACTCGCGGATCGTGAAGAAGGCGCCGAGCACGCCCATGGCGATCACGACGAGCAGCATCGTGCGGATCGGATTCCTGCCGAGACCGAACTTCGCGATCGCGAGCCCGCCGATGATGAAGCCGGTCGCGGTGACGCCGAGCACGATGCCCCAGACCTCCACCGAGAAGATCGTGAGGCCGTAGGGGTCCATGAGCGCCATGTAGACGCCGCCGATGAGGTTGTTCAGCGTCGAGAACAGGATGAGCGCGAACAGGCCGGGCGCCCGGCGCACCGCCGCGACGCTGCCCCGGAAGTCGATGGCCGGCGCGCGCTCGCCCTCTGGCGGCTCGGGACGCGGCTCGGGCACCTTCAGGAAGAGCAGGTGCACGAGCGCCACGAGGGTGAGGGCGATCGCGATCACGAGGGTCCACCCCATGCCGAGCAGCCCGATCGCGAGCCCGCTGAACACGCTCGTCACGATGAACGCGACGCCCTGGACCGTGCCGACCATGCCGTTGGCGTTCGCGTGCCGCTCCTCGGGCACGAGCAGGGTGACCGTCGTGGAGAGCGCGATGTTGCGCATGTGCTCGACCACCGAGCCGAACAGGATGACGCCCGTGAACACCCAGAACCACGGCCCGCCCAGGTCGAGGAGCGCCGACTCGGGCTGCAGCAGGAACAGCACGCCCGCGACCACGAACGACCCCAGCGTCAGGAGGCTCGAGAAGATCATCACCTGGAGCTTGCGATGCCGGTCGACGATCGTGCCGAACAGCATGGCGAAGAACGCGATGAGCAGCATGTAGGCGCCGCCGATGATGCCCGTGGCGAGCACCGATCGCGTCTCGAGGTAGACCCAGAAGGTCAGCGCGAACCACAGGAAGCTCGTGGTGACGTTCGCGATGGCGGTGTTGGCGAGCACCTGCAGGAACGTGCGCATGCCGTGCGGCGGCGGTTGCGGACCCGCCGCTCGCCCGGTCGCCGCTCGGGCCTCGGGTTCCGCCGTCGCTTCGGTCGCTGCTGTCGCCCCCGCCTCGGGGACGTCCGTTCCCTCGGTCACCATGCGAGGGTAACCAGACCCGCCGACATCGGGAACCCCCGGCTCCCATCCCACCTCCTCCCCCGCACGGCGGAGCCCCCGAACCACCCGGCCGACGGATGCCGCGCCGTCGCGGCATCCGTAGCGTGAGGCCATGCTCGAACTCCACGACCTCACGAAGCGCTACGGCGACCGCCTCGCGCTCGACTCCGTGAGCTTCTCGGTCGGCGACGGCCGGCTCACGGGCTTCGTCGGCGGCAACGGCGCCGGCAAGACCACCGCCATGCGGATCGTGCTCGGCGTGCTCGCAACCGACTCGGGCACCGTGACGATCGACGGGGCCCCGGTCACCGCGACCGACCGCCGCCGTTTCGGCTACATGCCCGAGGAGCGCGGCCTCTACCCGAAGATGCGCGTGCTCGAGCAGACCGTGTACCTCGCGCGGCTGCACGGCTGGACGCCCGCCGCCGCGCGCCGCAACGCGACCGAGCTGCTCGAGCGGCTGGGCCTCGGCGAGCGGCTCGACGACACGGTGGAGTCCCTCTCGCTCGGCAACCAGCAGCGCGCGCAGATCGCCGCGGCCCTCGTGCACCGGCCCGAGGTGCTCGTGCTCGACGAGCCGTTCTCGGGCCTCGACCCGATGGCCGTCGAGACGGTGCAGTCGGTGCTGTCGGATGCCGCCGCGCAGGGCGCGCCCGTGCTCTTCTCGTCGCACCAGCTCGACGTGGTCGAGCGGCTCTGCGACGACCTCGTGATCATCGCCGACGGCCGGATCCGCGCCGCCGGCTCCCGTGACGCGCTCCGCGCCGAGCACGGCTCCGAGCGCTGGGAGCTGCTCACGACCGGCGACGCGGGCTGGGTGCGCGGCATCCCCGGCGTCGACGTCGTGAGCTTCGACGGCGGCTGGGCCCTCTTCGAGGCGTCGACCGAGTCGGCGCGCCATGCGGTGCTCGCCGAGGCCGTCTCGCGCGGCGACGTCGTGAGCTTCGGCCGCGAGCAGACCACGCTCGCCCAGATCTTCCGGGAGGTCGTCCGATGAGCTCGGAGCTCGATACGCGCGCCGGGCGCGCGCCCCGTCCGGCGGATGCCGCGGCCGAGCGACACGAACCGCGCTTCGCCGAGGCCGCCTGGCTCATCGCCGCGCGCGAGGTCACGTCCCGCCTGCGCAGCAAGGCGTTCGTCATCTCGACGATCGTGCTCATGGCCGCCGTGCTCGCGTCGGTGATCCTGGGCTCCGTGTTCGCGGCGAACAGCGAGCCCACGACGGTCGCCGTGGTCGGCGCGGCATCCGATGCCGTGGCTGCCGTGCCGACGCTCGACGCCGTGCCGGCCGACGACCTCGACACCGCCGAGGCCATGCTGCGCGACGACGAGGTGTCCGCGATCGTGGCGCCGACCGACGTCGTCGCGGCATCCGGGCTCGAGCCGACGTCGGGTTCGACGGCGACGGATGCCGCGGCCGCCGGCCTCGACGTCACGGTCATCGGCCTCGACCAGGTCCCCGACGACGTGGCCGAGGCGCTCGCGGTGGTTCCGCCCATGGTGGTGCTCGACCCGGCCCCGGCGGACCCGCTCCTCGCCTACCTCGTGGCCTTCGGCTTCGGCATCGTGTTCTTCTTCTCCGCGCTCACGTTCGGGCAGACGATCGCCCAGTCGGTCGTCGAGGAGAAGCAGACCCGCATCATCGAGATCCTGCTCTCCACGGTGTCGGCGCGCGCCCTGCTCACGGGCAAGGTGCTGGGCAACAGCGTGATGGCGTTCGGGCAGATCATCGCCATCGGCGCGCTCGCGATCGTAGGCCTCGCCGTGACCGGCCAGCGGGTGCTGCTCGGGGGGCTCGGGGCATCCGTCGTCTGGTTCGTCGTGTTCTTCGTCGTCGGCTTCGTGATGCTCGCGGCCCTGTTCGCCGCGACGGCCGCCACCGTGTCACGCGCCGAGGACATCGGGTCGGTGACCACGCCCGTGACGATGCTCGTGATGCTCCCGTACTTCCTCGTCGTGTTCTTCAACGACAACCCGACCGTGCTCGCGATCATGAGCTACGTGCCGTTCTCGGCGCCGGTGGGCATGCCCGTGCGGATCTTCCTCGGCCAGGCGGAGTGGTGGGAGCCCCTGCTGTCGCTCGTGATCCTCATCGCCACGACCGTGCTCGCGGTGCTCGTCGGCGAGCGGATCTACCGCTACTCGCTGCTGCGCACGGGCGCCCGGGTGCCGTTCTCGGAGGCGCTGCGGGGGTAGCGTCCCCGCCGTCGTCACGCCTCGCCGCGGCGCATTCCTCGCGCGAAACACGAGGAATCCTTCCGCGGGAATGGGTGGACCTGCGCATGCCTCGGCAAGTACGGTCGGGAACAGGCAAGGGGGAGGGCCATGACCACAGCGGATGCCGCGCGGCAGGTGCCGTGGGTCCGCTACGCCCTCCTCGCCGCGGTCTTCGCGGCACTGTGGCTCGCGCTCAGCCTCTTCGCGACGTCGACGAGCGCCTCGGCCGACGAACCCGAGCCGAGCGGGCTCCTCGGGGCCGTGGGCTCCGTCGTGGGCGGCGCCGCCGAGGTCACGGGCGCGGCCGGCGACACGCTCGGCGCCGTGGTCGACACCGTCGTCCCGCCGGTCGGCGAGGTGCTGCAGCCGGTCGTCGCGGCGACTCCTGAGCCCGTCGCCGAGGCCGTTCCCCCGGTCCTCGAGACGGTGACGAATGCCGCGAACGGCACCGTCTCGGGCGCGAACACCGTCGTCGGCAGCGTCGTCAACGGGCTCACCGGAACCGTCTCCGCGGCGGCGGGCGGCGGCACGGTCGGCGCCGTCACGGCCCCGGTGACCGGACTGCTCGACGGCGTGGTCGGCTCCGTGCCGGTCGTGGGCGACCTGCTGGGCGACGACGCGATCGGCGGCGTGGTCGCCCCGGTCGCGGGCCTCGTCGACGGCACGCTCGGTGCCGTCGTCGGTTCGACGGGCGACCTGCCCACCGACGGCGGCGGCATCCTTCCGCAGCTCCCCGCGATCCCGCTGTTCCCGGGCGAGGCCGGGTCGCCGGGGACGGGAGGATCGGGCGTACCGGGGCTTCCGGGCGACGGCTCGGGCGTGGCTGCGGCCGCGAGCGCGCCGCCGGGATCCGGGCTCTCGGCGCTGAAATCCCGGTCCTCCCTGTCGTACGAAGCCTCCGCGGCTGCGCCTGGCACGATCGCGCCCTCCGGCGGCCTGCCGCCCAGTGGCGGCGACCTCCCCGCGGCGCCGGCAGGCAGTGGCGCCGGCTCGGGCGCGGCCGGTGCCGGCGGTGCCGGCGGGGCATCCGGAACCTCCGACGCGGCCTTCGCCGCGTTCGTCCTCGACGCGCTCGCGTCGCTGGTGCTGAACTCGGTCGACGACGAACTCCCGTCGTCGCCGGTGTACGACACCGACACCACCCCTGACTGATCGGGGTCTGCTCCGCCTGCCGTCCGGCGGGTGGAGACGATCATCGCTCCCTGCCCGGGAGCGACATTCCGAATCCAGTCAGGAGGACTGAACATGAAGCGATTGGCCTTGAGGGCGCTGTACGCGACCCTCTTCGCCGGGGGGCTCACGCTCCTCGGAGCCGGCGTGGCGCACGCGTCCGAAGCGGGCGGCGACGACGGCATCCTCTCCGG
>CBFGWW010000137.1:0-8745 GCA_965652625.1 uncultured Agromyces sp.
CGATTCCACCGAGGTCCGCCGTCTCACGCTCGAATCTCACCGCTCGAGTCTCGCCGTCCACCCTCCCTGCCCGTCGCGCCGAACTCGCTTCCGTGGAGTTCGACGCGGATGCGCCCCTGTGCAGGACGACTCCGCAGTCGATGCCGAGTGCCCCTTCCCTCCGTGGATGAGCGGGAGCTGCTCCGAACCACGCCGCGAGTTACCCGCGCCCAGCCATACCGACCCAGAGAAGATGAGCTCTCGCTCCCGGAGACTCCCGAAGACAAGGACGCACCGCCAGCGACTCCTGAAAACGAGGACGGGCATGAATGCCACAGCACGTACGGGCATCACCGCCAAAGACGAAGTGCAGGCGTCAAAGCCGCTGAGTGGAAGATCACCATCGACGCGACGCGACGCGACGCGACGCGGCGCGGCGCGATGCGATGTCCTTGTTTTCAGGAGTCTCGGGGACCAGAGGGTCGTGCGTCCGCCGGACGGTACCTGCGTCAAAGGATCACGTCGATGGCTCAGGAGGTCGGACCATCGTCAGCGTGCCGGAGGGCCTGGAGAGTCAGGCGCGGAGGTAGCGGAGGAAGCGGTACTCGAGGCCCGAACGGGAGGGGAGCCAGCCCGTCGGCGGGTCGACGTGGGCGAGGTGCCATGCCGTGGGGTCGATCAGAGGCGCGGGGGTGTCGCCCGGCTCGGGCACGACCGCGTCGCCGCCGCCCGGCGCGCGCAGCTCGGTCACCTCGAGGCGGTCGGCCGTCGGCATGAGCTGGCCGAAGAGGTCGGCGCCGCCGATGACCCAGGTCCACGGCGGGTCGCCGGCCGCGGCGAGCGTCAGCGCGTCGTCGACGGATGCCGCGCGCACGGCGCCGTCGGCGGCCCACGCGTCGTTGCGCGTCACCACGATGTTGGCCCGACCGGGCAGGGGACGGAACCGGGGCGGCAGGGAATCCCACGTGCGGCGGCCCATGACGACGGGGGCGCCGAGCGTGACCTCCTTGAAGTGCGCCAGGTCCTCGGGCACGTGCCAGGGCATGCCGCCGTCGCGGCCGATGACGCCCGCGGCCTCCGCCCAGATCAGGCCGATGCGCGTCCGGGCTGCTCCAGCCGCAGGGCGATGCGCCGCGGCATCCGCACCGCTCGTCGTCATACGGCGACGGCCGCGCGGATCGCCGGGTGGTGCTGGTAGCCGTCGACGACGAAGTCGTCGAACTCGTAGTCGAAGATCGAGTCGGGCGTGCGCGCGAACCGCAGCGTCGGTGCCGGGTAGGGGTCGCGCGACAACTGCTCGGTCACCTGCTCGACGTGGTTGTCGTAGATGTGGCAGTCACCGCCCGTCCAGACGAAGTCGCCGACCTCGAGGCCGGTCTGCTGGGCGACCATGTGCGTGAGCAGCGCGTAGGACGCGATGTTGAACGGCACGCCGAGGAACAGGTCGGCGCTGCGCTGGTAGAGCTGGCACGACAGCCGGCCGTCGGCCACGTAGAACTGGAACAGCGCGTGGCACGGCGCGAGCGCCATGTCGGGGATGTCGGCGGGATTCCACGCCGAGACGATCAGCCGGCGCGAGTCGGGGTTCACGCGGATCTGCTCGATGACCTGCGAGATCTGGTCGATGGTGTCCCCGCCGGGCGTCGGCCAGGAGCGCCACTGGACGCCGTAGACGGGACCGAGCTCGCCCGCGGCATCCGCCCACTCGTCCCAGATGCTGACGCCGTGCTCCTGCAGCCACCGCACGTTGGAGTCGCCGCGCAGGAACCAGAGCAGCTCGTACGCGATCGACTTGAAGTGCACGCGCTTGGTGGTGACGAGCGGGAAGCCCTGCGCGAGGTCGAACCGCAGCTGCCGGCCGAACACGCTGCGCGTACCGGTGCCCGTGCGGTCCGTCTTGTGCGTGCCGTGCTCGAGCACGTCGCGGAGGAGGTCTTCGTAGGGCGTCTGGATCGTCGCGGCCATCGCGTCGATGGTAACCCCGCCGTGCGTCATCCGCCGTCACACCGGGCCGGGCGGATGCCGCGTCGGCGTAGCATCCCCGCATGGACTGGCCCACCGCGCTCATCGCCGCCGTCGCCCTGCCCGCGGCGGCCGCGGCGATCGGCCTGGCGTGGAGGTCGCGCACCGGACGCGTCCGCACCGTCCGCGACGCGAGCCGAGCCGGCGACGACGCCGCGACATCGACGACCGCGACCACGAGCCGCGACCTGGGCGTCGCGACCGAGGCGTTCGGCGCCTCGGCGACGCTCGTGCAGTTCTCCACCGCCTACTGCAGCCGATGCCCCGCCACGGCCCGCGAGCTCGCGTCGATCGCCCACGACTACGCCGGCGTGCGTCACGTCGAGGTCGACCTCACGCACCGGCCCGACGTGGCCGACCGGTTCCACGTGCTGCAGACGCCCACGACGCTCATCCTCGACGCGCGCGGCGCGACCACGGCGCGCATCGCAGGCGTGCCGCGCTCGCACGAGGTGCGCGACCGCCTCGACGAACTCACCGGGAGGTCCCGTGTCCCATCCTGAACCGGCCGGCATCGATCCGCGCGGCCCTCGCTTCACCGCCGGCGTCACGGCCGCGCTGCTCCTCCTCGTCGCCGTGCTCGGCTTCGGCGGCGCCGACCTCGCCGCGTGGCTGCTGCTCACGGGCCTCGCCGCGCTGTTCGCGTGGGGCGCGTTCGCCGGGGTCCGGCGGCATCCGTTCGGCCTGCTCTTCAAGCGGTTCGTGCGACCGCGTCTCGCGCCGCCCGACGAGCTCGAGGACCCGCGGCCGCCGACGTTCGCGCAGGGCGTCGGGTTCGCCGTGACCGTCGCGGGCGTGCTGCTCGGCGCGATCGGGCTTCCGCTCGCGATACCGATCGCGGCGTCGTTGGCGTTCGTCGCGGCGTTCCTCAACGCCGTCTTCGGCTACTGCCTCGGCTGCCAGCTCTACCTCCTGCTGGTGCGCGCGCGAGTCATCCCCGGGACCTGACGTCGGCCGAGCCCCCCGGGCTAGGCTGGGATCCCGGCTCGAGGAGGAGGACCACATGGCACTGACGTCTGAAGCGACCACCATCTGGAAGGGCACGCTGTTCGAGGGGGCGGGCGACGTGTCGCTCGACTCGTCGGGGCTCGCGACGTTCGGGGTGAACTGGGACGCACGGGCGGCGGGCGTGGCCAACACGACGAATCCCGAGGAGCTCCTCGCCGCCTCGCATTCGGCGTGCTTCTGCATGGCGCTCTCCCTCGCGCTCGCGCAGGCCGGCCACCCGGCCGAGAGCATCCAGACCACCGCCGCCGTGACGTTCGAGGCGGGCCGCGGCGTGCTCGGCAGCCACCTGCTCGTGAGCGCGCGCGTGCCCGGCATCACCGAGGAGGAGTTCGAGCGCTTCGCCGACGACGCCAAGACGAACTGCCCCATCTCGCAGGCGCTCGCCATCCCGATCACGATCGAAGCCGAGCTCGCCTGACGTGCGGATCCTCATCGCCGGCGCCTCCGGTTTCATCGGAACGGCCCTCAGCGAGCGGCTCGCCGCCGAGGGCAACGAGGTCGTGCGGCTGGTGCGGCGTCGCGCGCAGGGCGCCGACGAGGCATCCTGGTCGCCGGCGTCGGGGATCATCGACTTCACCGTCATGGACCGCGTCGACGCGGTCGTCAACCTCTCGGGCGCCTCGCTCGCCCGGCTGCCATGGACGAAGGGCTACCGCGGCGAGATCGTCGACTCCCGCGTGACCGCCACGCGCACGCTCGCCGACGCGATGCGCAAGGCGCGGCGCCCGCCGGCGGTGTTCCTCAGCGCATCCGCGGTCGGCTACTACGGCGACCGTCCCGGGGAGCTGCTGACCGAGTTCTCGAGTGCGGGCTCGGGCTTCCTCCCCGAGGTCGTGCAGCGCTGGGAGGGCGCGGCCTCGCTCGCACCCGACGAGACCCGCACGGTCGTGTTCCGCACGGGCATCGTGGTCGGGCACGGCGGCGCCATGCAGCGGGTCGGCACCCTCACCCGGTTCGGGCTGTCGGGCCGCCTCGGCACGGGTGGCCAGCACTGGCCGTGGATCTCACTGCACGACGAGGTCGCGGGCATCGCGCACCTGCTCACGTCGCACCTCTCGGGCGCCGTGAACCTCGCCGGCCCGACGCCCGCCACCGCCGACCGCGTGATGACCGCGATGGCCGAGCGGATGCACCGCCCGTACACGTTCACCGTGCCCGAGCGCATGCTCGAGCTCGCGCTCGGCCGCGCCGCCGACGAGCTGCTGCTCTCGAGCCAGAAGGTGCGGCCGCAGCGCCTCATCGACGACGGCTTCCGCTTCGAGCACGTGACGGTCGAGTCCGCGCTCGACGCGATGCTCAGCGCTCCGCGCGCTCGAGCGTGATCGCGCGGCGCACGGCGCTGCGGGCGCGGCGGCGATCGCCCGCCGCGTCGTAGGCGAGGCCGAGGCGCAGCCAGGCGCGCCACGAGTCGGGCTCGGCCTCGGCCGCCTCGCGGAACCCGGGGAACGCGGCATCCGCACCGGCGCGCTCGGCACGGCCGCTCGGCGTGGTCGGGATGCCGAGGTCGAGCCCGTCCTCGGCCTCGAGGCGTCGCATGAGCGCCTGCGACTGCACGCCGAAGGCGATCTCGCGCCACAGCGCCCACGCCGCGATGACCGGCAGCACGATGAGCGCGATGCCGATGCCCACGGCGACGGGCTCCCCTGTCGCCACGAACTGCACCGCCCGCCAGCCGACGAGCACGAGGTAGATCGCGAGCAGCACCGCCATGAGGATGGCGCCCGCACGAGTGGTCACGGGGCGCCCGGGAGCCCGAGGTCGAGCAGCGCGTCGAGGCCGACGATCACGCCTGAGGCCGACGGCGCGCGTCGCAGTGCGAGCAGGATGCCCTGCTCGTAGGCCGAGGACGACACGGTCGAGTGCGCGATCGTGAGCGTCTCGCCGTCGCCGCCGAGCACGACGCGCTGTTCGGCGAGCAGTCCGTTGAGGCGCAGGCTGTGCACGGGCACGCCCGAGACGAGCTGGCCGCGGGCGCGCTGGTCGGCGTGCGGCGCCGACACGGGCCCGATGGCCGCCCGGGCCTCGCCGATGAGCTCGGCGGTGCGCACGGCGGTGCCCGACGGGGAGTCGACCTTGCCGGCGTGGTGCGCCTCGACGATCTCGATGGAGTCGAAGAAGCGGGCCGCCAGCGCCGCGAAGGCGGTGCCGAGCACGCTGCCGATGGAGAAGTTCGGGATGAACAGCACCGCGCCGGCGTCGTCGTGGCCTCGCACGAACTGCGCGATCTCGGTGATGCGGTCGTGCGACCAGCCCGACGTGCCCACGACGATCGGGATGCCGGCGCCCGTGGCGAACTCCACGATGCCGGCGCTGGCGGCCGGATGCGTGACGTCGAGGGCGACGTCGGCGCCGAGCATCTCGTCGAGCTCGGAGCTCGAGTCGAGCGCCGCGTGCAGTTCGAGGTCGTCGGATGCCTCGATGAGGTCGATCGCCAGGCGTCCCATCTTGCCCGTGGCTCCGGCCACGGCGACCCGTATCGTCACGTGATTCACCCTAGCAAGGGCGGTCGGATGCCCCGACCGGCCGCCATAGGCTGGGTCCATGCGGTTCCGAGAGGTCGACGTCACGAGCGCCGAGGCGCTCGCCCTGCTCGATGCGTACTTCGCCGAACGTGCGGCCGGATTCCCGGTCGAGCAGGGCGAGTACCGTCCGACGTATCCCACGTCGGAGCAGTTCTCGCCGCCGGCCGGCGTGTTCCTCGTCGTCGAGGACGACGACGGGGAGGTCATCGGCTGCGGCGGCGTGCGTCGCATCCAGCGCCGTCCCGAGACGTACGAGGTGCGCTTCGAGGTGAAGCACCTCTGGCTCTCACCGAACGCGCGTGGCAAGGGCGCCGGACGACAGCTGCTCCACGAGCTCGAGCGTCGCGCCATCGGGTTCGGCGCGCAGGAGCTCGTGCTCGACACGAACGCGAGCCTCGAGGCCGCGGGCGGGCTCTACCGCTCGAGCGGCTACGTCGAGGTCGAGCCCTACAACGCGAACCCGAACGCGACGCACTGGTACGGCAAGCGCGTCGGCTGAGCGGGCGGCTGAGCGGGCGCGGCCGCGCGCGCCCTACAGCGCGTACTGCTCGGGCAGTCCCGTGCGCAGCTCGGGCGGCAGGTGCGCCATGTCGTTGTGCACGAGCAGGCTCCAGGGGCGCCCGCTCTTCTGCGTGAGCACCGTGAGCCCGCAGTTCGCCTGGTTGATCGAGAGCCAGCGCCAGTCGGGCGCACCGAGTGCCTCGCGCACGAGCCACGCGATGACGAAGTTGTGCGTGATGAGCAGGTCGTGCCGGTCTTCGCGGTGCGACCGCAGGAACTCGGCCGCGGCATCCGCCATCTGGGCGGTGCCCGCCTCGATCTGCGCCTCGGTGACCGACCCGAAGAAGCCCTCGTAGGCCTTCGGCGTCTCGGGCGCCGGACCCGACGGGATGCAGTCGAACAGCAGCGCCGACGGCTCGGGTTCGAGGGCCGGCATCTTCGCGGCGATGATCGCCGCGGTCTCGGCGGCGCGCTGCAGCGGCGAGTGCCATGCGTGGTCGAACGGCACGCCGCCGAGGCGTTCACCGAGCAGCTCCGCCTGGCGGCGGCCGCGCGGCGACAGGGGTCCGTCGGGCATGCCGTGCTCCGCATCGAGCTGCTCGCCGTGGCGGACGAGGTAGAGGTGGTGTGGCACGGTCCTGCTTTCCTGTACTGCGTCGCGGTCCTGAACTGCGTCGGTCGGATCCGGCGTCAGGCGACGTCGGTGCCGGCGGCGATCTCGTCGACCGCGCCGTGGAGCGCCGCCTCGTCGGTCGCGCCCACGGCGACCAGAGAGAACGGCCGGGAGACGAGGTCGGCCGCGAGCGCCTGCACGTCGTCGACGGTGACGAGCGAGATGCGGCGGAGGGCCTCGTCGAGGTCGGCGAACTCGCCGAGCGTGAGCTCGGAGCGCCCGAGCCGGGACATGCGGGTGTCGGAGTCCTCGAGCGCGAGCGCCGACGCGCCCGCCAGCTGGCCGGAGGCGCGCCGCAGCTCGTCGTCGGTGACGCCGTGCTCGGCGACGCGCTCGAGCTCGGTGCGCATGAGCGCGGCGACGGTGCCGGCCTTCGACGGGGCGCACCCCGCGTACATGCCGAACAGGCCCGCATCGGAGTAGGCGGGCGCGAACGAGTACACCGCGTAGGCCAGGCCGCGCCGCTCGCGCACCTGCTGGAACAGCCGCGACGACATGCCCGAGCCGAAGATCGCATTGAGCACGCTCATGGTGGAGCGGCGCTCGTCGGTCGCGACGATGCCGGGCACGCCGAGCAGCAGGTTGACCTGCTCGATCGGGCGTTCGACGACCGTGAGCGGCGTGCCCGTCGCGAGCGTCGCGGGCGTCTCGCTGCGCCGGTCGACGGGTGCGGCCTCGACGCCGAGGTCCCAGCCGTGGCGGGCGAGGGCCGCCGTGAGGTCGGCGACGAGGGCGTCGTGGTCGACGGCGCCCGCCACCGTGACCACCAGGTCCTGCGGCCGGTAGTTGGCGCGATAGTGCTCCCACACGGCGTCGCGGGTGGCGGCGCGGATGGTCACGGGATCGCCGCCGATCGGGCGACCGAGCGGATGCTCCCCCAGCACGGCCTCGAAGAACTTCTCGTTCGCGACGTCGGCGGGATCGTCGCCGGCCATCGAGAGCTCCTCGAGGATGACGCCGCGCTCGTTGTCGAACTCGACCGGGTCGAGCAGCGACGACGTGAACATGTCCGCGAGCACCTCGACGGCCATCGGCAGGTCGCGATCCTGCACCTTGGCGTAGTAGCAGGTGTACTCCTTGGCCGTGAGCGCGTTGTGCTCGCCGCCGACCGCGTCGAACGAGATCGCGATGTCGAGCGCGGTGCGGCTCGTGGTGCCCTTGAACAGCAGGTGCTCGAGGAAGTGCGTGGAGCCGTACGTCGCGCGGTGCGCGGCATCCGCGTGCTGCTCGTCGCGCGAGCCCACCGCGACCCAGAAGCCGACGGTGACGCTGCGACTGCCGGGCACGTGCTCGGAGAGGACCCGCACGCCAGAGGGGAGGACGCTGCGCCGAACCCGCGCATCGCCTGCTGCCGTGAACGAGAGTTCGGCCTGGCCGAGTGGGAGGTCGACGGCGCCGTTCATCCCGAACAGCCTATGTCACGACGCCCCCGATGGGCAGGCGGAGACGCGTCGGCGTGCCAGCCCGGCGAGCGCCGGCCGGCCCGCTCAGGCGGACGCGCGGTCGAGCTCGACGAGCTCGGAGCGGTGCAGCTCGACGGATGCCGCGGCGATGAGCGCCTCGACCTGGTCGGGCCGCGTGGCGCTCGCCACCGGCGCGACGACCGTGGGCTTCGCGAGGAGCCACGCCAGCGCGATCGACGCGGGCTGCACGCCGTGCGCGAGGGCGATCTCGTCGACGGCGGCCAGCACGCGGTGGCCGCGACGACCGAGGTGCTTCGCCACGCGGTGGCCACGGGCGTCGTGCCGCACGTCGGCGCGACGGCGCACCTGCCCGCCGAGGAAGCCGTTGGCGAGCGCGAAGTACGGCAGCACCGCGAGGCCCTGCGCGTGCGCGACGAGCTCGGTGGCGCCCTCGAACGGCTTGCGCTCCATCAGGTTGTAGCGCGTCGTCAGCAGCTCGAACCGCGGCAGGCCGTTCGCGGCCAGCACCCGCGCCTCGATGAGGCGCTCGGGCGAGAAGTCGGCCGCGCCGATCGCGAGCACCTTGCCGGCCGTGATGAGCGCGTCGACCTCGCCGAGGCTCTCCTCGAGCGGCACC
>CBFGWW010000138.1:0-8738 GCA_965652625.1 uncultured Agromyces sp.
CACGCGAAAGCCGACCGCAATATGAAGGCAGGGTAGGTCTGGGAGCGCAAAGAACAACTATATGTCATGCGACGCGCCATGTCCAGTCGAAATCTTGACTGGTTCGCCGATGTCCGGTATAACCCCGCGACGGGCCCGCAGATTCCCATGAGACGAGCCTTCGACCACCGCACGACGGCGGGCCGGCGGCGCCCGTGCGCGCCGCGATGGCACGTGCGCCGCGGCATCCGCGGATCGTGGCACGATGCAGGCATGGCGCCACCGCGCATCGAGTTCGAGGCCGACGTGTTCTCCCCCACCGGGATGACGCTGCTCGTCGACGGCACCGCGCAGTCGCACGTCGATCCCGACGATCCGACCCGGCTGTTCTTCGAGTACGTGCGCCGCATCGGCCACGTGCTCGACGCCGTGCGCACGCCGGGCGAGCCCATCCGGGCGCTGCACCTCGGCGGCGGCGCGTTCACGCTGCCCCGCTACGTCGCGGCGACCCGCCCCGGCTCCACGCAGGTCGTCGTCGAGCACGACGCCGAGCTCGTCGACCTGGTGGCCGACCGGCTGCCGCTGCCCGCCGACGCCGACATCGCCGTGCTCGTCGCCGATGCCCGCGGCATGCTCTCGGCGCTGGCGGCCGCCCGCCCGTTCGACGCGGTCGTCGTCGACCTCTACGCGGGGCTCGACGCCCCGGCCTTCGTCGACGAGCCGGCCTTCATGGGCGGATGCCTCGCGCTGCTGTCGCCCGGAGGGCTGCTGGCGGTGAACGTGGCCGACGCGGCCGGGCTCACCCGCCTGCGCGCGCAGACGCGTGCCCTGGCCCGGGCGGATCCCGGCGCCGACTTGCTCGTCGCGGGCGACCCCACCGTGCTCTCGGGCGCGGAGGAGGGGAACGCGGTGCTCGTGGCGGCGCCCGACGGCCTGCCGCGCGGCCTCGAGGACCGACTGGCGCTGGGCGGCCCGTTCCCCGGCGAGGTGCTCACCGGGCACCGCCTCGACGCCGCGCTCTGGGGCGCCTGCTGACCGACGTCGCGTCGCGTACCCCGAGCGGATGCCGCGAACGGCCGGTCGCGCACGGGGCGGGTAGCGTGGCATCCGTGCCCGACCTCGAACGCCGCCTCGCCGTGAGCGGCCACGTCGCCCGCCTCGAGGAGTCGCGCAGCGCGCCCGGGTCGTGGACCCTCTTCGTCGACGGCACCCCGCAGTCGCACGTCGAGCTCGACCGGCCCGACTGGCTCGGCTTCGAGTACGTGCGGCGCATCGGCCACGCCGCCGACCTCGTGCGCCCCGACGGCGAGGCGATCACGGCGCTGCACCTCGGCGGCGGCGCGCTCACCCTGCCCCGCTACATCGCGGCGACCCGGCCCGGCTCCCGGCAGCAGGTCGTCGAGCTCGAGAGCGACCTCGTCGAGTTCGTGCGCGAGCACCTGCCGCTCCCCCGCGGCGCCCAGGTGCGCATCCGGCACGGCGACGCGCGCGAGGTGCTGCAGAAGCTGCCCGCGGGCCTCGACGGCGCGGTCGACCTGGCGGTGGTCGACATCTTCTGGGGCGCCCGCACCCCGGCGCACGTCACGAGCGCCGAGTTCTACGGACTGCTCGTGCCGCGGCTCGCGCCGGGGGGCATCGTCGCGGTGAACGTCGCCGACGGCGCGGGGCTCGCGTTCGCCCGCTCGCAGGCGGCGACGCTCGCGCAGGTGTTCGCGCACGTCGCGATCGCGGCCGACACGTCGATGCTGAAGGGCCGCCGGTTCGGCAACGTCGTGATGTACGCGTCCGCCGACGAGCTGCCGTTCGCCGGCCTGCCGCGACGGCTCGCGAGCGACCCGGCCCCGGCGAAGCTCGTCGACGGCGACGAGCTCCGCCGGTTCATCGCCGGCGCTCCGGTCGTGACGGATGCCACGGCGGTGCCGTCGCCGCCGCCGGCGCGTTCGGTCTTCCTCTCGAAGCCCGGTCGCTGACGGGCAGGCCGGGCGCGTCCGCCCGTGCACGCCGCCCGTTGGAATCCCGTCTGCGCGGTGGAATCCCGTGGAAGTGGGATTCCACCGCACCAACGGGATTCCGCCGCTCAGCTGACGGCGCGAACCGCGCTCGGCCCGCTCTCGTTCCAGACCCGGTCGAGCGCCGTGACCGCGTACGCGTACTCGCGGCCGGCCTCGGCCGAGCCGTCGGTCCACGCCTGCACGACGCCGGCCTGCGCGCGCACGGTCGCCACGAGGTTCGTCGCGTCCTCGACGTCGATCGCGTCGGCCGCGCCGTCGACGCGGTAGACGGCGAACGTCGTGGCGCGGTGGGCCGGCGGCGCGGCATCCGACCACTGCAGCTCGACGCCGCCGTCGGTGCGCGCGACGCGCGCGAGCACCGGGGTGCGCACGCCCGTGGCCGGCAGCCACTCCATCGCCGGCACGATGGCGGGGTGCGCGTAGTGCTCGGCGAGGACCCGCGACATCGAGCCCTGGGGGTCGGCGGGCACGTGCTTGGCCGAGAAGTAGACGTTGCCGTGCACGGGCGTTCCGGCCGCGTCGATGCCGCGGTCCATGGTGAGGTGGTTCGACAGCTCGGCCGGGTCGGTGAAGACGCCCGAGGTCACCTTGTAGAGCGCCTCGCCGATGTAGAGGTGCGTGCCGGATGCCGCGGCGACGTCGGCCCACCACGGCACGAGCTTCGCGTAGTCGGCCACCGCGAGCCCGATCTGCCAGTACACCTGCGGGTTGATGTAGTCGAGCCAGCCCTCGAGCACCCACTTGCGGGTGTCGGCGAACTGCAGGTCGTACGACTGCGAGCCGCCCGTCTCGGAGCCGAGGGGGTCGGTCGCGCGGTTGCGCCAGATGCCGAACGGGCTGATGCCGAACTTCACCCACGGCTTCAGCGCCTTGATGCGCTCCGAGATCGACCGCACGAAGGTGTCGACGTTGTGGCGGCGCCAGTCGGCGACGTCGGCGAAGCCGGCCCCGTGGGCGGCGTAGGTCGCGGCATCCGGGATCACCTGGCCCGCAACCGGGTACGGGTAGAAGTAGTCGTCGAAGTGCACGCCGTCGAGGTCGTAGTGCTCGACCGAGTGCAGGATCGCCTGCTGGATGTGCTCCTGCACCTCGGGCAGGCCGGGGTCGAAGTAGAGCTTGCCGCCGTAGGCCCAGATCCAGTCGGGGTGCACGCGGGCGGGGTGCTCGGGCACGAGCTTCGCCGGGTCGGCCTGCATCGACACGCGATAGGGGTTGTACCAGGCGTGCAGCTCGAGGTTGCGCGCGTGCGCCTCCTCGACGATGAACGCGAGCGGGTCGTAGCCCGGGTCCTGTCCCTGCACGCCCGTGAGGTACTGCGACCACGGCTCGAGCGGGCTCGGCCAGAACGCGTCGGCGGTGGGCCGCACCTGCACGAAGACCGCATTGAGCCGGAACTGCTCGGCCACGTCGAGCCAGTGCAGGAACTCGGCGCGCTGCGCGTCGGCGCTGAGGCCCGTGCGGCTCGGCCAGTCGATGTTCACCACCGACGAGATCCACATGGCGCGCAGTTCGCGCTTGCGCGGGCCGACCGCTGCGGCCTCGGCCGCGCCGGCCGTCGCACCGAAGGCGTTCGCGTGCGCCGGCGCCGGCGCGAGGCTGCCGATCGTGACGGTGAAGGCGGATGCCGCGACGCCCGCGACCGCGAGCGTGAGGAAGCCGCGGCGGCCGAGCGCTGCGGCGGGCTGGTCGGCGGGCGTGGACTGGGGGTGCGTCATCGATCCTCCAAGCAGTTCGGTTTGGAAGATACTTCCATACTCACCGATGCTTGTGAAGCGTTGCTTCCGAGATCGTCCCTGAGTGCCGGTGCGCGTGCCGGAACCGCACCTCCTGCCCCGGACGCACCTGCGCCATCGCGTCCAGCGAGCCAGGATCGAGGATCGCGATGACGGGATAGCCGCCCGTGACGGGCCGGTCGGCGAGCAGGATCGTCGGCTGCCCGTCGCCCGCGACCTGCATCGACCCCGGCACGGTCGCCTCGCTCGCGAGCTCCCCCGGGCGGAGCCGCTCGAGCGTCGGCCCCACGAGCCGCACCCCGATGCGGTCGGCCTGCTCCGAGACGCGCCACGGCCGTTCGAACAGGGCGACGCGCGCGGCATCCGTGAACCAGTCGGCCCGCGGGCCCGGCAGGAGCGACAGCCGCACCGCGTCCTGCGGCGGCGGGAACGCGACGTCCTGGTCGATCACGGGCACGGATGCCGCAGGCTCCGGCCCGATCGGGAGCACCTGTCCCGCGACCACGGGCTCGGGGCCCATCGCGGCGAGCGTGTCGCGCGACCGCGATCCGAGCACGGCCGGCGCGTCGAGGCCGCCGCGCACGGCGAGCACGTAGCGGATGCCGCGCGCCGCCGTGCCGAGCTCGAGCACCGAGCCGTCGCGCGCCCGCGCCGCCGCGTACGGCGCGACCGGCCGCCCGTCGAGCGTGACCGGCCCCCACGCGCCCGTGACCGCGAACCACGCTTCGCCCTCGAACCGGGCGCGGAAGCCGCCGACCAGCACCTCGAGCGCGGCCGCTCCGTCGGGATTGCCGACGAGCCGGTTCGCGAGCGTGAGCGCGCCGCGGTCGAGCGCCCCCGAGGCCGGGACGCCGAGGTGCGCGAGGCCCGGGCGGCCGAGGTCCTCCACGAGCGCCGAGGCGCCCGGGTGCTCGACGCGCAGCGCGGTCATGCCGAGCCGATCGCCTCGAAGCGCACACGACGGCCGGGCGCGAGCAGGGCGGGCTCGTCCGCCTCGGGATCCCACAGCGTCGCGTCGGTGCGGCCGATGAGCCGCCACCCGCCAGGGCTCTGTCGCGGGTACACGCCGCCGAACGCACCCGCGATCGCGACCGAGCCGGCGGGCACGCGGGGCCTGGGCGCCTCGAGCCTGGGCACCTCGAACGGCCAGTCGTCGCTCACGAGGTAGCCGAAGCCCGGGGCGAAGCCGACGAACGCGACGCGCCACTCGGCTGCGGTGTGGGCCGCGACGAGCGCCTCGGGCGAGACGGCCAGGAGCGACGCCGTGGCCGCGAGGTCGTCGCCGTCGTAGGCGACGGGGATGGCGACGGGGTCGGCAGCGGCGCCGGCGACGCGAGAGCCCGCCTCGGCGGGGATGCGCCGCACCCACGTCGCCGCGGACTCGAGCGGCAGTCGTGCGGGGTCGACCGCGACGAGGATCGTGCGCGCGGCCGGCACGAGCTCGACCACGCCCGGGCGCGGGTCGGCGGCGAGCGCGTCGTGCAGCGCGAGCACCTCCTCGAGCGAGTCGCATTCGACGAGCAGGGCCGCGTCGCCGCTCGGCAGCAGTCGGCGGCTCATGCGAACGACCGGATCTCGACGCCCGCGCCCTCGAGCGCATCGCGCACGGCGCGGGCCATGGCCACGGCGCCCGGGGTGTCGCCGTGCAGGCACAGCGAGTCGGGAGCCAGCTCGACGCGGCTGCCGTCGTCGGCCGTGAGGCCGCCCGTCTCGGCGAGCTCGAGCGCGCGGTCGGCCGCGGCCGCGGCGTCGTCGACGACGGCGCCGGGCTCGCCGCGCGGCACGAGGGAGCCGTCGGCGACGTAGCCGCGGTCGACGAAGGCCTCGCGTGCGAAGCGGAGGCCCGCGGCATCCGCTGCCCGTTCGAGCCGGCTGTCGGGCGGGCCGAGCACCGGGAGCGTCGGGTCGTAGTGGGCGACGGCCTCGACGAACGCGTGGGCGGCGCGCTCGTCGGCGGAGAGCCGGTGGTAGAGGGCGCCGTGCGCCTTCACGTAGCGCACGCGCGTGCCCGCGCCGCGGGCGACGCCGTCGAGCGCGCCGAGCTGCACGAGGAGCTCGGCGGCGATCTCGGCCGGGCTCGTGTCGAGCGCGCGGCGCCCGAAGCCCACGAGGTCGCGGTAGCCCGGGTGGGCGCCGAGCGCGACGCCGTGACGCACCGCGCGGCCGGCGCTCTCGGCCATCGTGAGGGCGTCGCCGGCGTGGTACCCGCACGCGACGTTGGCGCTCGAGACGATCGCGAACATCGCCTCGTCGTCGCCGACCCGCCACGCCCCGAAGGACTCGCCGAGGTCGCTGTTGAGGTCGATCCCAGGCGTCATGCTCCCATTCTGCCGAAGCAGCGCGCACACTGGGATGGGGAGGTCGCATGCCGAACGCGGTACGTACGCGGCGCCGGGGGCGCCGATCCGGTGCCCGGAGCGCCGCCGCCGCGCCATCCGTCGCCCTCGTCACGGTCGCCGTGCTCGCCGCGTGCGTCGGCGCGCCCGAGCGGAGCCCGCTGCCGTCGACGCCGCCGGGCACGCCCGCATCGCCGTCCGCCTCGGAGCCTCCGACCCCGTCGGGCCCGCCGCCCGTGCTGCTGCCGAGCGGCGGCGTCGAGGTCGTCGCGCAGGGGCTGCAGGCGCCGTGGTCGATCCTCCGGCTGCCCGGCGGCGGCGTGCTCGTGAGCGAACGCGACACCGCGAACATCGTCGAAGTGCTCGGCGACGGGTCGCTGCGGGTCGCGGCCACCGTGCCGGGCGTCGTCCCCGGCGGCGAGGGCGGCCTGATGGGCCTCGCGCTCCGCCCGACGGACGGCGACGAGCCCGCCTGGGTCTACGCGTACTTCACCGCGGCATCCGACAACCGCATCGTGCGGATGCCGCTCACCGGCGCGCCCGGGTCGCTCGGCCTCGGCGCCCCCGAGGACGTGCTCACCGGCATCCCGAAGGCGGGCAACCACGACGGCGGGCGCATCGCGTTCGGACCCGACGGGTTCCTCTACGCCACCGCAGGCGACGCCGGCAACCGCGACGCCGCGCAGGACCCCGGCTCGCTCTCGGGCAAGATCCTGCGGATGACGCCCGAGGGGCAGGCGGCGCCCGGGAACCCGTTCGGCAACCTCACCTGGTCGTACGGGCACCGCAACCCGCAGGGCATCGCGTGGGACGCGAACGGCGACCTCTGGGCCGCCGAGTTCGGCCAGAACACGTGGGACGAGCTCAACCGCATCGAGCCGGGGGCGAACTACGGCTGGCCGGTCGTGGAGGGGCAGGCCGGGGACTCGCGTTTCGTCGATCCGGTGCAGCAGTGGTCGACGGCGGAGGCCAGCCCGAGCGGGCTCGCGATCGTCGGCGACACGCTCTTCCTCGCCGCGCTCCGCGGCCAGCGGCTCTGGACGATCGCGCCCGCCACCGCCGGCGGCGCCCTCACCTCGACGCCGTGGTTCACCGGCGAGCTCGGGCGGCTGCGCGACGTGACGGCAGGACCCGACGGCGAACTCTGGTTCATCTCCAACAACACCGACGGGCGCGGCTCGCCGTCGGACGGCGACGACCGGCTGTACCGGGTGCGGCTCGCGCCGGCAGGCTAGGGGGACAGCGGCCCGCCGCCCGGAACACCCGGAACGCCCGGAAACCGCGGGGGAACGCGGCCCCGTTCGGGGGCCAGCGCCTCCGCCTCCAGGTCGGCGGGCAGGGCTATCCTCATCCCATGGCGGATCTCGAGCGGGTTCGGCGGTGGGCGGAGGCCCTCATCGTCCTGCACCTCGATGCCGCGGTGTGGAGCTTCGGCTTCGACAACGCGAAGAAGCGCGCCGGCCTGTGCAACTACACCGCCAAGCACATCTCGGTGTCGCGCTACCTCGCCGCCCGCTACGACGACGACGAGATCCACCAGATCCTGCTGCACGAGGTCGCGCACGCCGTGGCGGGCCCGCGCGCCGGGCACGGGCCGAGGTGGGCGACCGTCGCCGCCGACCTCGGCTACGTCGGCCGGCGCACCCACGACGGCGAGGTCGCGCACGAGTTGGCGCCGTGGGTGGGTGCCTGTCCGGCGGGGCACGAGCATTTCCGCTACCGTGAACCCCAGCGCCCCCTGAGCTGCGGTCTGTGCCGTCGCGGCTTCGACCGGGCGAACCTCATCGTCTGGCGTCATCGCGAGATCACGCCTGCGGTGCGGCGGCGGGCCGCGAGCGCGGCAGCCGGCTGACCGCCGAGTCGGCCGGGCCGTCGAGCGCATGCCCGCCGGCGCATGCGTCCTCCCCAGCAGCGCGGATGCGGCGTCCGCGACGTCCGAGGATGGTTCCCCCATGCCCGTCTCCACCGTCTCCATCCCCGTCGGACAGTGGTTCACGTCGGCCGAGGGAGTGCGCTGGTGGTTCGACTCGGGATCGTTCGCACTCGACTTCGCCTACACGGGCGCCATGGGCGGCAACCCCGCGTGGGAGCGGCTGCACGCACCCGACGACCTCACCACATGGCTCCGCGACCGGTTCCCCGTGGCGGTCGGCACGGCCCGATCGCGCGACCTGTTCGACGCGATCTCGCTGCGCGACGCGATCGGGCGCATGGCCTTCGCCGCCGCGCGCGGCGACGACGTGCGCGCGCAGGACATCGACCTCGTGAACCTCTACGCGGCGACGCCCGACATCCCGCCCGTGCTCCCCGGCGGCTCGCGCCAGGCGGGTCGCTCGGTGCAGACGGTCGGCCAGGCGCTGTCGACGATCGCCCGCGATGCGGTCGACCTGTTCGACGACGCGAATGCCGACCGCATCCGCGAGTGCAGCGGCGACTGCGGCATCGTCTACCTCGACACCTCTCGGGCGGCCACCCGCCGGTGGTGCTCGATGCAGCGCTGCGGCAACCGCGCGAAGGTGCGAGCGCACCGGGCCCGCGCCCGGAAGGCGGACCGCGCGGCCGCCTGAGCCTGCCGGCCGCGCTGACGCCGCGTCGCGGCATCCGTCGGCCTCGAACCGGCGGCTTCCTTCCGGATGGCCGGGCCGCGCGGGGGATCCGCTGGTACCGTGCGGCCATGG
>CBFGWW010000139.1:0-8715 GCA_965652625.1 uncultured Agromyces sp.
GGCGACCGCTCAGGCGTCGGCCGCGTGCCGCACCTCGAGCACGCGGAACCCCTTCGAGTTCGCCGCCCGCTCGACGTCGAACCCGAGGTCCGACCCGATCCAGCGCTGCAGCGACTCGGCACCGAGGTGCTTCGCGACCACGAGCCACGCGGCGGCGTCGGGCTCGAGCCGCGGCAGCCAGCGACCGAGCATCGCGTGCAGCTCGGCCTTGCCCACGCGGATCGGCGGATTCGACACGATCTGCGCGAATCGCACCTGCGCGGGAACATCGTCGGGCACCACGGCGTTGACATTCGATATGGAGAGCCGCTGACAGTTCCGCCGCACGAGGTCGAGCGCACGTTCGTTGACGTCCACCGCCCAGACCGTGGCATCCGGCGACTGCAGCGCGAGGCTCACCGCGATCGGGCCCCATCCGGCGCCCAGGTCGAGCAGGTGGCCCGCCGCGGGCGGCTCGGGCACCGCGTCGAGCAGCACGCGCGTCCCCTGGTCGAGGTGCTCGGGGCTGAAGACGCCGGCGGACGTCACGAGTTCGAGCTCGCGTCCGGCCAACCGGGCGCGGATGGTGCGGACGGTGGAATCGCTCCGAGGGGCAGGGGAGAAGTAGTGGTCGGAGCCCATGCAAGCAAGCTATCGCACGACACGAGGACCGAGAGAAGTAGGGTGGATTCGATGAACGAACCAGAGCGAAGCACCGCCGACGACGCCGTCGAGCGCGTGCTGCGCAGCGCGGAGACCCGCGCGGGCGTGGCGCGATTCGGCGCCGCCGAGGCGTCGGCGATCCAGAAGGACTGGTCGGATGCCGCGGGCGCCGAGACCGCCGACGGCGAGCAGTACGACCGTGAGGAGCGCGCGGCGCTCCGTCGCGTCAGCGGGCTCTCCACCGAGCTCGAAGACGTCACCGAGGTCGAGTACCGGCAGCTGCGCCTCGAGAACGTCGTGCTCATCGGCGTGTACTCGCAGGGGTCGCAGGAGGACGCCGAGAACTCGCTGCGCGAGCTCGCCGCCCTCGCCGAGACCGCGGGCGCTCGGGTGCTCGACGGGCTGCTGCAGCGTCGTCCGCACCCCGACCCGAGCACGTACCTCGGCAGCGGCAAGGCCGAGGAGCTGCGGCACATCGTCGCCGCGCTCGGCGCCGACACGGTGATCGCCGACACCGAGCTCGCGCCCAGCCAGCGGCGTGCGCTCGAGGACGTGGTGAAGGTCAAGGTCATCGACCGCACCGCGACGATCCTCGACATCTTCAGCCAGCACGCGAAGAGCCGCGAGGGCAAGGCGCAGGTCGAGCTCGCACAGCTCGAGTACCTCCTCCCGCGCCTGCGCGGCTGGGGTGAGTCGATGTCCCGGCAGGCCGGTGGCCAGGTCGGCGGCGCGGGTGCGGGCATGGGTTCCCGTGGTCCGGGTGAGACGAAGATCGAGCTCGATCGACGCCGCATCCACTCGCGCATGGCGAAGCTCCGCCGGCAGATCGTGGGCATGAAGCCCGCGCGCGAGGCGAAGCGGGCCAACCGCCGCCGCAACGCCGTGCCGTCGGTCGCGATCGCCGGGTACACGAACGCCGGCAAGTCGAGCCTGCTCAACCGCATCACGGGCGCGGGCGTGCTCGTCGAGAACGCCCTGTTCGCGACCCTCGACGCCACCGTGCGCCGCAACACCACGGCCGACGGCCGCGTCTACACGATCGCCGACACCGTCGGGTTCGTGCGGAACCTCCCGCACCAGCTCGTCGAGGCGTTCCGCTCGACGCTCGAGGAGGTCGGCGACGCCGACCTGATCGTGCACGTCGTCGACGCCGCGCACCCCGACCCCGCCGGCCAGATCGCGACGGTGCGCGACGTCATCGGCGAGGTGGGCGCTCGCGACGTGCCCGAGCTCGTGGTGTTCAACAAGGCCGACCTCATCACGCCCGAAGACCGTCTCGTGCTGCGCGGTCTCGAGCCGAACGCGGTGTTCGCGTCGGCGCGCACGGGCGAGGGCGTCGCGGACGTGCTCGAGGCGATCGGGCGGATGCTGCCCGACCCCGCCGTGCAGGTCGACCTGCTCGTGCCGTACGACCGCGGCGACGTGGTCTCCACGCTGCACGAGACGGGCCGCGTGATCTCGGTGGAGTACGTCGAGGACGGCACCCGGATCAAGGCGCTCGCGTCGCCCGAGCAGGCCGCCCAGCTCGCGGAGTTCGACGCGGCATCCGTGCCCGCCTGACGGGCGAGCGGAACGCTCGACGCGATCGGCGCACCCGACCCCGGGTGTGCCGATCGTCCCGTTTCGGGGTGTCACGTCGCGTCATAGTGCTCATTTCGGCGTGACCCAGGCGTATCGTCGCTGGTGATCGTCGGTGCACGGCCGGATGCCGGGCACCTGGAGCGACCGCCGAGCCCGGCACCCGCCCGCGACACCCACCCGCCGAGAACGGCCGGGGGACGCGGCCTGCCGTGCATCCCTCGACGACACGGCCCCGCCACGCAGGAGCACCATGGCAGAGACCGGACAGGACGCCGGCGGCGCCGACTGTCGGCCCCGCACGCCGGTCTCGTTCGAGCTGTATCCGCCGCGATCGGATGCCGCGGCGCTCGCCCTGGGGCGCACCATCGACCGCCTCGCCGAGGCGAACCCCGCGTTCATCTCGGTGACGTTCGGCGCCGGCGGAACGTCGCGCGACCGCTCGCTCACCGTGCTCCGCTACATGCTCGAGAACACCGACGTCGAGCCCATGGCCCACCTCACGTGCGTCGGCTCCTCGCACGCGGAGGCGAACCGGCTCGTGCGCGAGTTCCTCGACGCCGGCATCACGAGCTTCCTCGCGCTCCGGGGCGACCCGCCCGTGGGCGCCGACGCCGACGCAGACGAGGGCATCGGCGACCTCGACAGCGCCGCCGAACTCGTGCAGCTCATCCACCGCGTGCAGGAGGAGCGGGAGCCGTTCGCGCAGGTCGGCATCCCCGGCCTGCCCGGCGTCACTCAGATCGGTGAGCGGCCGCGTCCCGAGCGCGTGGCCGTCGCGGCGTTCCCCACGGGGCATCCGCGCTCGCGTGGCCCCGCGCAGGATGTGGACACCCTGCTCGCGAAGGAGATCGCCGGCGCGAACCTCGCGATCACCCAGCTCTTCTGGCACGCCGACGACTACCTCACGTTCGTCGAACGGGCCCGCTCCGGCGGCGTGACCATCCCGATCCTCCCGGGCATCATGCCGGTCACGACGCCCGCCCGTCTCGCGCGGCTCACCGAGCTCACGGGCGTCGAGCCGCCCGCGTCGCTCGCGATCGACCTCGAGATCGAGCCCGACGCCGCCGCGCAGGTGGAGATCGGCATCGACTTCGCCACCCGGCTCGCGGCCGACGTGCTCGACGGCGGCGCACCCGGCCTGCACCTGTACACGTTCAACCGCCACGAAGCCGTGCTCGACGTCGTCGACCGCCTCGGCCTCGGCCCCCACGACCGACTCGTCAACGAGAGGAACACCACAGAACGATGACCGCACACGCCTTCCCCACCGGCACGATCCTGGGCTACCCGCGCATCGGCCGCCGCCGCGAACTGAAGAAGGCCGTCGAGGCCTTCTGGGCCGGCACGATCGACGCCGCCGAGCTCGAGGCCGCCTCGGCCGAGCTCCGGGCCGCGACCCGGGAGCGCCTCGCGTCGCTCGGCCTCGGGCGCGACGACTCGTCGATCCCCGAGTCGTTCTCGTACTACGACCAGGTGCTCGACGCCGCGATCGCCGTCGGCGCCGTGCCCGAGCGCTTCCACCGCCTGCAGGACGAGGCCGGCCGGGTCGACCTCGCCGGGTACTTCACCATCGCCCGCGGCGAGGGCGAGGACGCCCCCCTCGAGATGACGAAGTGGTTCGACTCGAACTACCACTACCTGGTGCCCGAGATCGGCCCCGACACCGCGTTCGCGCTGCACGCCGACCGCATCCTCGCCGAGTTCGCCGAGGCCAGGGCGGCCGGGTTCCTCACCCGCCCCGTCATCGTCGGCCCGGTCACGTTCCTCCTGCTCGCGAAGGCCGCCGACGGCGCGCCCGAGGACTTCCGTCCGCTCGACCGCCTCGACGAGCTCGTGCCCGTCTACGCCGCACTCCTCGCCGAGCTCGCCGCGGCGGGCGCCGCCTGGGTCCAGCTCGACGAGCCGGCGCTCGTGAGCGAGAGCATCGACGAGCCCCGCGAGCGCGTCCTCGACGCGATCGGCCGCGCCTACGACGCCCTCGGCTCGGCCGAGGACCGTCCCGCGATCTTCGTGGCCGCGCCCTACGGCGCACTCGACGACGCGCTGCCGGCGCTCGCCGCCGCTCCCGTCGAGGCGATCTCGTTCGACCTCGTGCGCGGCGCCGCGCCCGAGCAGCTCGACCCGGCCACCGAGGAGTCCCTCGCAGCGAAGACGCTCGTCGCGGGCGTCATCGACGGTCACAACATCTGGCGCGGCGACCTCGCGCACGCGTTCGAGCGGGCCGACGCGCTGCGCTCGCGCTCGGGCGACGTCGCGGTGTCGACCTCCACGTCGCTGCTGCACGTGCCGCACGACGTCGACGACGAGACGCTGCTCGATCCGCGCCTGGTGAGCTGGCTCGCGTTCGCCGACCAGAAGGTCTCGCAGGTCGCGACGCTCGCACGCGGCCTCGCCGAGGGACGCGACGCGATCGCGGCCGAGCTCGACGCGGCATCCGCTGCCCTCGCCGACCGCGCCGGAGCGCCGGGCGTGCGCGTGCCCGCCGTGCGCCACCGCCTCGACGCCCTCGCCGACCGCGACTTCACGCGTGCGGAGTACGACGAGCGAGTGGCGGCGCAGGAGGCCCTCGAACTGCCCGAGCTGCCCACCACCACGATCGGCTCGTTCCCGCAGACGGCCGACATCCGCCGTGCTCGCGCCCGGCTGGTGAAGGGCGAGCTGACGGATGCCGAGTACCGCGCGCTCATGCGCGACGAGATCGAGCGCGTCATCCGCCTGCAGGAGGACCTCGGCCTCGACGTCCTCGTCCACGGCGAGCCCGAGCGCAACGACATGGTGCAGTACTTCGCCGAGCTGCTCGACGGCTTCGCCGTGACGCAGCACGGCTGGGTGCAGTCCTACGGCTCGCGCTGCACGCGTCCGTCGATCCTGTGGGGCGACGTCTCGCGCCCCGCGCCCATGACGGTCGAGTGGTCGACCTACGCCCAGTCGCTCACCGAGAAGCCCGTGAAGGGCATGCTCACCGGGCCCGTGACGATCCTCGCGTGGTCGTTCGTGCGCGACGACCAGCCGCTCGGCGACACCGCGCGGCAGGTCGCGTTCGCCCTGCGCGACGAGATCGCCGACCTCGAGCGGGCCGGCATCCGCGTGATCCAGGTCGACGAGCCCGCGCTGCGCGAGCTCCTGCCGCTGAAGCTCGCCGACCAGCCCGCGTACCTCGACTGGTCGGTCGGCTCGTTCCGCCTGGCCACGGGCGGCGCCGCGTCGGCGACCCAGGTGCACACGCATCTCTGCTACTCGGAGTTCGGCGTGGTCATCGACGCGATCCGCAACCTCGACGCCGACGTCACGTCGATCGAGGCCGCGCGCAGCCGCATGGAGGTCGTCGACGACCTGTCGACGAGCGGCTTCGACCACGGCATCGGCCCGGGCGTCTACGACATCCACTCGCCGCGCGTGCCGAGCGCCGCCGAGGTGCAGGCGCTCCTCGAGCGTGCGGTCGCCGAGATCCCGGCGTCGAAGCTGTGGGTCAACCCCGACTGCGGCCTGAAGACGCGCGGCTACGACGAGACGGTCGCCTCGCTCGAGCACATCATCGAGGCGACGCGCGCGGTCCGCGCCGAGCTCGCGGAGCCCGTGCTGGCCGAGTAGTCCGCGACGACGAACGGGGGCGGATGCCGCGGGCTGGCGGCATCCGCCCCCTCGTCGTCTCTCGCATGCACACCGACGAGCCTGTGGCAACCCTTCGGCCGTCGTCGGGCGATCGCTCAGGTGCGTCGCGTACGGTCGGCGCATGCGTCTCGCAGTGAACGAATCCGGCAGCGGCACGAAGACCGCCGTCCTCATCCACGGCATCATGTCGGATTCGCGAGCCTGGCACCGCGTCACCGCGGAACTGCACGAGCACGGCTTCCGGGTGCTCGCGGTCGACCTGGCCGGGCACGGCCGCAGCCCGCGGGCACGTCGGTACTCGCCCGCCGCCTGGGCGGACGACGTCGTCGAGACGCTGACGCCGCTGATCGACGGGCCGCCCGACGTGGTCATGGGCCACTCGCTCGGCGGCCTCGTGGCCAGCCTCGTCGCCGACCGCATGGCGCCGCGGGCCGCGATCTACATCGACCCGGCGTTCTCGTTCCCCACCGGCATCCGCGGGTGGGCGTTCAAGGCGTTCTTCGCGGTCGCGCCGCGACCCCGGCGTTCGGCCCTCGTGCGCATGAACCCGAAGTGGAGCGCCGCCGACGTCGACATCGAGCTGGCCACCTTGCGGGACTGGGACCGACGCACGATCCTCGGCTTCGCCGACACCCGGCCGCTCGTGCCGCCGGCGCGGCTCGTCGCGCCGAGCCTCGTCGTGCTCGCCGAGAAGAGCCTGCTCATCACCGAGCGCGTCGCGGCGCAGCTGCGCCGGCAGGGCATGACCGTCGAGACGGTGGAGGGCACGGGGCACACCGTGTTCCGCGACGACCACGCCCGCTTCATGGACACGGTCGTCGGCTGGCTGCGCGGGGTCGCGAAGCCGCAGCCGCAGGTCGCTGCGGCGGTCGCCGCCGCCTGATCGAGCGGTCGAGGCATCCGGGCGCGGGTGGCGCGCTCGCTTCGGGCTGGTGCTTCGCGGGGATCAGACCGTGCGCAGGACCGCGACGACCTTGCCGAGCACCTCGGCCTGGTCGCCGAGGATCGGCTCGAACGCGCTGTTGCGGGGGAGCAGCCACGTGTGGCCGTCGCGCTGGCGGAACACCTTGACCGTGGCCTCGCCGTCGAGCATGGCCGCGACGATCTCGCCGTTCTCGGCCGTGCGCTGGGAGCGCACCACCACCCAGTCGCCGTCGCAGATGGCGGCGTCGATCATGGAGTCGCCCACGACCTTGAGGATGAAGAGCTCGCCCTTGCCGACGAGCTGGCGGGGGAGCGGGAACACCTCGTCGATCTGCTGCTCGGCCGTGATGGGGATGCCGGCGGCGATGCGCCCCACGAGCGGCACCATCGCGGCGTCGCCGACGGGGATGGGCTCACCGGCGGACGGCGCGCGATCGGCCGAGCCGGGCAGCTCGATGAGCACCTCGAGGGCGCGCGGGCGGTTGGGGTCGCGACGCAGGTAGCCGGCCAGCTCGAGCTGGTTGAGCTGGTGCGTGACGCTGGAGAGCGACGAGAGCCCGACCGCGTCGCCGATCTCGCGCATGCTCGGCGGGTAGCCGCGGCTCGACACCGAGCGCTGGATGACCTCGAGGATGGCGACCTGCTTGGCGCTGAGGCTCTTGCGGCGGCGCGCCCTGCCCTGGTCCCGCACGTCGTCGATGTCGGTGCTCAAGGTCTCCGCCCCTCGTTGCGGCCGCTCGCGACCGGATGTCGGTGGTCTCTGATCGACTGTGGTCGAACATTCGAAACTGTATCCGGCAGAGGTCGGTGCGGCAAACATTCGTTCGAGTGTGTCGCGGAATCCGCGGGCGCATTCCGGCGGATCGGATGCTTGCAGCTTCGAACATTCGAAGATATATTCGGAACAGAGCTTCGCATCCGGCCCTCCCGGCCGAGGGCCGGGTGCGACTCGTCCAGGAGGTGTGACATGAGCGCAGCGATCGTCCCGACCCGCACGATGACCGTGGAGTCCGCACCGCGCCCGGCGACGCGGCTCCGACTGACGCGCCGGGGGCGCATCGTCTTCACCGCGCTGGCGTCCCTGCCGCTCGTCGTCTGGGCGCTCGTCACCGTCCTCGGTTCGGGCGGTGCCGCCGCCGACGGCGGATCGTCGACGCCGGCCTCCTCGTTCGAGTACGTCACGATCGGCCGGGGCGACTCGCTCTGGGCCATCGCCGAGTCGCTGGCGCCCGACGGCGACCCGCGCGTCCTGATCGACGAGATCATCCGCCTCAACGGGCTCGACGACGCGGTCGTCGAGCCCGGGCAGCGGCTCGCCCTCCCGGTCGTCCCATGACGTCACGGCCGCGGGGCGCGCGGGTGCCCGTGGCTAGCATGGACGGGTGACGAGCCTCGACGACCTGCCCATCCGCGACGACCTTCGTGGGCGCACGCCCTACGGCGCGCCGCAGAAGTCGGTCCCGGTCGCGCTCAACGTCAACGAGAACACCCATCCGATTCCTGAAGACGTCGCGCACGACATCGTCGCCCGGGTCGCCGCGGCGATCCTCAGCCTCAATCGCTACCCCGACCGCGAGTTCACGGCACTCCGCCGCGCACTGGCCGACTACCTCGGGCACGACCTCGACATCGACCGCATCTGGGCGGCCAACGGCTCGAACGAGGTGCTCCAGCACATCCTGCAGGCCTTCGGCGGGCCCGGCCGCAGCGTGCTCGGCTTCGCGCCGACGTACTCCATGTACGGGCTGCTCGCATCGGGCACGGGCACCGAGTGGATCACGGCCGGCCGCGACGACGAGTTCGAGCTCTCGCCCGAGACCGCCGTCGCCGCGGTCCGCGAGCACGACGCCGACCTCGTGCTGCTCTGAGGGAAGAACAAGCCCACGGGCACGCCCCTTACCCTCCAGACGATCACCGCGTTGGTCACGAGATTGAGACATAGGGCTTGATGGGCCA
>CBFGWW010000140.1:0-8703 GCA_965652625.1 uncultured Agromyces sp.
GCCGTTGAGCAGGCCCTCGACGGTGAGCTGGCCGCCCGCCGACGTGAAGTCCGTCGGAGTGAACGTGCCGTTGAACGTGCCGATCACGGCCCCGGTGGCGTCGGTGATGGTCTGCGAGATCTGCGCCGGCTGCACGGTGGCCAGCTGCTGGGCGTTCGCCTGCGGCGGCGGTGCGGCCTGTGCGGGTGCGACCGTTCCGATCGCCATCGTCACGGAGAGGGCCACGGCGCCGAGGCCGGCAAGGAGTTTCTTCTGCATGATGGACATTTCCTTCTGATTCGGGTCGCCGGACGGTGTCGTCCGATCCTTCAGTTCGCGAATCCGGGCTCATGGCTCGGTCGCGCCGGTTGGAACGTGCATGCGTGTTCACTCTGAAGCTTCGAAGCTAGGCGATGCGGTCGACGGCGGCTATGGGCTTGACCTGCTTCCACCGAAGCGTTCTAATGGGCCCCGCGAAGCCACCCGCACCCGATCAGCGAAGTGGTCCGTCTCAGATCTCGGTATGCCCCAGCTCGGGCCCCGCGAGCGTGCGCACGACCGGCTCGGCGATCGCCTCGAACTCGAGCAGCGCCACCTCGTTGCGCCCGGCGCGCGTCACCGGCGCGGGGACGATGAGCGTGCGCTGCGGCCCGCGGCGCCAGTAGCGCCCGAGCAGGAAGCCGTTCACCCACACGAGGCCCTTGCCCCAGTGCAGCGTGTCGAGGAACAGGTCGGCCGGCGCACCGAGCTCGAACTCGCCCCAGGCGAGGGTCGGGCCGGCGGCGAATCCGTCTGGGCGACCGTGGGCGGCCAGCTCGGGCACGCGGTCGAGGTCGACCGGGCGCACCGACCAGTCGGCGAGCTCGACCCCGTCGAGCGCCACCCCGCCGATGAGGCCCTTGTGCTCGCCCAGGCGCGAGCCGTAGTCGACGCGGCCCTGGTCCTCGACGAGGATCACGAGCTCGCCGCGCGCGTCGGGCAGCACGACCGCCCGCTCGTGCGCGTCGCGGGCCATCACGCCCACCGGGATCCCGTCCAGCAGCACCCAGGCGCGGTCGCGCACCTCCTCGCCGACCGTGAGCACGCCGACGCCGCCGCGGGTCAGCCGGGTCGCGAAGAGGGCGATCCCCCGGTCGTGCCCGAGCTCATCGAACGTCGGGATCCGCTCGTGCCGGGATTCGTCCCCGAGCCGGGGTGCCACCTCGAGGAGCGCCGGCCCGACTCGGAGGGGCGCGACGAGTTCGGGCGCCTCAGGCCGCGGCTCGGGCACCTCGTCGGGAACGTCGGCGTACTTCGAGATCACGTCGCGGAACGCCCAGTACTTCTCGGTCGGATGCCCCGCCTCGTCGAGCGGGGCGTCGTAGTCGTAGCTCGTCGTGATCGGCGCGTAGCGTCCCTTGTCGTTCGCGCCGTTCGTCAGCCCGAAGTTCGTGCCGCCGTGGAACATGTAGACGTTCACGGAGCCGCCCGCCGCGAGCAGCGCGTCGAGTTCTGCGGCGGATGCCGCGGCATCCGTCGTGTGGTGGTGCGACCCCCAGTCGTCGAACCAGCCGCACCAGAACTCCATGCACATCAGCGGGCCGGTGGGCTGGAACTCGCGGAGCGTCTCGAGCCGCTCGGGCACGCGGGAGCCGAACGAGCCCGTGAGGTGCAGGCCAGGCAGGCTGCCGTCGGCGAGCATCTGCGGGGTCGGCTGGTCGATCGTCGTGAGGGGTACGGAGATCCCGGCCTCGCGCGTGACCCGCACGAGCTCGGCGAGGTAGGCCTTGTCGCTGCCGTAGGCGCCGTACTCGTTCTCGATCTGCACGAGGATGACCGGACCGCCCGCGTCGATCTGCCGCGGCGCGACGATCTCGTACACCCGACGGAGATAGTCGCTGACGGCCGCGACGTAGTGCGGCTCCGACCGGCGGATGCCGACCTCGGGGTCGCGGAACAGCCACGCGGGCAGCCCGCCGTTGTCCCACTCGGCGCAGATGTACGGGCCCGGACGCACGATCGCGTGCAGGCCCTCGGCCGCGACGAGGTCGAGGAAGCGCCCGAGGTCGAGGTCGCCGTCGGCGCGCCACTGCCCGCGGTGCGGCTCGTGCTGGTTCCACGCGACGTAGGTCTCGATGGCGTTCAGGCCCATGAGCCGAGCCTTGCGGATGCGGTCGGCCCACAGGTCGGGGTGCACACGGAAGTAGTGCAGCGCGCCCGCGAGGATGCGGTGCGGCCGGCCGTCGAGCTCGAAGTCGGTCGTGCCGATGGCGAAGCGGCTCACGCGGCGTCCTCCGTTCGGGTGGTGGTAGTGATGGTGCGGTGCGGTGCTGCTGAGGATCATGGGCGAGGCCGGCCGGGGTCCCCCGACCGGCCTCGCTGGTCAGCGACTACTCGCTGACGGTGAAGCCCTGCTCGTTGCCGTAGTCGACGAGCTGGCGCTGCCATTCGGCGAGGCCCTCGTCGAGGTCGGCCTTGTTCGCGTAGGACTGCCCGACGGTGTCGCCGAAGATGCTGTTCGCGTACACCTGGTAGGGCAGGTACGACCAGCCCTCCGAGACGTCCTTCGACGCCTGCGTCAGCACCTCGTTGATCTTCTGGCCGCCGAAGTAGTCCGACTCGTACGAGAGGAACTCGGGGTCCTCGAGGTCCGCGCTCGTCGACGGGAAGCCGCCGCTCTCGAGGAACACGTCGATCGAGGCCGGGTCGCTGTTCAGCCAGCGCAGGAACGCGGCGGCGAGCGCCGGGTTCTTCGACTGGGTCGTGACCGACTGGCCGCCGCCGCCGTTCTCGGCCGAGACGGGTGTGCCGTCGTAGGTCGGGATCGGCGCCACGCGCCAGTCGCCGGCCGCGTCCGCGACGCTCGACTCGAGCACGCCGGGCATCCACGCGCCCGTCACGAGCGTCGCGATCGAGCCGTCGCCGAGGCCCTTGTACCACTCGTCGGTCCAGCCGGGCGTGGTCGAGAGGAGGTCCTCCTCGACGAGCTGGTTCCAGACGCCGGTCCACTTCCGGGTGCCCTCGTCGGCGAGGTCGATGGTCACGTCGGTGCCGTCGATCGTGAACGGACGGCCGCCGGCCTGCCAGATCATGCTCGTCGTGAAGCCGGCGTCGCCGGTGTCGGAGGCGATGTACTTCGTCGGGTCGGCCGCGTGCAGCTGGCGAGCCGCGGCGACGTACTCGTCCCACGTGGTCGGCACGGCGATGCCGTACTGGTCGAAGACGGCCTTGTTGTAGAACAGCGCCATGGGGCCGGAGTCCTGCGGGAGGCCGACGAGCTTGCCGTCGACGTTCACGGCGCCCCAGGTGGAGGCGCTGTACTGGTCCTCGAGGTCGTCGAGGCCGTACTGGCTCAGGTCGACGAGCGCGTCGGAGAGCGCGAACTGCGGCACGGCGTAGTACTCGATCTGCACGACGTCGGGGGCACCGGAGCCCGCCTTGATCGCATTCTGCAGCTTCGTGTACTCCTCGGTGTTGGTACCGGCGTTGACGAGCTCGACGTCGACGTTCGGGTACGCCTCCTCGAATGCGGCGACCTGTGCCTCGGCGCTCGGGGTCCAGCTCCAGTAGGTGAGCTCACCGCCGGCCTCGAGGGCGGCGTCGAGGTCGTCGGCGCTGCCGCCGCCCGAGGCGCCGGCGCCCGAGGAGCAGGCGGCGAGCGAGCCGATCGCGAGCGCGGCGGCCGCGATCGTCAGGGTCCGCCGGACGGCGGAACGGGGGATGGCCATGTGATGCTTCCCTTCACTTCGTTGTGCCATGTGGTCCGGGGCAGGACGCTCCGGTCGAGCGGGTCGGGGGGTGGGGTCGGTCATGCGTGCCGCTCGGTCACTGCTTGACGCTTCCGGCGCTGAGCCCCGACTGCCAGAACCGCTGCAGGCCGAGGAACGCGACGATGATGGGGATGATCGTGAGCAGCGAGCCCGTGATCACCAGGTTGTAGATGGGCTGCGCGCTGACGCCGGTGGCCTGCGCGCTCCACTGGTTGAGGCCGACTGTGAGCGGGTACCAGGTCGGGTCGCTCAGCATGATCAGCGGCAGGAAGTAGTTGTTCCAGGTCGCGACCACCGTGAAGAGCAGCACGGTCACGATGCCGGGCGCGAGCAGGCGGATCGAGATCGTGAAGAACGTGCGGAACTCCCCCGCACCGTCCATGCGCGCCGCCTCGAGGATCTCGGTCGGCACCGAGTCGACCGCGTAGACCCAGATCAGGTAGAGGCCGAACGGGCTGATGAGCGACGGGATGATGATCGCCCATGGCGTGTTCGTGAGGCCGAGCTGGCTGAACATGAGGAACGTCGGCACGGCGAGCGCCGTGCCGGGCACGGCGATCGCGCCGAGCACGACCGCGAAGATCGCGCGGCGACCGGCGAAGCGGAACTTCGCGAGGCCGTATCCCGCCAGCGTGGCGAGCAGGGTCGCGCCGCCGGCGCCGAGGACCACGTAGAGCAGCGTGTTGCCGAACCAGCGCAGGAAGATCCCGTCGCGGTAGGTCAGCGTCTCCCAGATGTTCTGGAACAGCACGAACTCGTCGCCGAACGCGAGGCCGAAGCTCGAGAACAGCCCGCTCTGCGTCTTCGTCGCGTTGATCACGAGCCATGCCAGCGGCAGCAGGCTGTAGATCACGAGGATCGACATCATGAGCGTGAAGGCCACCGACTTGCGGGGTCGCAGCGAACTGCGGCGGCGCGTCGGCCGACCGGGTCGTGCGGCGCGTGCGGCGCGCGCGCTCGAGGCGGCGGCGGTGGGGGCGACGGATGCCTCGGGGCGGAGGGTGCCCGCGGCATCCGTGCCCACGGTCTCGGCGGTGGTGCTCATCGCTCCTCCTTCCGCGAACCGCGGAGTTGGACGACGTAGGCGATGACCGCGGTGATGACGCCCATGACGATCGCGACGGTGGCGCTGGAGTTGTACTGCTGGCCGTTGAACGAGAGGTTGTAGGCGTACATGTTCGGCGTGAAGTACGTCGTGATGATGTTCGGCGCGAGGGTGCGCAGGATGTTCGGCTCGTTGAAGAGCTGGAAGCTGCCGATGATCGAGAAGATCGTGGCGATGACGATCGCGCCGCGGAGCGCGGGCAGCTTGATGCCGGTCACGACGCGGAACGGGCCGGCGCCGTCGAGCTCGGCCGCCTCGTAGAGGTCGGTCGGGATGACCCGGAGCGCCGAGTAGAAGATCAGCATGTTGTAGCCGACGAACTCCCAGGTCACGATGTTGCCGATCGAGACGAGGATCCACTCGCGGGCGAACGGGGTGAGCACGTCGGACCCGAGCCAGTCGTTGATGTTCGCCGCGAGGCCGAAGTTGTCGCCGTAGATGAAGCCCCACATGAGCACGGCCACGACGGCGGGCACCGCGTAGGGCAGGAAGATCACGATGCGGAAGAAGCCCGACGCGTGCAGGCGGGCGCTGTCGATGGCCAGCGCCGCGACGAGCGCGAGGCCGAGCATGATCGGCACCTGCACGAGGAGGAAGAGCGCGACGCGACCGAAGCCCTCCCAGAACTGCGGGTCGGTGAACAGCTCGAGGTAGTTCTCGAAGCCGACGAACGCGTTGCCGCCGACGAGCTGCTCGCGGAAGAGGCTGAGGTAGGCCGAGTAGGCGACGGGCGCGATGAACACGAGCAGGAACACGACGAGGAAGGGGGCCGTGAACGCCAGGCCCTTCCACTCGCTGCGGGCTCGGGATCGGATGCGCGGGGCCTCGGGGGCCGGGGCACCGCGCGGCGGTGCCGGTGCGGACGTCGCTGTCATCGAGTACTTCCAATCGCGGGCATGTTCACGTCAACATGCGGTGGAGCCACGATAGCATGTTGACGTGAACATGCAAGCCACGGGGCATGATGTAGTCACGAAGGAGCACCGATGACGACCGTCACCACCCCAGCCCAGGCCGCGCCCGGCCGCCGGCGCGGGCCGTCCATGGCCGACGTCGCCCGCGAGGCGAACGTGTCGGGCCAGACGGTCTCGCGCGTGTCCAACGGCCGCGACAACGTCGACCCCGAGACGCGCGAGCGCGTGCTCGAGGCCATGCGCAAGCTCGGCTACCGTCCCAACAGCGCAGCCCGCGCCCTGCGGTCGGGTCGGTTCCACAGCATCGGCGTCATCATGTTCACGCTCTCGAGCTTCGGCAACATGCGCACGCTCGACGCCATCGCGATCGCGGCGGCCGATGCCGGCTACTCGATCACGCTCATCCCCGTGCCGCATCCGACGCAGGGCGAGGTCTCGGTCGCATTCGACCGGCTCAGCGAGGAGGCGGTCGACGGCGTCATCATCATCGTCGAGGCGCACCTGCTCGACGAGAGCGACGTCGTGCTGCCCGCCGGCCTCCCGGTCGTCGTGGTCGACTCCACCGCGCGCGACCGCTACCCCGTCGTCGACACCGACCAGGCGCACGGCGCGCGCCTCGCGACCGAGCACCTGCTCGAACTCGGCCACCGCACGGTCTGGCACGTCGCCGGCCCCGAACGGTCGTACTCCGCCACGCACCGACGCGAGTCGTGGGAGGCGACGCTCCGCGCGCACGGCGCCGAGGTGCCGCCCGTGGTGATCGGCGACTGGTCGAGCGAGTCGGGCCACGAGCTCGGGCTCGAGCTCGCCCGCGACCCCGAGGTCACGGCGATCTTCGCCGCGAACGACCAGATGGCGCTCGGCGTGCTGCGCGCGCTGCACGAGGCCGGCCGCGCCGTGCCCGACGAGGTCAGTGTCGTCGGATTCGACGACATGGAGGAGTCGCGCAGCTTCTGGCCGCCGCTCACGACCGTGCGCCAGTTCTTCGGCGAGGTCGGCCGCCGGTCGGTGGAGGCGCTGCTGCACGAGGTCGAGTCGGGCGAGCAGGAGGACAGCACGCTCGTCGCCACCGAGCTCGTCGTGCGCGAGAGCTCGGCGGCGCCCCGCGCCTGACACGCGCAGCCCGAAGGGGCGGCCCGCGCCTGACACCCGCAGCCCGAAGGGGCGGCCGCCGCGGATGCAGCGACCGCCCCGCGAGGCCCGGGATCAGGGCTTGGCGGAGTTCGCCGCCAGGATCCGCTGGGCCGGCGTCTCGGCGGCCGCCGGCTCGACGCCGTCGGCCGAGACCGTCACGCGCGCGCTGAGCAGCTTGCCGGCATCGCTCGTGACCGGCGTGTACGTGGCATCCGTCGCACCCTCGATCGGCTCGCCGTTGCTGAGCCACTGGTAGGCGATGTCACCGTCGGCCGGGTCCAGCGTGCCCACCGCCGACGACGGCGTGCCCACGCGTGGACGGTCGGCGAGCGCGAGCCCGTCGATCACCGCATGCCGCCGGATCGTCACGGAGTACTCCGTGCGCGCCGTGCCGTCGGCCGACGTCACGACCACGGTCGCGATGCCGCCGTTCGCGGTCGTCGGCTGCGTGACCCGCACGGTCGCGGCCCGGTCGACCGCGATCGCGTCGACCACCGGCAGGCGCCCGCCGTCGACGTCGACCTCGTAGTCGAGCGTCGCCGCGTCGAACCCGTGGATCGTCTCGCCGTCGAGGCGCAGCACCGCGAGGTCGGCCACGGATGCCGGCGCGGGCACGGCCTCGGACACCTCGACCTCCGACACGATGAGGTGCGTGTTCGCGTAGGCGTTCATGACGACGCGCACGCCCGTCGCCGTGACCGGCGCGAACTCGGCGACCACGGTCGGCGCGCTGCCGTCGGCCGGCGACACCACTGGCATGAACGCCTCCCAGCCGGGCGCCGGCGCCCACGCGCCATCCGTGCCGCGCAGCTGCACCTGCATGGTCTGCGCCCAGCTCGTCGTGCCGTCGCGGTAGAACTGCACCGCCACGCGCTGCACCTGGTGCGCCGCCGCGTACTGGTAGGTCAGCGTCGACTGGGTCGGCTTGTTCGAGGACACCCAGTTCGACCAGCCCTTGTCGCCGAGCACGCCGTTCCGCGTGCGGTCGACCGGGTAGCCCGACTCGGTGGAGCTCGCCGAGGCCGACGTGCCGGCGTCGGGGTTGAAGTTGCGCAGCGTCCCCTCGGTGACGAGCACCGAGAGCGTCGCGGCCAGCGAGGCTCCGTCGGCGGATGCCGCGCCGGGCACCCGCACGACGCCGACCTCGCCGAACGCGGCATCCGTCAGGCCCGCCCAGTCCCACGTCACCGCCACGTCGAACGCGTTCTCGGACGCCCCGACGCGCGCCGGCACGGTCGCGGGCGCCGCGGCCTGCACCGCCGCCAGCGAGGAGCCCGCGGCCACGGTGATCGAGACCGGGTCGGACGCCGTGAGGCCGCCCACGTCGACGAGCGCCGTCACCGCGATCGCCTGGCCGAACACGTCGGTCGCGGTGCCGGGCACCTCGACGCGACCGGTCGTCGCCCACGCACCCTCGTCGGGCAGCTGCCACGCGACCGCGACCGGAACGCCCGCACCCCACGCGTAGCGCGGCACGATCGTCTCGGGCAGCACCGGCACGACGCCCGCCTGCGTGCGCGCGGCCACGGTCTGGCCCGCGAGCGGCGCGAGATCGCGCGGATCCCACGCCTGGTTGGCGCCGCCGTTCGAGCCGTAGACACCGACCGTTGCGCCGTTCGCCGTCGACTGCCCGTTCACGTCGAGCGCGAGTCCGAGCTGCTCGTTCACGAGCGAGTACGTGCGGCCGTCGGTGGTGTTCACGATCCAGCGGGTCGCGGGGGGGCCCGCCGCGGCGGCGGCCCCCCCCCTGCCCCCCGGCGTGCCCGCCCCCCGCGCCCCCCGCCCCCCGCCCACCGACGCCACCCCCCCCCCCCCCCCCCCC
>CBFGWW010000141.1:0-8545 GCA_965652625.1 uncultured Agromyces sp.
AGCTCCGAGATGCGGCGCAGGAGGTGCGGGATCTTGGGCGCGTCGGCGTTCTCCGCGCGCTGCGCGTTCTCGTCGGCTCCGCTGATGCGCGTGCGCGGCTTGCCCATCCTGCCGGACTGTCCGCCCGGCGCGCTGGCGTGCATGGTCACGCGCTCAAGCCTAAGCGCGGGGTGCGACGGGCCGGCCGGATGCCCCGCCCCGAACGGGGGACGTTCGCGGAGGGCGTGACGACCACTAGCTTGAGCATTGTTCGGCTTCCAACCCGAGGGAGTGTCTGCCATGCATCGATCCACCGTCCCCGAGCCCCGTGATCGTGACGGACGGTGGCGCGAGCTGCTCCGGAAGGCGGCGGCGGCGACCATCGCCGTCGTGCTCGCCGGCGGGCTCGCCGGGCTGGCGGCCGGTCCGGCCTCCGCCGAGGAGGACCCCGTCGCGGTGCCCGAGGTCGTGGCACCCGACATCGGCGTCACCGCGACGCCCCTCAGCTGCAGCACCGACCGGGACGGCATCACGTTCGTGACGTTCACGAACCTCATCCCCGGCAACCAGTACCTGTTCGACGTCCAGGGCCCCGGCTTCAGCGTCGGCGGGCCGTTCGAGGCCGAGAGCGACGTCGAGGAGCGGGAGCTCGTCGGCATGCCGCCCGGCAACTACTACGTCTACGTCCAGGAGAGCATCCCGCCTGATGAGCAGTCGGTGCCCCAATTCGACTGGATCGCCTTCGCGGTCGACCCGTGCCAGCCGGCCGTCCAGGTCGCGCTCACGCAGTGCACCGCCGCCGGCGGGACGGGCGGCGTGCAGGCGAACCTGTCGCGACTCGTGGCCGGCGTCGAGTACGTCGTGTGGGTCACGGATGCCGGCGCGCCCGACGGAGGGCCGTACGGCGAGCCGCAGATCGTGATGGGCGACGAGTTCGCCGAAGCGAGCACCTCGTTCTCGTCGTTGCCCGGTGGGCGCAGTTACACCGTCTGGGTCGCCGGCACGTGGGTCGCGGAGCCCTACGAGGAGCCGCCCTTCATCGGCGGCGGCAATTTCGTGCCCCTCACGACGGTCGACCTGGTGACGAGCGCGGACTTCTCGCTCGCCGCCTGCCCGGCGGCGCCCGCGGCGCCCGCCGCGCCCGCCGCGGCGGCGTCGACCGCGACGCTGCCCGCGACCGGCGCCGGAGGCATCGGCGGAGCGCTGCTCGGGGCGCTCGCCCTGGCCGGTCTGGGCGCCGGGGCGCTCGTGGCGGCTCGACTCCGCACCCGACGGGACTGAGTCGACGGAGCGGCGATGCCCTGGCGACCGGTCGGGGCGGGGGCGTCCCCGATCACGATCGCCGGGACGTTCAACGGGTCGCGCCCATGCGCGATTCCAGCTCCGCCTCGCGCATCGCCGGCACGATGACGGATGCCACGTCCTCGAGCCGTGGGTGCAGTTCGTCGCCGTGGTCGACGCTGCCGCTCCGCCACGTGATCGTCAGCCCATCGTCGGCGTCTTCGAGCAGGGCGATGTTGTTGTCGAACCACGGGCCCTCCACCGTGTGCCAGCGGAACGGCGGATCGGGCACCTTGGCCGAACGCGCCGCGGCCGCGCCGACCGGGGTGGCCACGCCATAGGACATGACGACCGCGAACCATCGCAGGAACCGCGGCAGCGGATTCCGCACCGGCGAGCAGACCGCCTGCACGATGCGGGCCCCGGTCGTGCGCTCCACCTCTGCCACGTACGAATAATGCACGTCACCTGACAGGAACGTCACGGTCTCCGGCGATCGCCCCCGCTCGCCGTCGGCCACCTCCGTCGCGATGCGGGCCACTGCCTGGAAGCTGTTCTGGAAGGCCGCCCAGTGCTCGAGGTCCACGGCCTGGCGCAGGCGTTCGCCGATCCAGGCGGCGGGCTGCCGCCACGCACCCTGGGCGATGGCCTCATCCCACGCCTCGACATGGTGCAGTCCCAGCGGCAGCAGGAAGGGCAGGGAGCTGGCCACGAGGACATGACGGAAGCCCCCGCGCATCTGCTCGTCGAACCAGGCGAGTTCCTGGGCGTCGAGCAGCCCGCGATCCGAGGGCGTGAGATCCCTGGCCACGCGGGAGTCGACGACGATGAGCCGTACGTCGTCGAAGTCCCGGCAGTAGCTCCACCGGTAGTCGTCGGGATCGGTGTCGCAACGTTCGGCGAACTCGTCGAGCGTGTCGGTGAGGTCGAGTTCCCGATCGGCGTCGTGTCCGATCAGGCGGCGCCACACCTCGTCCTCCGCGCGCGCTCGCGGCGACAGGTTGCCCAGGTGCTGATGCACCCAGTACGACGCAAGTCCGGCGATGATGCGCCCTCGCCACCACGACGTGGCGTCCATCCTGCGCTTCCAGTCCAGCGACGCGTTCCAGTCGTCGCGGATGTCGTGGTCGTCGAAGATCATCGCGCTGGGCACCGTCGACAGGAGCCATCGATTGGCCCCATCCGACCAGGCGAGTCGGTAGAGATGCGCGTACTCCTCGTAGTCCTTGAGCTCCTTCCCCGGTTCCTCGTGGATGTCGCGCCGGCTCCGGATGAAGTCCTGCATCTCCTTCGAGGTGGAGTCCGCGTAGACCTGGTCGCCGAGGAACAGGAGGAGGTCGGGGCGTTCCGCACTGCCCCCGGCGATCGCGAGCGCGTACGCGCGCAGCGCGTCCACGCCGTGGGTGCGGTTCCCGCGCCGATCGTGCGGGACGCTCGTGCGGCACGATCCGAAGGCCATCCGCAGGGGGCGCCCGGGCGTACGCGTCGCAACCACTGGGGCCGGGTACGCGGAATCCTCCTCGGGCCAGACACGTCGTCCGTCGATGGTCACGACGTAGGGCCGCGTCGTGCCCGGCTCGAGGCCGTCGACCTCGACGAGGGCGTAGTGGTGGCCGTGCACGGCGAACGTGCGCGCGTGCCACGACCGCCCGTCGGCGTGGACGCTCACGCGGCAGTCGGCTCGCGTCTCCACCCAGATGCTGGCGGAGGTCTCGTCGACGTAGCGCAGCATCGGTCCGAGGAGCAGTGGCGAGGACGCCATGTACCCCGTTCTATCGCGTCGGGTCGATCTTGGCCACGGGTTGCATGGCGGATGCCGCGTGCCCCCCAGCACGCGGCATCCGTTCCCCCGCCCGTTCGGACCGGTGCGGCTACCCCTTCGTCGACCCCGCCAGGAGGCCGCGCACGAAGTAGCGCTGCAGGCTGAAGAACACGATCAGCGGGATGACGATCGAGATGAAGGCCGAGGCCGTCAGGAGCTGCCAGTCCTGGCCTCTCGTGCCGACCAGCTCCGCCAATCGTTGGGTCAGTGGCGCGACGTCTTGCGTGCCGCCCGAGAAGATCAGGGCGACCAACAGGTCGTTCCACACCCAGATGAACTGGAAGATCGCGAACGACGCGAGCGCCGGGGTCGCGAGCGGCAGCACGATCCGGAAGAAGATCTGGCCGTGCGTCGCTCCGTCGACCCGCGCCGCCTCGATCACGTCGGCCGGGATCTCCGCGATGAAGTTGTGGAGCAGGAAGATCGCCAGCGGCAGGCCGAACATCGCATGCGCGAGCCACACCGGGGCGTAGTTCTGCTCGGGGATGATCGGGATCACGTCGTGCAGCCACGCCTGCATCGGGCGGAGCCAGGTCGAGAAGATCTGCAGCAGCGGCACGAGGGCCATCTGGAGCGGCACGATCTGCAGGGCGAACACGAAGATGAACAGCCAGTTCACCCACTTGAACTTGATCCACGCGAACGCGTACGCGGCCATGGACGCGAACACGAGCGGGATCAGCGTGCCGAGCAGCGCGATGGCGATCGAGTTCACGATGTACGCGCCGAGCTGCGGCGACGACGAGGACGTCGAGAACAGCACGTCCGAGTAGTTCTCGAGCGTCAGGCCGGGGTTCGCGAAGTACGTCCACCAGCCGGTCGTGCGGATGAGCTCGGCGGGCCGGAACGACGACAGGAACAGCCCGAAGGTCGGGATGGTCCAGAGGATCGCGATGATGAGCGACACGACGGTCGCCGTGCGCGACGTGAGGCGCTTCTTGACGCGACCGGCCTTGGTGGCCTCGCCGTACTCGGCCTGCTCGGCCGCCTCGAGCGACCCGAGGTCCTTGCCGACTGGAAGATCGGCGGGGGCGACGCTGCTCATCGGATCTCCCTCTGCTTGCGGAGGACGTTGACGTTGTAGATCACGATCGGCAGGACCAGCACGAACAGGATGAGCGCGAGGGCGGACCCTCGGCCGATCTCGCTCGCGCGGAACGCCTGCGTGTACATCTCGTTCGCGATGACGCTGGTGTTGAAGTTTCCGGCGGTCATGGTGCGGACGATGTCGAAGACCTTGAGCGTGGCGATCGAGATGGTCGTCAGCACGACCACCAGGGCGCCCCGGATGCCCGGAACGGTCACGTTCAGGAATCGCTGCCAGGCATTCGTGCCGTCGAGCTGCGCCGCCTCGATCTGCTCGGTCGGGACGCCCTTGATGGCCGCACTCAGCAGCACCATCGCGAACCCGGTCTGGATCCAGATCATCACGACGATGAGCAGGAACGTGTTGATCGGGTCGGTCTGCAGCCATTGGACGGGTTCACCGCCGAATGCCACCACGATCGCGTTGAGGAGGCCGATCTGCTCGCGATCACCGGACCGGTACTCGTAGACGAAGCGCCAGATCACGCCGGCGCCCACGAACGAGATCGCGATCGGCATGAAGAGCACGACCTTGTAGTACTTCTCTCCTCTGGACCGGTCGATGAACACCGCGTACGCGAGGCCGATCACCGTGGCGAACGTCGGCACGAGCAGCACCCAGATGATCGTGTTGATGAGGGTGCGGATGGCGGCCGGCTGGGTGAACGTCCAGACGAAGTTGTCCATCGTCCAGTCGCCACTGGAGTCCTGGAACGCGAGGATGCTCGTGCGGATCGCCGGGTACACGAGCCCGATGATCACGAAGAGCATGGCCGGGGCGAGGAAGCCCGCCAGCTGCCAGTAGTCGCGGCCCTTCTTCGGGGCCTTGTCGATGAAGAAGATGAGGAGGCCGACGACCGCCGCGAAGATCGCGAGCCCCATCACCACCTGCAGGAGCTTGCCGAGGAGATCGGCCGTTGTCATCGTTCCTCCCGGGTTCGTCGTTGAATCTGGAGTGACGAGGGGCGGGGTGTGGAACCCCGCCCCTCGATCATGCCGCGCAGTCGGCTCACGCCGCGCGCGGCGCGCGGACGGTCAGCTCGCCGGCCAGGTGGCCTCGATCGCGTCGAGGGTCTCCTGCGTGCTCTGACCGCCGACCCAGGCCACGATGCCCTTCCAGAAGGAGTCGGCGCCGACGGCACCCGGCATCAGGTCGGACCCGTCGAACCGGAACGTCGTCTCGGGGTCCTGCAGGATCTCGATCGACTGCACGAGCAGCTCGCTCGAGCCGTTCTCGGGGTCGAGGCCCCTGTTCGCGCTGATCACGCCGCCCAGGCTCACCCGGTTGTTGGCCCAGGTGTCGCTCGACAGGTAGGTGCGGAACGCCTCGACCTCCTCCGCGTCGCGGAACGCGACGGGGAACTCGCCACCACCGGTGACCGACAGCGGGTCGTCGGCGTTGACCGGCGGGAGCAGGAAGCCGAAGACCGAGCCGTCGGAGGCCACGGTGTTCTCGTCGCCGCCCTCGGGGTTCCAGAAGGTCTCGTAGAACGAGGCCTGGTGGTGCAGCGAGCACTCGCCGTCGAGGATGGGCAGGCCGGCCGTCTGGAACGCCTCGGTGACGAGCGTCGACACGTCGCCGATGCCGCCGTTCACCATCTCTTCGCTCTTCAGGTACTCGCCGACGGCGTCGAACGCCTCGGCGACCTGCGGGTCGTTGAACGGGATGCCGTGGGTGACCCACTGGTCGTACACGTCGGCGCCGTGCAGGCGCAGCATGTAGTCCTCGACCCAGTCGGTGCCCGGCCAGCCGGTGGCGTCACCGGACTCGAGGCCCACGCACCAGGGCTTGTGGTCGCCCTCGGCCGCGATCGTCTCGGACAGCTCCTTCAGCTCGTCGAGGGTCTTCGGGATCTCGTATCCCTTCTCCTCGAACTCGGCCGGCGAGTACCAGACGTAGCCCTTGATGCTCGCCATGAGCGGGGCTGCGTAGAAGGTGTCCTCGTAGGTGCCGTACTGCTTCCAGTCCTCGGACCAGAACTCGTCGACGTTCGCCTCGACTCCCTCGGACGCCGGGATGAGCCAGCCGCCCTCGGCGAGACGCGCGAGCAGACCGGGCTGGGGCACGATGCCGACGTCGGGGGCGTTGCCGCCCTCGGCGAGCACCGCGATCTGCGCCTCGAACTCGCTCGAGCCCTGGTACTCCACCGAGATGCCGGTGCAGGTCTCGAAGTCGGCCCAGGACTCGTTCAGCCGGTCGGCCTCGAGGTCGAGGATCGTGCCGGCGACCGTGACCTCGGCACCGTCGAAGGTGCCGTACTCCTCGTAGGGACCGCAGTCGACGTCGGCGGCGTCCTCGTTCGCGATGTCGCCGGTACAGGCCGTGAGCGCCAAGCCGACCGCCGCGGCCGCCACGACGGGGACCGCCCAGCGGCGATGCCGTGTGAGTCTCATGTCTTCTCCTCATTGAGTGTGGTGCAGGCAGGGGACCGGGAACCGGTTCCAGCCTCCACGGTATGGCACCGAGGCGATTCCTCACAAGACACCCGAGGTCACGGTTCGGACACCGAGGCCGACCGGCGGGGAACCGGTGGGAGAGCGCTCCCACCTCTGCGTGCCGCGGCACGCCGACACGCGGATGCCGCGTCAGGAAACGGTTCCACATTCGCTCCCGCGAGCACTACACTCTGCATCGGAGCAGCCCGACGGAGGGAGGCGGCGATGGCGGCCATCGGCGACGTCGCACGGCTCGCGGGCGTCTCCAAGGCCACCGCCTCGCGCGCGCTCTCGGGCGGCGGCTACGTCGCCGACGACACCCGTCGCAGGGTCGAGGCCGCGGCCAAGGAGATCGGCTACATCGCCTCGCCCGATGCCGCGAGCCTCGTCACGGGGCGCACGAAGAACGTCGGCGTCATCATCCCCTTCGTGAACCGGTGGTTCTTCGGCGAGGTCCTCGAGGGCATCGAGCGCGCCCTCCTCTCCGCCGGTTACGACCTCACGCTCTACAACCTCTCCGAGCCCGGCCCCGACCGGGCGCGCGTCTTCGACTTCTTCCTCGCCCGCAAGCGCGTCGACGCCGTCATCGCGGTCGGCGTCGACCTCGACGAGCGCGAGGTCGCGGCGCTCGAGAAACGCGAGAAGCCGCTCGTGGCGCTCGGCGGCAGCGGCGGCGCCGACGCGCGCCTCTCGGTCGACGACCGCGCCGTGGGCCAGCTCGCGACCGAGCACCTGCTGCACCTCGGCCACTCCCGCATCGTGCACCTCGCCGGCGTGGGGGCGGGCGACCTGCCCATGAGCGTGCAGGGGCAGCGGCGCCAGGGGTTCCTCGACGCCCTCGCCGCCGCCGGCATCCCGCCCGAGCACCGGGCGGTCATCCTCGAGGCCGACGTGAGCCTGCCGGGCGGCTACACGGGCGCGCTGCAGCTGCTGGGCCACCCGGGCGCCCGCCCGACCGCCCTCTTCGCGGCATCCGACGAGATGGCCATCGGCGCCATCCGCGCGGCGGAGAAGCTCGGCATCGACGTGCCGGGCGACCTCTCGATCATCGGCGTCGACGGGCACGAGTACGCCGAGATGTTCGAGCTCACCACGATCGAGCAGTACCCGGGCGAGCAGGGCCGGCTCGCCGTCGACGTCGTGATGGCGCTGCTGCTCGACGAAGGCGCGGCCGATCCGCTGCCCGACTCCGGCGCTCCCCTGCCCACCCGGCTGGTCGTGCGGGCGACCACGAGCGCGCCGCGCTGAGCCGAGCGGCAGAAGCAGCGCCGAGCGGCCGAAGCACCGCCGAGCGGCCGAAGCACCGCCGAGCGGATGCCTCGGTAACGGATCGGCGGCACTGCGGATCGTCGGCGCGGCGATCTGGCGGAGAACGGCCGATCAGCGCCATCATGAGCCTGAGCTCCAGCGAGCCGCGCCGGGGCGTGAGATCCCGTCGATGCAAGGAGTCATCGTGACCGACGTCACCGCCGACAGCGCACAGGTGCCGCTGGACGCCCCGCTCCGCGGAGCGACCTTCGGACAGGCGTTCAGTCGATTCTTCAAGAAGTACGCGACCTTCCACGGCCGCGCGAGCCGCAGCGAGTACTGGTGGTGGTTCCTCGGCTACTACGTCATCTCGGGCGTGCTCTACGGGCTGACCTACACCATGGGCAATCCCATGATGGTGAACGAGAACGGCGTTCCCACGCCGGTCTGGAGCGTCGCATACCTTCCGGCCGCGCTCTGGGGCCTCGCGACGCTCATCCCGTTCCTGGCCATCCACTGGCGGCGGCTGCACGACACGAACCGGGCCGGTCCCTGGTGGTTCATCGGGTGGATCCCGATCGTGGGCCCGATCATCCTGCTCGTCTTCCTCGTCGGGGAGCCGAAGCCCGAGGGCGCGCGCTTCGATCGGTGAGGGTCGGGGGCGACAGCCCGCGAACCACGGATGCCCCGGTG
>CBFGWW010000142.1:0-8533 GCA_965652625.1 uncultured Agromyces sp.
ACCACGCAGCTGCTCTCGGTCGAGGCCTGGGGCGGCGCCACCTACGACGTCGCGCTCCGCTTCCTCGGCGAGGACCCGTGGGAGCGACTCGCCACGCTGCGCGAGGCGCTGCCGAACATCAACATCCAGATGCTGCTGCGCGGCCGCAACACGGTCGGCTACACGCCGTACCCGACCGAGGTGACCGACGCGTTCGTGCGCGAGGCCGCGGCGACCGGCGTCGACATCTTCCGCATCTTCGACGCGCTGAACGACGTCGACCAGATGCGCCCGGCGATCGACTCGGTGCTCGCCACCGGCCACGCCGTCGCCGAGGTCGCGCTCTGCTACACGGGCGACCTCCTCGACCCGTCCGAAGACCTGTACACGCTCGACTACTACCTGCGCCTGGCCGACGAGATCGTGGCCGCGGGCGCGCACATCATCGCGATCAAGGACATGGCGGGCCTCGTGCGCCCGGCGGCTGCCGAGAAGCTCGTCTCGGCGCTCCGCGAGCGGTTCGACCTGCCCGTCCACCTGCACACGCACGACACGGCGGGCGGGCAGCTCGCCACCCTCCTCGCGGCGAGCCGCGCGGGCGTCGACGCGGTCGACGTCGCGAGCGCGCCGATGGCGGGCACCACCAGCCAGCCGTCGGCGTCGTCGCTCGTCGCCGCACTCGCGCACACCGAGCGCGACACGGGCATCTCGCTGCAGGCCGTCGCCGACCTCGAGCCCTACTGGGAGGCGGTGCGTCGCATCTACCGGCCGTTCGAGTCGGGCCTGCCCGGCCCCACCGGCCGGGTGTACCACCACGAGATCCCGGGCGGCCAGCTGTCGAACCTGCGCCAGCAGGCCATCGCGCTCGGCCTGGCAGACGACTTCGAGCTCATCGAGGACATGTACGCGGCTGCCAACGACATCCTCGGCCGCGTGCCGAAGGTCACGCCGTCGTCGAAGGTCGTCGGCGACCTCGCCCTGCACCTCGCCGCGGTGAAGGCCGATCCGGCCGACTTCGCCGAGCACCCCGAGAAGTACGACGTGCCCGACTCGGTCATCGGCTTCATGGCGGGCGAGCTCGGCGACCTGCCGGGCGGCTGGCCCGAGCCGTTCCGCTCGAAGGTGCTCGCCGGCAAGGACGTGCGCATCGGCGTGACCGAGCTCACCGACGACCAGCGCGGCGCGCTCGAGGCCGACAGCGCGACGCGTCGCGCGACCCTGAACACGCTGCTGTTCCCCGCGCCGACCCGCCAGTTCGAGCAGATCCGCGAGCTGTTCGGCGACCTCTCGGTCGTCGACACGTCCGACTACCTCTACGGCCTGCGCCCCGGCGCCGAGCACGTGATCGAGATCGACAAGGGCGTGCGCCTCTACGCGGGTCTCGAGGCGATCGGCGAGGCCGACGAGAAGGGCATGCGCACGGTCATGACCATCCTCAACGGCCAGCTGCGCCCCGTGTTCGTGCGCGATCGCAGCATCGTCGTCGAGACCCGTGCGGCGGAGAAGGCGGATGCCTCGCAGCCCGGCCACGTCGCCGCGCCGTTCTCGGGCGTGGTGACGCTGCAGGTCGAGCCGGGCGCCGAGATCGCCGCAGGACAGGGCGTCGCGTCGATCGAGGCGATGAAGATGGAGGCCGCGATCACGTCCCCCGTGGCGGGTGTGGTGGAGCGCGTGGCGATCCCCAAGACCCAGCAGGTGGAGGCCGGCGATCTGCTCGTCGTCGTGCGCCCACGGTAGGCTGTCGGTGAGTTCGCGCTGAATTCCGCGCTGATGAGGAGGTCTATCGGTGTCAGACGACAGGGGCGATGACCACGACACGACACGCCGGGCGTCAGGGGGACACGCCGCAGCCGTCGACCACGGTCGGCTGGCGCCGTCCACGGGCGCGCACGCCGCGTCGGCCCTGCCCGACAGCCTGAACATCCGCGTCGACCTCCCGCCGGCACCCCGACCCGAGATGCCCGAAGACGAGGTGGCCGTCGCGATCGACGACGTCGCCGTGAACCCGGCGGTGGCCGACGGTGGGCCGGGCACCACGTCGGTCGAGGTCGTGACCCCCGCGCTGTCCGCGGCGGGCTACCGCCAGTCCTATCGGCGCGACACGTCGCCGTACAGCGCGCTGCTGGCCTCCGACGAGTCCAGGCTGCGCCGGGAGCGCGTCACCACCGACACGGGCAGCCACGTCGCGATCGTCGACGTGCCCGACGCCGAGGTCGTCCCGGCCGAGCTGCCCGAGCCGTCGGAGTCGCTGACCGCCGACCGGCTCATCGACCTCAACCGAACCACTCGACCGGCGCCGCACGGCGGGTTCAACCGCTTCCTCTACGAGGCGTCGCTGCACCTCGTCAACCTCGGCGACTCGGCGAAGGTCCGGGCCCACAAGGCGCTGAGCGGCCGCATCCAGAAGCGCTTCGAGGGCGGCGCGCGCTTCGTGCCCGTGCTCACGCGCAAGGGCGGCGTCGGCAAGACGACCGTCACCGCCCTGCTCGGCATGGCCCTCGCCGACGCGCGCGACGACCGCATCATCGCCATCGACGCGAACCCCGACCGCGGCACGCTCGCCGAGCGAGTCGACCGGCAGACCCGCGAGACCGTGCGCGACGTCGTCAACAAGGCGTCCTCCATCGGCGGCTACACCGACTTCTCGCGCTTCGTCTCCCGCGACGAGACGCGGCTCGACATCCTCGCGTCCGACACCGACCCGACGCTCTCCGAGGCGTTCGACGACGACGACTACAACGTCGTGGCCGGGCTCGCAGCGCGCTACTACTCGATCGTGCTCACCGACTGCGGCACCGGCATCGTGCACTCGGTGATGCGGGCGACGCTGCAGCGCGCCGACTCGATCGTCATCGTGTCGGGCGGCAGCGTCGACGAGGCGCGACTCGCGTCCGAGACGCTCACGTGGCTCGAGGCAAACGGCTACGGCGAGCTCGTGCGCAACGCCGTCGTCGCGATCAACCTGGCGACGCAGGGAACGCATCTCGTCAAGGTCGACGAGATCGAGGCGCACTTCGCCTCCCGCGTGCGCGAGATCGTGCGGATCCCGTACGACCCGCAGCTCGCCGCCGGATCCGTCGTGCACTGGGACGAGCTGCGTCCCGTGACGCAGCACGCGGCCCGCGAGCTCGCCGCGCTCGTGGTCGAAGGCCTGCCCGCGGACCGCGGGCACTGATCGGAGCGCAATTGCCGGAACGTCCCATTCGCCTGTTCGGCGACCCCGTCCTGAAGACCGTCTCCACCCCCGTCGAACAGATCGACGATCGGGTGCGCTCGCTGGTCGCCGATCTCGTCGACAGCGTCCGGCTCCCGGGTCGCGCCGGCGTCGCCGCGTCGCAGATCGGCGTGAACCTCCGCGTGTTCAGCTACAACGTCGACGGCGATGTCGGCTACGTCATCAACCCCGAGATCGTCGAGGTCACGGGCGACCGCGAGCTCATCGACGAGGGATGCCTCTCGGTGCCGGGCCTGTGGCACAAGACGCCGCGGCATCCGTTCGCCCGGGTTCGCGGCATCGACCTCGACGGCAACGAGATCGAGGTCTCGGGCACGGGACTCATGGCGCAGGCCCTGCAGCATGAGACCGACCACCTCGACGGCATCCTCTACCTCGACCGGCTGGAGAAGGACGAGCGGCGTGCCGCGATGAAGGAGGTCCGCGAGTCGGACTGGTTCTGACCGCGCACGCGACTCCGGCAGGCGGATGCCGCGGGTCTGACGTGCGAGAGGGCCCCGCGGCATCCGCGGGGCCCTCTCGTGTCGTCGGGAGACGCTCAGTGCACGATCGAGTGCCCCTCGGTGGCGGGTGCGCCCGAGTACATGGTCTCGATCTCGACCGAGAAGTCCTCGAGGATCACGTTGCGCTTGATGCTGAGCTTCGGCGTCAGGTGCCCGCTCGCCTCGGTGAGCTCGGTCGGGAGGATCGTGAACTTGCGGATGGACTCGGCGCGCGAGACGTGCTCGTTCGCCGCGTCGATGGCTCGCTGCACCTCGGCGAGGACGGCCGCGTTGGTGGTGGCCTCCTCGAGGCTCATGCCCGCGTCCTCGTCGTTGTTGTTCAGCCAGACCGGGAGCATCTCGGGGTCGAGCGTCACGAGCGCCGAGATGAACGGCTTCTTGTCGCCGACGACGACGACCTGGCCGACGAGCGGGTTGGCGCGGATCGGGTCCTCGAGCGCGGCCGGGGCGACGTTCTTGCCGCCGGCCGTGACGATGATCTCCTTCTTGCGGCCCGTGATCGAGAGGAAGCCGTCGGCGTCGAAGCTGCCGATGTCGCCCGTCTTCAACCACTCGCCGTCGAACGCGTCGGCCGTGGCCTCGGGGTTCTTCCAGTACTCCTTGAAGACGTTGACGCCCTTGACCAGGATCTCGCCGTCGTCGGCGATGCGCACCGAGACGCCCGGCAGTGCGGGGCCGACCGTGCCGATCTTCGACTTCGTGGCGAGGTTGACCGTGGCCGGAGCCGTGGTCTCGGTGAGGCCGTAGCCCTCGAGGATCGTGATGCCGAGGGAGTGGTAGAAGTGGCCGAGGCGCGGGCCGAGCGGCGCCGACCCCGAGACCGCGTACTTCACGTTGCCGCCCATGGCCGCGCGGAGCTTCGAGAACACGAGGCGGTCGAACAGCGCGAACTTCACCTTGAGCCCGAACGGGACCTTGCCGTTCTCCTTCGCGGTGGAGTACTCGACGGCCGTGTCGGCGGCGCTGCGGAAGATCTTGCCCTTGCCGCCGGACTCCGCCTTCTGCTCCGACACGTTGTAGACCTTCTCGAACACGCGGGGGACCGCGAGGAGGAAGGTCGGCTTGAAGCTGCCGAGGCTCGGCAGCAGCTGCTTCGTGTCGGGCTGGTGGCCGACGCGCACGCCGGCGTGCACGCAGAGCACCGAGATGAACCGGGCGAACACGTGGGCCGTCGTGATGAAGAGCAGCGTGGAGGCGCCGTTGGGGTCGAGCACGACCTCCTCGAGCGCGACCGCGGCGTTGCGGGAGAGCTCGACGAAGTTCGCGTGCGTGAGCACGCAGCCCTTGGGCTTGCCGGTGGAGCCCGACGTGTAGATGAGCGTCGCGATGTCGGAGCCGACCGCGATGTTGCGGCGGCGCTCGATCTCCTCGTCGGACACCCCGGTGCCCGCCGCAGCGAGCTTGTCGAGGTCGCCGAGGTCGATCTGCCACACGTTGCGGATGGCGGGCAGCTCGGGGTGCACCTCGTCGAAGCGCGCGAAGTGGTCGGGCGTCTCGACGATGACGGCGATGGCACCGGAGTCGCCGAGGTTCCACTTGACCTGCGACGGCGAGCTGGTCTCGTAGATCGGCACGAGCACCGCGCCCGCGAACCACGTCGCGAAGTCGACGAGGGTCCACTCGTAGCGCGTCTTGCACATGAGGCCGACCTTGTCGCCGGGCTGGATGCCGGCGGCGACGAGGCCCTTCGCGAGGGCGACGACCTGGTCGTGGAACTCCCTGGTCGTGACCGGGGACCAGCCACCGTCGCCGGTGGGGAGGGAGAACAGCACCGAGTCGGGCGTGGCCGCGACGCGCTGCACGAGGAGGTCCGTGACATTCGCATCGGGGTCGGCCGGGACGACGGCGGGGGTATCGAATTGGATCACGGTAGCTCCTTCGGCACCGGGGAAGCTCGGGCGGCACGGGGCGCGCGAACCTCGGCATTGGGGTCGACTACACTCTAGCCGTTGCGCGTGCGGCCACGAGGGCTCGGGCGTGCTCGATCCCAACCCCTGCGAAAGGCGGCTCCCTCGTGCACGCGATCGGCATCGACATCGGCGGGACGAAGATCGCGGGGGCCGTCGTCGACGAGTTCGGCGCCATCGTGCGGTCTGAGCGCGTGCCCACGCCGGCCGGCGATCCGCAGCTCCTCGAGGACGCGGTCGTGGCGATGATCGAGTCGCTGTCCGACGACGGACCCGCCGCCGCGGTCGGCGTGGCCGCCGCGGGCTTCATCGACGCCGCGCAGTCGACCGTCTACTACGCGCCCAACATCCACTGGCGCAACGAGCCGTTCCGCGAGAAGCTCGAGGCCCGCGTCGGCACGACCGTCGTCGTGGACAACGACGCCAACGCCGCCGGCTGGGCGGAGTTCCGCTTCGGCGCGGGCCGGCTCGTGAGCGACATGGTCATGCTCACCATCGGCACCGGGGTCGGCGGCGCGATCGTCGCCGGCGACCGGCTCTTCCGCGGCGGGTTCGGCGCGGGCGCCGAGCTCGGCCACATGCGCCTCGTCCCCGGTGGCATCGCCTGCGGCTGCGGGCAGCACGGATGCCTCGAGCAGTACGGCTCGGGCCGGGCCCTGCTGCGCATGGCGAACGAGATGGCCGACGCCGGCGGCATCGGGCAGGAGCTCGCGAAGGCCCGCGAGGAGCGCGGCGCGCTGGACGGCACGATCGTCGGCGGCCTCATCGCGCAGGAGGACCCCGGCGCCGTCGCCGCGCTCCGTCAGCTCGGCCACTGGCTCGGCGAGGCCTCGGCGTCCCTGTCGGCCGTGCTCGACCCGCAGCGCTTCGTGTTCGGCGGCGGCGTCGCCGTCGCGGGGGAGCTGCTGCTCGGCCCGATCCGCGAGGCCTACCTCCAGCACCTCCCGGCGCGCGGCTACCACCCCGAGCCCGACTTCGTGATCGCGGAGCTCGTGAACGACGCGGGCGTGGTCGGCGCGGCCGACCTGGCGCGCGTGTGGGTCGAAGAGCACGCCTGATCCGCTCGGCGCTAGGCTGAAGCGTTCGTTCGGCGACGAGGGGAGGTCCGGTGTTCTACTGGATCATGAAGCACATCGTCATCGGGCCCATCCTGCTGGCGATCTTCCGGCCCTGGGTCGTCGGCCTGCAGAACGTGCCGAAGGACGGCCCCGTCATCCTCGCGTCGAACCACCTCTCGTTCATCGACTCGATCTTCCTGCCGCTGATCGTCGACCGACGGGTCATCTTCCTCGCGAAGAGCGAGTACTTCACCGGCAAGGGCCTCAAGGGCTGGGCGACGCGCACGTTCTTCCAGGCTGCGGGGCAGCTGCCGATCGACCGCTCGGGCGGCAAGGCGTCCGAGGCGTCGCTCGCGACCGGCCTCCGAGTCCTCGGCGAGGGCGGCATCCTCGGCATCTACCCCGAGGGCACGCGCAGCCCCGACGCACGCCTCTACCGCGGCCGCACGGGCGTCGCCCGCATGGTGCTCGAGGCCGGCGTGCCCGTCATCCCGGTCGCCATGATCGGCACCGAGAAGGTCATGCCCATCGGCACGCGGCTGCCCAAGGTGCGCCGTATCGGCATCATCATCGGCGAGCCGCTCGACTTCTCGCGGTTCGAGGGACTCGAGGGCGACCGGTTCGTGTTGCGCTCCGTGACGGACGAGCTCGTCTACGAGCTGCGCGCCCTGAGCGGCCAGGAGTACGTCGACGTGTACGCCAGCTCCGTGCGGGAGCAGCGGGCCGCGCAATCGGGGTAGGCTCGGACGTGCGGCGGCGCGCGTGCGACGCCGCGTTTCCCGTTCCGGCGCGCCCGCGCCCCGACCCCTCAGGACAGTCCCGTGGTACAGCTCGTCGAGCCCGTCGTCAATGCAGATCCCTCCGTGATCGACGGCCTCGACTATTGGCGCACGCTGCCCATCAAGCAGCAGCCCACGTGGCCCGACGCCGAGGCGGCGCACGCGGCATCCGCTGAGCTCGCGACCCTGCCCCCGCTCGTGTTCGCCGGCGAGGTCGACATGCTGCGCACCCGGCTGGCCGCCGCGTCGCGCGGCGAGGCGTTCCTGCTGCAGGGCGGCGACTGCGCCGAGACGTTCGCCGGGGCGACGGCCGACCAGATCCGCAACCGCGTGAAGACCGTGCTGCAGATGGCCGTCGTGCTCACCTACGGCGCGTCGATGCCGGTCGTGAAGATGGGCCGGATGGCGGGCCAGTTCGCCAAGCCGCGCTCGAGCGACACCGAGACGCGTGGCGGCGTCACGCTGCCCGCCTACCGCGGCGACATCGTGAACGGCTACGACTTCACGCTCGAGTCGCGTCAGGCCGACCCGTCGCGCCTCGTGCGCGGCTACCACATGGCCGCGTCGACGCTGAACCTCATCCGCGCGTTCACGCAGGGCGGCTTCGCCGATCTCCGCCAGGTCCACTCGTGGAACCAGGGCTTCTCGGCCAACCCGGCGAACGCCAGGTACGAGTCCCTCGCCCGCGAGATCGACCGCGCGATCAAGTTCATGGAGGCCTGCGGCGCCGACTTCGAGGCGCTGAAGCACACCGAGTTCTACACGGGCCACGAGGGCCTGCTCATGGACTACGAGCGCCCGATGACCCGCATCGACTCGCGCACGGGCACGCCCTACCTCACGTCGGGCCACTTCATCTGGATCGGGGAGCGCACGCGCGACCTCGACGGCGCGCACGTCGACTTCCTGTCGCGGGTGCGCAACCCGATCGGTGTGAAGCTCGGGCCGTCGACGACGCCCGAGACGATGATCGAGCTCGTCGAGAAGCTCGACCCGCACCGCGAGCCGGGCCGCCTCACGTTCATCACGCGCATGGGCGCCGGCAAGATCCGCGACGCGCTGCCGCCGCTGC
>CBFGWW010000143.1:0-8518 GCA_965652625.1 uncultured Agromyces sp.
CGCGACATCCGCCGCCTCGGCCGCCTCGCTCGCCGTCGCGGCGCGCGCCTTCGGCCCGAGCTCCGCGACGAGCCCGGCCAGCGTCTCGGGTCCGCGCGAGTTGGCGATCACCACGTCGTACCCGTTGGCGATCGCGGCCCGCGCGATCTGGCTGCCGATGTGCCCTGCTCCGATGATTCCGATCGTCGTCATGTTGAGGTCGAACCGCCGTGGCCCGGGGAATGTTCCCGAACGCCGAGGACCGCCGCGACGATCAGGAATCGAGAAGCATGCGCCGCAGAAGCCGCGTAGCGTGACGAGCACGAGCCCACCGAACCGGCTCACGAGCGTGAAGGAGCAGATCATGGCCGAGAAGACCGAGGGCCTCTCAGAGTTCGAGCGCGAGGCCGTCAAGGACCGCGCGAAGGAGCTGCGGGCCGAGGCGAAGGCCGGCAAGAACCGCGCCGCGGGCGAGAAGGCGATCCGCGAGGCGATCGAGGCGATGTCGGGCGACGACCGCGCCATCGCCGAGGGCTTCTACAAGGTGGTCTCGGAGGTCGCGCCGCAGCTCATGCCGAAGACGTACTACGGCATGCCGGCGTTCGCGAACGGCGACGGCAAGGTCGTGACGTTCATGCAGCCCGCCGACAAGTTCAAGGCGCGCTACGCGACCATCGGCTTCGAGGACCGCGCGAACCTCGACGACGGCGACATGTGGGCGATCGGCTTCGCCGTGCGCACCTGGACGCCGGCGATCGAGCAGCGGTACTCGGAGCTGGTCGCCTCGGCGGTCAGCTGACCGTTGGTCGACCCGCCCCGCCTGACCGCCCGCCGAGTCAGGCGGGGCGGGCCACGATTCCGTCGGCCTTCGCCGCCACCCACTCGACGAGCGGGAGCATGCGGTCCATGAGCTCGCGGCCGAGCGGCGAGAGCGCGTACTCCACCCGCGGGGGCACCTCGGGATAGGACTCGCGCACCACCAGGCCGTCGGCCTCGAGCGTGCGCAGCGTCGAGGCGAGCATCTTCTCGCTGATGCCCTGCACCTCGCGGCGGAGCTCGCCCCAGCGGTGCGTGCCGTCGGTGAGCGCGAGCAGCACGAGCACGCCCCACTTGCTCATGATGTGGTCGAGCACGACGCGCGTGGGACACCCTTCCATGAAGACCTCGCCGGAGGTCTCCCGGATTTCCGCAAGACTTACCACCATGTGGGTACCTTACTTCAAAGTGGGTACCGCTGACAGGGAAGGTACGGCCGCGGCATCCGGTTGCCCTCGGTGAAGCGCGCTCCTCGAGGGCGACGCGCCACCGACCGGAAGGAACCGCTCCCATGACCATCCTCGTCACCGCCACGTCGGGCCACCTCGGCCGCCTCGTCGTCGAGGCGCTGCTCGCCCGCGGCGCCGCGCCCGCCGAAGTCGTCGCGACCGCGCGCGACACGTCGAAGCTGCAGGACCTCGCCGTCCGCGGCATCCGCACGGCCGAGCTCGACTACGAGCGCCCCGACACGATCGCCGCGGCGCTCGAGGGCGTCGATGCGGTGCTGCTCGTCTCGGGCTCCGTGCCCGGCGCCCGCGTGCAGGGCCACCGCAACGTGATCGACGCCGCGAAGGCCGCCGGCGTCGCGAAGCTCGTCTACACGAGCGCGCCGAAGGCCACGACCGCCGAGGACTTCCCCCTCGCGGCCGACCACAAGGCCACCGAGGAGGCGATCGCCGCCTCGGGCGTGCCCGCCGTGATCCTGCGCAACGACTGGTACACCGAGAACTACACGGCGGATGTCGCGCGCGCGGCCGACACCGGCGTGATCGCGTCCTCGGCGGCCGACGGTCGCGTGGCGAGCGCTCCCCGGGCCGATTACGCCGACGCCGCCGCGGTCGTGCTCCTCGAGGACGGGCACCTGGGCTCGGTGTACGAGCTCGCCGGCGACGCTCCGTGGACCTACGACGAGCTCGCCGCCGCGGCATCCGAGGTTCTCGGCCGCGACGTGTCGTACCAGCGGCTCACGACCGAGGAGCACGTCGCTCTGCTCGAATCCGCCGGGCTCGACGCGGGCACCGCCGCGTTCGTGGCGGGCCTCGATGACGCGATCCGTCGCGGCATCCTCGGCGACAGCGACGGGACGCTGTCGCGACTGATCGGGCGGCCGACGACGCCGCTCGTGGACGCGCTGCGGAACGCGGTCGGGGCGCAGGAGGCGGCGGCGTAGCGCGGGGCAGGCAGACCGGAGGCCCGGACGTCGTGATGACGTCCGGGCCTCGGGGTCTCGATACGCGTCGGCTTCGCCGTCGCTACTCGACCACCGGACATCGCGCGTCGCTACTCGACCACCGGCAATCTCACATCCCGCCGCGCTTCACCGGCGCGACCTCGATCGCGCGCTCGATCTCCTGGCTGAAGGTGTTGCCGGCCGCGTCCTCCGCCGTCACGCGCAGGTCGAGCCACCCGCCCGCGTCGGCGACGGGGAGGTTCGCCTGGTACGCGGTCACGTGGGCACGGCCCTCGGCGAAGATCCAGCTCGGCGGCTCGCCCGGGCCCGAGTCGGCCGACACGACCTCGAGCGGCACCGCGAGCCAGTCGCCGCCGGCGACCCGCACCTCGAGCGTCGCGGCAGTCACCGCGCCGCTGTCGGCCGCGCCGGCGACGTGGCCGAGCTCGAGCCCGAGGGGCACTCCGGCACCCTTCTTCCGTCCGGCGCCGACCGCGCCCGAGGCATCCACGTCGACGTCGTAATACGCCTGGAGCAGCGGCTCGAGGCGGACGGAGTAGTCGTCGGCCGCACCCGACGTCGTGTACGTCCACTCGCTCACGGTGCGCGTCGACGACGCCAGCGACGTGCCGTCGTGCACCGCCGTGTTGACCACGCGCACCTCGGCGTCGCCGTCGGGCAGGCCGAAGACGTTCACGCCCTGGAACGGCGACGATTTCACGAACTCCCCGTTCAGGTAGAAGTCCGTCGTCTGCGAGAACCCGGGGTACCCGGCGAAGACGTCGAACGCGCCCGTGTGCTCGGGCTCGCCGCCGTCGCCCCACGACGGGAGGTTCACCTGCACGAAGTCGCCCGTGCGGTAGGGCGCGAAGTAGCCCTGGCCGACGTAGGGACGCACGACGGCGCCGAAGTAGCTCGTCTCCACGTGCTCGCCGGGCTCGTACGAGCGCAGCACGTCGCGGATCTGCCAGCCGACCTCGAGCAGCGTCACGTCCTGGTACCACCCGACGTCGGTGTTCACCCACTCCGTGCGCTCGATGCCGCCCTGCATGGGCATGGGGAGGCCGAAGCCGTAGTCGCCCGCCGGCGAGAAGTCCCACCGGAACTCGCCGAGCGCGTCGCCGGCCTCGCCGTGGTACCTCGTGTCGATGCGGGCGAGGTCCTCGGGCGCGTAGTGCAGATCGGCCGGGATCTCGCCGTCGGAGTACCGTGCGAGGTCCCAGATCTCGTCGGCGTTCGCGATGCCGTCGCCCGAGATCACGAGCTTGCCCCGGCTGTCGGCGATCGCGTCGAGCACGCGCCGACCCTGCGTGCCGCTCATCGCGGCCACGGGGAGGTCGACCTCGGACGCGTAGTCGTCGCCGCCGACCCACTCGCTGAGCTCCCCGTCGGCGTCGTTCACCGTGAGGAGCATCGCCGCACCCGCGGCGAGCGCGTTCGCGGTGCGCTCGATCGGCGAGACCTCGTCGGAGCGGGTCACGACGGCGACCAGCCCGCGCACGTCGACGGCGGCGAACTCGTCGACGCTGCCGGTGCCGACATCGACCGCGCGCGCCTTGATCGAGCCGTCGAGGCGCACCGATCCCACCTGCGGGATGAGGTCGAGCCGCTCCTTGCCGGCCTGCAGGTCGAGCGGGGCCTCCTGCAGTCGCCACCGCGTCGTGAAGTCGAAGTGCTCGAGTCCCGGCGCGTCCATCGGCTGCGCCCAGAGCTCGTCGGTCCAGACCGGCACGAGGATGCCCTGTTCGAAGCCGTCGGCGGTGAGGTTCATCCGTCGCACGACCGGGGCGAGACCATCCTCGCCGACGTCGACGGTCACGGGCTTCGCCGCACGGGCGTCGAAGGCGACGGATGCCGCGCCGTCGACCAGCACGTCGGGGTCGCCCACCATGACGGCGGTCATCGTGTCCGCCTCGCGGGGCAGCTCGAGCGTCGTCATGACGGAATAGCGGCCGGCAGGCAGGCGCAGGGTGGTCTCACCGGCCACGCCGACGAGTCCGTACTCCTGCGTGTCGTGGTTGAAGAGCACGCCGTACGTCTCGATGGGCTCGCCTTCGAAGCCGGTCGCGGTGATCGTGAGGTCGTAGCGCTCGGGCTCGGCGATGATGCCGAGCGCCGTGCGCGCGACGGCCTCACCCTCGATCGACGCGACGAGTGCGCCCGACAGCTGGGCGCCGGCCGGCACCTTCGCGGGATCGGCGGTGACGGTGACCGCCCGGGTCTCCCCGGCGGGGATCGTGAGCGCGTCGGCGTCGAGCGCCAGCACGTCGGATGCCTCGCCGGCCGACATGGGATCGACGTCGCCGCCGGCCGGTGTGGTGTCCGCGAGCCCCGCGGCGAGGTCGATGGTCACCTCGGCGTCGCTGCGGTTCGCGTACTCGATCGCGCGGACGACGGGCTCGGGCTCCTCGCCCCACACGAGCATGCCGAAGTCTCCCGAACCGGATGCCACGACGGCCGCGTCCACCGCCTCGCCGACGTCGACGACGCCGGTCCCCGCCTGGTAGGCCGTGAGGCCGACATCGGTCGCGGTGCTGAGCAGCGCGGCGCGCAGCTGGCCGGCCGTGTACTCCGGATGCTGCTGCTTCACGATCGCGGCGGCACCGGCGACGTGCGGCGTCGCCATCGAGGTGCCGCTCATGGCCTGGTAGGCGCCGTCACCGCCGATGTCGGCGGACCGGGCCGCCGTCACGTCGTTGCCCGGGCCGGCGATCTCGGGCTTCAGCGCCCCCGACCGCACGAGCGGGCCCTGGCTCGAGAACCACGAGAGCGCGCCGCTCGGGTCGTCGACCGACCCGACGGTGAGCGCGTGCTCGGCCGAGCCCGGTGAGCCGATCGTCTCGGGCGCGCCGTTGTTGCCCGCCGCGACGACGAAGAGAGCGCCGGTCTGCTCGGCGACTCCGTCGAGCGCCTCCGCCATGAGGTCGTCGCCGGCCGACGCCTGCATGGACCCGAGGCTCATCGAGACGATGGGCGCACGCTGGCCCGCCCACTCCATGGCGTCGATGATCCAGGAGTCCTGCCCAGAGCCGGTCTGGTCGAGCACCTTGCCGACGAGCAGGTTCGCGCCGTCGGCGACGCCGCGGTGGGTGCCGCCGCTCGCCGCGCCGGTGCCGGCGATCGTCGACGCGACGTGCGTGCCGTGGCCGTTCGGATCCCAGGCGACCTCCTCGCCGGGCACGAAGCTCGTCGAGTCGGGCAGCACGCGCCCGGCGAGGTCGGGGTGGGTGTCGTCGTAGCCCGTGTCGAGCACGGCCACGGTCACGCCCGTGCCGGTGTAGCCGTCGGCCCACGCGTCGGTCGCACCGATCCACGGCACGCTCGAGTCGAGCGTCGCCTGCACCTTGCCGTCGAGGTGGATCGCGGCGATGCCGCCGCCGAGGGACACGTCGGACGGGTCGACGCCGAACGCGCGCGGACCGGCGTCGGCCGCGGCATCCGTGCCCGTGAGCGCGGCCCACGTGGACGCGGCATCCGCGTGCCCGGCCGTCGCGGCGGCGGCGCCGATGCTCTCGAGCGGCGTGCCCACGGAAAGGCCCGGCACGGGCGGTTCGGCGCTGAAGGGCGCGGGACCCTCGTCGAGCTCGACGATGATCGGCGTCGCGTCCACGGAGGCGTCGTCGTAGCCGTACTCGATGAGGCGCGTGACGTTGAAGAGGTCGGGGTCGACCACGCCTGTGGCGAGATAGCGCTCGGCCGCGGTCGGGATGACGCTGAGCTCGCCGTCGGCGGTGACCGTCTGGTAACCGGCGCCCGGCACCGCGGTCTCGACCGACACGGCGTGGGTGCCGTCGGCGAGGTCGGTGACGGTCACCCGGTCGCCCGTGATGAGGGTGACGCGGTGCTCGCCGGTCGGCGTGCCGGCGATCACGGGCGCGGACGGCGGTGCGCCACCGTTCCCGCGGTCGGGTGCGGCGGCCGCGGGCAGGGCGGCGCCGACGCCGGCGATGCCGATCGCGAGGCCGCCGATGGCGGCGGCGATCGCGCGCCGGCGACGGGCGGCACTCGTGGTGCGTCGTCGTGGCATTGAGGTACCCCTTTCGGAGGAAGCTGGTTGCCTTGCACGCTCCCACGAGTCCCCCGTTAGGGTGGTGGCGGAGACATGCCATGGCCGCGATCCGCCACGTGTGACGGTGCTTCCGCTCGTGACGCAGGGTCTGCAGCCGGCACGGTGAGGAGGTGCTCGTGCTCGAGGCGATCGGACTGGACGAGGCCCACACGGCCGTCTACCGCGTGCTGCTCGCGTTGCCGTCGGCCGACCTCGAGCAGGTCGCCCGGGCGGCGTCGATGTCGGTGCGCGAGGCGCGCGGCATCCTCGACGACCTCGAAGAGCTCGGCCTCATCGCGCGCCAGGCGTCGGCGCCCGACCGCGTCGTCGCGTCGCCGCCCTCGGTCGCGCTGCGCCCGATCCTGCTCGAGCGCGAGCGCCGCCTGACCGAGGCGCACGAGGCGCTCGTGCACCTGAGCGACCTGTACCGAGAGGGCGCGGCGCAGCGGGCGGCGCCCGACGTGGTCGACGTGGTGCTCGGGCCCGAGGCCGTGGTGCAGCGACTCGGCCAGCTGCAGGCGGCCGCGAAAGACGAGGTGTGCGCGTTCGTGCTCGAGGATGTCGCGCTCCTCAGCGGCGCCGACAACACCGAGGAGGACCGTGCCCTCGCCCGAGGGGTGCGATACCGCGTCGTGGTCGAGACGGCCGTGCTCGATCGGCCGGGCTTCGTCGACGTGGTGCGCGAGCTCGAGCCGCTCGGCGAGGAGGTGCGGGTGCTGCCGAGCCTGCCGACCCGACTGTTCCTCGCTGACCACTCGTTGGCCCGGATGCCCCTGTACTCGCCAGGCGAGCGCCTGGTCTCGGGCGCGCTCCTCGTGCACCCGAGCGGGCTGCTCGACCTCGTCGTCGCGATGTTCGAGCAGGCCTGGCGCGACGCGCCGCGGCTCTTCGCGGAGCGCGCCGAGGTGGTGGAGCCCGTCGAGCAGCCCTTCGATCGCGACCTGCTGAAGCTGCTCCTGCTGGGGCTGACGGATGCCGCGGCCGGCGCCCAGCTCGGCATCTCGGTGCGCACGGTGCAGCGTCGCGTGGCCGAGCTCATGGAGCTCGCGGGGGTCGCGACCCGTATCCAGCTGGGCGCGGAGGCGGTGCGACGCGGATGGGTGTGACGCGGGCCTGACGAGCCGTCATGGCATCCGATCTGGGCTTCCGCAGGATCTTCGAATTCGCGGCATTAACGCGAAACAGATGACCGAAGTCAACATCTTCCCAAGGCGGATTCGCGGTGTTAGATTTCCCGCACTGTGCCCGGCGATCCCGGGCATTCAATCCGAAGGAGAAACCCGTGAATCGACGCACGCGCGGCCTCTTGGCCGTCGCTGCGGCGGGGGCGACGGTAGTGGCCGGTGCGGCATTCGCACCGGCCGCGTTCGCTGCCCCCGCCAAGGACCCGGCCCCGTCGGCGGCCCAGCGCCTCGACAACCGCCCCGGTCCGTTGACCGAACGACAGAACGAGCGGCGCAAGGCGGCGCAGAAGCTCATCCTGTCGGGCCAGGCCGCACCCGGCGAAGACGGCGTGGTGCAGCTGGCCGAGGACAAGTACTACCAGGCTGCCGTCACCGGCGAGGACCAGGTCTTCACGATCCTGGCCGAATTCGGCGACCAGGGCAGCGGCAAGCTCGGCACGACGCCCGGCCCGCTGCACAACGAGATCCCGAAGCCCGACCGCGCCGTCAACAACAGCACGCACTGGACGCAGGACTTCGACAAGGCGTCGTACGAGGAGCTGTTCTTCGGCGAGGGCGAGTCGTTCAAGGACTTCTACGAGCAGCAGTCCTCGGGTGCCTACACCATCGCCGGCGAAGTGAGCGACTGGGTGCAGGTGCCCGGCAACGCGTCGACCTACGGTGACAACTCCGTCGAGGACTACGGCGGCTCGTGGCAGTTCATCGAGGACGCGGGCAACGCGTGGTACGCCGCGCAGAAGGCCGCGAACAAGACCGACGACCAGATCAAGGCCGAGCTGTCGACGTTCGACCAGTGGGACCGCTACGACCACGATGGCGACGGCGACTTCGACGAGCCCGACGGCTACCTCGACCACTTCCAGGCGGTGCACGCCGGTGAAGGCGAGGACGCCGGCGGCGGCGCGCAGGGCGAGGACGCCATCTGGTCGCACCGCTGGTACGTGAACTCGACCGACTACGGCGTGACCGGCCCGGCCGGCGCGCAGTACGGCGGCGCCCAGATCGGCGACACCGGCTTCTGGATCGGCGACTACACGGTCGAGGCGGAGAACGGCGGCCTCGGCGTGTTCGCGCACGAGTACGCGCACGACCTCGGCCTGC
>CBFGWW010000144.1:0-8481 GCA_965652625.1 uncultured Agromyces sp.
GTGCGCCGGGTCACCGAGGCGGCGGGCCACCCGGCGAGCTGAGCCCGGCCGAGCCGGCTGCCGGTCGCATGCGTGCGACCGGCGCCCGTGTCACATCCGGAACAGGCCGAACCCGGGCTCGGGCAGCGGGGTGCGGCTCGCGAGCTCGAGCGCCAGGCCGAGCACGGTGCGGGTGTCGGCGGGATCGATGATCCCGTCGTCCCAGAGCCGCGCCGTCGAGTGGTACGGGCTGCCCTGGTGCTCGTACTGCTCGCGGATCGGGGCCTTGAACGCCTGCTCCGCGTCATCCGACCACGCTTCGCCCTTCACCGCGAGCTGGTCGCGCTTGACGGTCGAGAGCACGGATGCCGCCTGCTCCCCGCCCATCACCGAGATGCGCGCGTTCGGCCACATCCACAGGAACCGCGGCGAGTACGCCCGGCCGCACATGGAGTAGTTGCCGGCGCCGAACGAGCCGCCGATGACGACCGTGAGCTTCGGCACGCGGGTGGTGGCGACCGCGGTGACCATCTTCGCGCCGTGCTTCGCGATGCCGCCCGCCTCGGCGTCGCGGCCGACCATGAAGCCCGAGATGTTCTGCAGGAACACGAGCGGGATGCCGCGCTGGTCGCACAGCTCGATGAAGTGCGCGCCCTTCATCGCGGACTCGCTGAACAGCACGCCGTTGTTCGCGATGATGCCGACCGGGTGGCCGTCGATGTGCGCGAAGCCCGTCACGAGCGTGTCGCCGTACTCGGGCTTGAACTCGTTGAACTCGCTCGCGTCGACGAGGCGCGCGATGACCTCGTGCACGTCGTAGGGCTGCTGCACGTCGACGGGAACGGCGGCGAGGAGGTCGCCCGGGTCGACCGCGGGCGGACGCGACTCGCGCACCGCCCAGGCCCGCTCGGCCGGCTGCGGGAGCGTGGCCACCATGTCGCGCACCAGCTCGAGCGCGTGCTCGTCGTCGTCGGCCAGGTGGTCGGTGACGCCCGAGATGCGCGAGTGCAGGTCGCCGCCGCCGAGCTCCTCGGGCGTCACGACCTCGCCGATCGCCGCCTTCACGAGCGGCGGACCGCCGAGGAAGATGGTGCCCTGGTTGCGCACGATCACGGTCTCATCGCTCATCGCGGGCACGTAGGCGCCGCCCGCCGTGCACGAGCCGAGCACGGCGGCGAGCTGCGGGATGCGCATCGACGAGAGCTGCGCCTGGTTGTAGAAGATGCGGCCGAAGTGGTCGCGGTCGGGGAAGACCTCGTCCTGCATGGGCAGGAACGCGCCGCCCGAGTCGACGAGGTAGACGCAGGGCAGGCGGTGCTCGCGGGCGACCTCCTGTGCGCGCAGGTGCTTCTTGACGGTCATCGGATAGTAGGTGCCGCCCTTGACCGTCGCATCGTTGCAGACGACCACGACCGGCCGGCCCTGCACGAGCCCCACGCCCGTGATGATGCCGGCTCCCGGCGATTCGCCGTCGTACAGCCCGTCGGCGGCGAGCGGCGAGAGCTCGAGGAACGGGCTGCCCTCGTCGAGCAGCCGGTCGACGCGGTCGCGGGGCAGCAGCTTGCCGCGCGAGACGTGGCGTTCGCGGGATGCCTCGGGGCCGCCCAGCGCGGCCGTCGCGAGCTTCTCGCGCAGCTCGCGCACGAGCTCCGCGTGCCCGGCGGCGTAGCGCCGCGCCGTGTCGCTCGAGGGGTCGATGCCCGTCGTGAGGGTCGTCATGCGCCTGCCCGTCTTCGTCGACGGCGCGCCCTCTTGTGCGCGGCGCGCCATTTCGGTTAGTGTTCACTAACTCGATTCCCGATGTTAGCGAGCACCCACGGACATGGCAAGCACCCTCGACGACGCGGCGGTCCCCCTCGCGAACGCACAGGCCGACGCCCCGGCGACCGGCCTGCCGCGCACCGAACGCGGGCGGCTCAAGGCCGATCGCCGCGCGGCGATCCTGAGCTCGGCCGCGACGCTGTTCGCCGAGCGCGGCTACGCCGGCGTCACGATCGAAGACCTGGGCGCCGCCGTCGGCGTGTCGGGGCCCGCCGTCTACCGGCACTTTCCCGGCAAGGCCGCCGTGCTCGCCGCCATCCTCGAGGGCGCGAGCCGATCCCTCCTCGAGGGCGCAGAGGGCGTGCTCCGCGACGCCCCCGATCCGGCCGCAGCGCTCCGCTCGCTCATCCGCTTCCACGTCGACTTCGCCCTCGGCGAGGCCGACGTCATCGTCGTGCAGGACCGCGAGCTCGAGCAGCTCGACGGCGGCGCGCGGCACGAGGTGCGCTCGCTCCAGCGGCGCTACGTCGAGCACTGGGTGGACACCCTCTCCCGACTCCGGCCCGATCGGGCCGAGACGGAGCTCAGGTTCCGGGCACACGCCGCCTTCGGACTCCTGAACTCCACTCCGCACAGCGCCCGCATCCCTGGGCGCAGACCCGCCGACGGCACCATCCGCGGCATCCTGGAGGAGATGACATGGGCGAGCCTCATGTCGTGACCCTGCGCGCGACCCGCGACGGGGATCTCGATGCACTGTTCACCTTCGAGCAGGACGAGGCGGCCGTGCAGATGGCCGCGTTCACACCACCCGACCCGACCGACCGCGCGACGTTCGACGCCCACTGGCGTCGACTCCTCGCAGACCCCTCGGTGGATGCGCGCACCGTGCGCGCCGACGGCGCCGTCGTGGGCAGCGTCGCCCGCTGGTACGACGAGGGCACGGCCGAGATGACCTACTGGATCGACCCCGCGCACTGGGGCGAGGGCATCGGCAGCCGCGCGGTGCGGCTCTTCCTCGACGCCGTGCACGACCGCCCGGTGCGCGTGCGCGTCGCCGCCGACAACGCGCGCTCGATCGCGATCGTCGAGAAGCTCGGCTTCGTGCAGGTGGCCACCGAGCTGAGCTTCGCGAACGCGCGCGGCATCGAGGTCGAGGAGCGGATCTACCGCCTCGACTGAGCCGTGATCGGCGACCTCAGCTCGGCGTCGCGCCGAGCTCGTCGGCGATCGCGCGGATGCGCAGCGCGAGGTCCACGTCGCGTTGCGTGACTCCGCCCACGTCGTGCGACGTGAGCGCGAACTCCACGTGGCCCCAGCCGAGCCGCACGTCGGGGTGGTGGTTCAGCTCTTCGGCGACGTCGGCCACCCTGTCGACGAACTGCACCGCGCTGCGGAAGTCCGCAGTGGTGAAGGCGCCCACGAGGTGGCTCTGCGAGTTGCGGAACCCCGAGCCCTCGAGGGTGGCGTCGGTCTCGGTCGGCGAGAGGATGCTGCGTGCGTCCATACGCTCCATCCTCCCGCCGATCGCGACGTCACGCCATGGTCAGCGCCAGCCCCGGCTCGCGGAGGATCGCGCCGATGTCGGCGAGGAACCGCGAGCCCTGCTCGCCGTCGACCAGGCGGTGGTCGAACGAGAGGCTCAGCGTCATGAGCTCGCGCAGCGCGATCTCGCCGCGGTGCTCCCACGGCTGGCGTCGGACGGCGCCCATGGCGAGGATCGCCGCCTCGCCCGGGTTCAGGATCGGCGTGCCCGCGTCGATGCCGAAGACGCCGATGTTCGTGATCGAGATCGTGCCGCCCGAGAGGTCGGCCGGCGGCGTGCGCCCGGCGCGGGCGGTCTCGGCGAGCGCGGAGATCGCGTCGGCGAGCTCGATGAGCGTCATCCGCTCGGCGCCCTTGACGTTGGGCACCACGAGCCCGCGACCGGTCGCCGCGGCGATGCCGAGGTTCACGCCGCCGTACTGCACGATCTCCTGCGCGCCCTCGTCCCACCGCGAGTTCACCTCGGGCGTGCGGCGCGCCGCGATGCAGACGGCCTTCGCGACCACGGTGAGCGGCGTCACCTTGTGACCGGCGAACGCACGGTCGTCGCGGATGCCGCGCAGGAGCTCCATGGTCGCGGTCACGTCGACCGTGAGGAACTCCGTCACGTGCGGCGCCGTGAACGCGCTCTGCACCATGGCCGCGGCGGTGTGCTTGCGCACGCCCTTGATCGGGATGCGGGTCTCGGCGGGTCGTTCCGCGCCGGTGGCGACGGGGGCTGCCGCAGCGCCGCCCGAGACCTCCGCGGAGGGCACGGCCGCCTCGGCGGGCGCGGGTGCACCGGATGCCACGGCCTCGACGTCGGCGCGCGTGATGAGCCCGCGCTCCCCAGTGCCGGTCACGGTCGCGAGGTCGATGCCGAGGTCGCGTGCGAGCTTGCGCACGGGCGGGGTCGAGCGCGGACGCTCGGGCGCACCCGTCGAGAGGTCGGTCGACGGCGGCGTCGCCGAAGCGGCGGCGGCGCCGCCCGGCGGCGCGTCGAGGTCGGTCGCGGCACCGTTCTCGGGAACCGACGGCACGAGGTCGGCCGCGAGCGCCGTGCGGCGGGCGCGGCGCTTCGGCCCGCCCTCGTCGCGGGCGCCGTAGCCCACGAGGTTCGGCCCGGGCGCCGCGTCGGCTTCGGGAGCCGGCGCGGCCTCGGCGGCGGCCGGCGCCTGGGCGACGGTCGCGGCATCCGCCGACGACGTGCCCGCGGCATCCGTCGGACCGCCCTCGCCGGCGCCCTCGCCCGTGTCGCACGAGAACAGCGGCTCGCCGACGTTCACCGTTTCGCCCTCGGCGGCGTGCAGCGCCGTGATGACGCCCGAGTAGGGCGACGGCAGCTCGACGACGGCCTTGGCCGTCTCGACGTCGGCGATGATCTGGTTGAGCTCGACGCGGTCGCCGACCGCGACGCGCCAGGCCACGATCTCGGACTCGGTGAGACCCTCGCCGAGGTCGGGAAGCGGGAACTCCCTGATCATTCCGGTCACGCCTCCACTCCGCTCAGCGAGTTCGGTCGACCGAGCGCCCGGTCGACGCCGTCGAGGATGCGGTCGAGGTCGGGCAGGTGGTGCTTCTCGAGCTTCGCGGGCGGGTACGGGATGTCGTGGCCGGTGACGCGCACAGGCGCCGCCTCGAGGAACTCGAAGCAGCGCTCGGTGATGCTCGCGGCGAGCTCTGCGCCGACGCCGCCCTGCTGGCCGGCCTCGTGCGCGACGACGAGCCGGCCGGTGCGGCGCACGGATGCCTCGACCGTCGCGTAGTCGACGGGCGCGAGCGAGCGCAGGTCGATGACCTCGATCGAGATCCCGTCCTCCGCGGCCGCGGTCGCGGCGTCGCGTGCGGTCTGCACGAGTGCGCCGTAGGTCACGAGGGTCACGTCGGAGCCGGCGGCCACGACCGAGGCGACGCCCATGGGCTTCGCGTCGGCGAGGCTCGCGGTCTCGTCGACCTCGCCCTTCACGTGGTAGCGCCGCTTCGGCTCGAGGAAGATGACCGGGTCGTCGCTCGCGATGGCCTGCTGGATCATGACGTACGCGTCGGCGGGGTTCGAGCACGCCACGACCCGCAGGCCGGCGGTGTGCGCGAAGTACGCCTCGGGCGACTCGGAGTGGTGCTCGGCCGCGCCGATCCCGCCGCCGAACGGGATGCGGATCGTCAGCGGCATCCGCACCGCCCCGCGCGAGCGGTAGTGCAGCTTCGCGACCTGCGCGACGAGCTGGTCGAAGCCCGGGTAGACGAAGCCGTCGAACTGGATCTCGACGACGGGACGGAACCCGCGGTACGCGAGGCCCACCGCGGTGCCGATGATGCCCGCCTCCGACAGGGGCGTGTCGACCACGCGGTGCGCGCCGAACTCGGCCTTCAGCCCGTCGGTGATGCGGAACACGCCGCCGAGCGTGCCGATGTCCTCGCCCATGAGCACGACCTTGTCGTCGCCCGCGAGGGAACGGCGCAAGCCCTGGTTGATGGCCTTGCCGAGGGTGAGGGTGGTCATCGTGCGGCTCCTTCGCCGGATGCCGCGGCGCCCTCGTCGAACATGGCGAGGTAGCGGGCGTAGTGGTCGCGCTGGCGCGCGAGGTGCGTGTTGGGCTCGGCGTAGACGTGGTCGAAGACCGTCATCGCGTCGGGGTCGGGGATGGTGGTGATCGCCGCGCGGAGCTCCGCCGCGACGCGGCCGGCCTCCTCGGCGACCTCGCGCTCGAGCCCCTCGGTGTCGAAGCCCGTCGAGGCGAGCAGCGTGAGCACGCGCGCGAGCGGGTCGCGGGTGCCCCACTCTGCGAGCTCCTCGTCGGTGCGGTAGCGCTTCGGGTCGTCGGCGGTCGTGTGCGGGCCGAGCCGGTAGGTCACGGCCTCGATGAGCGTCGGGCCCTCGCCGCGGCGCGCGCGGTCGAGCGCGATGCGGGTCGCGGCGAGCACCGCGAGCACGTCGTTGCCGTCGACGCGGATGCCGGGCATGCCGAACCCGTCGGCGCGGCGCGCGAGCGGCTGCTTCGACTGCAGGCCCACGGGCTCGGAGATCGCCCACTGGTTGTTCTGGCAGAAGAACACGACGGGCGCGTCGAAGCTCGCGGCGAAGATGAACGCCTCGTTCACGTCGCCCTCGCTCGTGGCGCCGTCGCCGAAGTACCCGATGGTCGCGGTGTCGGTGCCCTCCCAGGCGGCGCCCATCGCGTAGCCGGTGGCGTGCAGGGCCTGCGCGCCGATGATGATCTGCGGCACGGCCATGTTGTGGTCGAACGGGTTCCAGCCGGATGCCGCGGAGCCGCGCCACACGCGCAGGAGGTCGGCGGCGCTGACGCCGCGGCACCACGCCACGGCGTGCTCGCGATAGCTCGAGAACACGAAGTCGTCGTCGCGGAGCGCACGGGCGGAGCCGATCTGGGCGGCCTCCTGGCCCATGAGCGGCGGCCAGAGGCCGAGCTCGCCCTGGCGCTGCAGCGCGGTGGCCTCGGTGTCGATGCGGCGAACGATCGCCATGTCGCGGTAGAGCCGGCCCAGGGCGGCGGTGTCGACGTCGGCGACCCACGGGTCGAACTCGGCGTCGGTACGGCGCTCGCCGGCAGGGGTGACGAGCTGCACGAAGTGATCGGGTCGGGTGAGGAGCCCGGTTGCGTCTCGGTCGGATGGGGTCATCGTCGATCCTCGCTCTCGGCGGGCTGCCTTGTGGGCGTGCCCGCGCCCGGCGGCTCTGCCGGATACCGTGAGCGTACGTCGATATGTCACTGCGCTCAAGTTGCAACGGACGCGTTGAGCATGTTGCCAAGCACCTCCCCCCTGTCCGGTGCTATCGTGTGGCGATATGAACGGCTACGACTCCGTGGACCGGGCACTGCTCGCGGCCCTCGCGGCGGACCCCAGGGCGACCGTCGTGGCCCTCGCCGACCGGCTCGCGCTGTCGCGCAACACGGTGCAGGCGCGCATGGCGCGGCTCGAGGCATCCGGGGCCTTCCTCTCCTTCGAGCGGAGCATCGATCCGGTGCCCCTCGGGTTCCCGCTCGAGGCGTTCATCTCGGTGCACGTGCGGCAGAAGCAGCTCGCCGAGGTGGTCGAGCAGATCGCGCTCATCCCCGAGGTGATCCAGGCGCACGGGCTCTCGGGCACGGTCGACCTGCTCGTGCGGGTGGTGTGCCGCGACGCGCACGACCTCTTCCGCATCGACGGCGTCATCCTCGAGATCGACGGCGTCGAGCGCACCGAGACCTCGCTCGCGATGGGCGAGCTGATCCCATACCGGCTCGCTCCGCTGCTCGACCAGCGGGGCTGACGTCCATGCGCGTCGCGGTGCTGCGGTGCGAGCGGCTCCCGAGCTTCGTCGACTGGGAGATCCCCGATGTGGAGGCGCTCTTCGACGACGACCGGCGACTGCTCGAGGCGTTCGCCGAGCGCGGCGTCGACGCCGAGCCCGTGGCCTGGTCGCGCCCCGACGTCGACTGGGACGCGTACGACGTCGCGCTGCTGCGCAGCACGTGGGACTACGTCGACCACCTCGGCGAGTTCATCGACGTCACCGGCGAGATCGCGCGGTCGCGGTGCACGCTCCTCAATCCGGTCGGGGCCGTGCACTGGAACGCGAACAAGCACTACCTCGACGACCTCGACCGGATCGGCGTGCCGATCGTGCCGCTCGTGCGCGGCACGGCCGCCGAGGCGACGCGCCTGCTCGAGGCCGTGTCCGACGCGGGCTGGCACGAGCTCGTGCTGAAGCCCGCGATCGGCGTCGGCGGCTCGGGCGTCGTGCGCACGGATGCCGCGGGGCTCGCCGACGCGCTCGGCGCCATGGCGCCCGCCACCGAGGTCATGGTGCAGCCGTTCGCGGACGCGATCGTCGGCGAGGGCGAGCTGTCGTTCGCGTTCCTCGGCGGGTCGCCGAGCCATGCGCTGCGCAAGCGTCCGGCCTCGGGCGACTTCCGCGCGCACGGGATCTACGGCGGCACGGTCGAGCGCATCGATCCCGATCCGGCCGACGTCGCGGCGGTCTCGGCGATGCTCGATCGCCTCCCGTTCGACCTGCTCTACGCCCGGTTCGACGTCGTGCGCTTCGACGGGCGGCTCGCGGTGCTCGAGCTGGAGCTCATCGAGCCGATGCTCTACCTCGGCCTTGCGCCGGGGAGCGCCGGGCGCCTCGCGGACGCGACCGTCGCGCGGCTCGGCACGGGGTGACCGACCGCGAGCTCGGGCTTCGGGTGAGACGACGGATGCCCGCCCCGAACG
>CBFGWW010000145.1:0-8411 GCA_965652625.1 uncultured Agromyces sp.
TCCTCGTTCGTCGGCACGACGAGCACGGCGACGCGCGACGCCTCCGTGGAGATGCGCCGCGCACCGCTCCCCCGCTCGCGATTGCGCTCGACGTCGAGTTCCACGCCGAAGCCCTCGAGACCGCCGAGCGACCACTCCCGCACGAGCGACGCGTTCTCGCCGACGCCGGCGGTGAACACGATCGCGTCGACGCGGCCGAGCTGGGCCGCGTACGCGCCCACGTACGAGCGGATCCGATGCGTGTACACCTCGAGCGCGAGCGTGGCCGCGTCGTCGCCGTCCTGGCTCGCGGCGACGAGATCGCGCATGTCGCGATGGCCGCCGAGGCCGAGGATGCCGCTGCGCTTGTTGAGCAGGTCGTCGATGCCGTTCGCGTCGAAGCCGGCACGGTGCTGCAGGTACGGCAGCACCGCCGGGTCGATGTCGCCCGAACGCGTGCCCATGACGAGCCCCTCGAGGGGCGTCATGCCCATGCTCGTCTCGACCGAGCGGCCGCCCGAGACGGCGCAGGCCGATGCCCCGTTGCCGAGGTGCAGCACGATCATGCGCAGCTCCTCGATCGGCCGGCCGAGGTACTCGGCCGCCGCACGCGACACGTAGCGGTGCGACGTGCCGTGGAAGCCGTACCGCCGCACGCGATGCTTGGCCGCGACGGCCCGGTCGATGGCGTACGTGTATGCCGCGGGCGGCATCGTCTGGTGGAACGCCGTGTCGAACACCGCGACGTGCGGCACATCGGGGAAGGCGCGCTGCGCGGCCTCGATCCCCTCGAGGTTCGCCGGGTTGTGCAGCGGCGCGAGGGGGGCGAGCTCGTCGATGTTGATCTTCACGAGATCGGTGATCACGGTCGGCTCGAAGAAGCGGGCGCCACCCTGCACGACGCGGTGTCCCACCGCCACGGGCGCGTTGGCCTCGAGCGAGGGTCCGGTGCCGGCGAATGCGTCGAGCATCACGTCGAAGGCGGCCGAGTGGTCGGGCACGTCGACGTCGGCCTCCCACCTGCCCGCCGCGGCATCCGGCGTCTCGTCGCGGTGCTTCGCATGCCCGCCGTTCGCGTCGCCGATCCGCTCGATGAGCCCGGTGGCGAGCGTCGTGCCGCCCTCGGCCTCGATGAGCTGGTACTTCAGCGACGACGAGCCCGAGTTGATGACGAGGACGACGCTCACGAGGCATCCGCCGCCTGGATCGCCGTGATGGCCACGGTGTTCACGATGTCCTGCACGAGCGCGCCGCGCGACAGGTCGTTGATCGGCTTGTTGAGGCCCTGCAGCACCGGGCCGATCGCGACCGCGCCGGCCGAGCGCTGCACCGCCTTGTAGGTGTTGTTGCCCGTGTTGAGGTCGGGGAAGATGAAGACCGTCGCCCGGCCCGCGACATCCGATTCGGGGAGCTTCGTGCGCGCGACCGCCGCGTCGGCCGCGGCGTCGTACTGGATCGGACCCTCGACCGCGAGCTCGGGGGCGCGCTCGCGCACGAGCTCGGTCGCGCGGCGCACCTTCTCGACGTCTTCGCCGGAGCCCGACTCCCCCGTCGAGTACGACAGCATCGCGACGCGCGGTTCGATGCCGAACTGGGCGGCGGTGGCGGCGGACGAGATCGCGATGTCGGCGAGCTGCTCGGAGGTGGGGACCGGCACGATGGCGCAGTCGCCGTAGACGAGCACGCGGTCGGCGAGCGCCATGAGGAACACGCTCGACACCACGTCGACGCCAGGCCGGGTCTTGATGATCTCGAACGCCGGCCGGATCGTGTGCGCGGTCGTGTGCACCGCGCCCGAGACCATGCCGTCGGCGAGCCCGAGCGCCACCATCATGGTGCCGAAGTACGACACGTCCTGCACGGTCTCGCGCGCCTGCTCGAGCGTCACGCCCTTGTGCTGGCGCCGCCGGTGGTACTCGTCGGCGAACCGGTACACGAGCACGTGGTCGTGGTTCGAGAGCACCGTGGCACGCGAGATGTCGAGGCCGAGCCCGATCGCGCGGGAGCGGATCTCGATCTCCTCGCCGAGGATCGTGAGGTCGGCCACGTCACGTGCCAGCAGCGTCGCCGCGGCGCGCAGGATGCGGTCGTCGTAGCCCTCGGGCAGCACGATGTGCTTGCGCTCGCGGCGGGCCCGCTCGAGCAGCCCGTACTCGAACATGAGCGGTGTCACGACCTCGGGCCGCGCCACGTCGAGCAGGTCGAGGAGCGCGTGCTCGTCGACGTGCTTCTCGAAGAGCGCCAGGGCGGTGTCGCGCTTCCGCTGCGAATCGGCAGCCAGGCGACCGCGCGTCTGCGTGATGGCGAGCGCCGTGTGGTACGTGTCGAGCCCGGTGCGGATGATCGGCAGCCCGGCCTTCAGACCCTCGATGAGTCGCTCCACCGCATCGGAGAGCGGGAAGCCGCCGTTCAGCACGATGCCCGCGACCGACGGGAAGGTCGCGGACGCGTGCGCCGTCAGCACCCCGAGCAGCACCTCGCTGCGATCGGCCGGCACGACCACCACCGAGCCCTCGATGAGGCGTTCGAGCGCGTGGTCCATCGACATCGCGGCGATCACCACGCCGAGCGCCTCGCGTTCGAGCAGGTCGGGATCGCCCGCGTACAGCTCGCCGTCGACGGCGCGCATGATCGCGCGCATCGACGGCGCGACGAGGAACGGGTCCTCGGGGATCGCCCACAACGCGATGGAATCCTTCGCGAGCGCCTGCCGCCCGGTCACCGCGTCGATGTCCCAGCGCGCGGCCGAGCCCACCTGCTCGACGATCTCGGCGAGCCGGTCGGGGTCGGCGCGGTTCACGACGATGCCGAGGATGCTCGCATGCTCGCGGGCGAGCTCCTCGATGGCGAGCTCCGTCAGTTGGGCGAGCTCGTCGGCCGTGCGGGAGTCCGCATGGCCGAGGCGCTCCGACGGCGCGCGGCCCTGCCCGACGCGACCGCCCAGCACGAGCAGCACGGGGGCGCCGAGGTTGGCGGCGATGCGCGCGTTGTACCCCAGCTCGGTCGGGCTCCCGACATCCGTGTAGTCGGACCCGATGACGACGACGGCGTCGCAGCGCTCCTCGACGGCCTTGAACCGCCGCACGATCGTGGCGAGCGCCAGGTCGGGATCGGCGTGCACGTCATCGTAGGTGACGCCCACCGCGTCCTCGTACTCGAGCGGCACGACGCCGTCGTGGGCGAGCAGCAGCTCCAGCACGTAGTCGCGCTCGTCGGTCGTGCGGGCGATCGGCCGGAACACGCCGACGCGGGTCGCGCGCCGCGCGAGGGTGTCGAGCACGCCGAGCGCGACGGTGGACTTGCCCGTGTTGCCCTCGGCCGAGCAGATGTAGATGCGGTGCGCCACGGGCTCCAGCCTAGGGCGACGGATGCCGCGGGCGCCGGGTCCTCCGGGTGAAATCCCAGCGCGAGTGGGGCGAACGGATGCCGCGGGCGGCCGCCGTTCATCGAGCCCGTGCGGCTCGGGTAGACTGGCTCAGGCTCCTCACGTGGCGCCATCCAGGCCAACTCCCCCAGGGCGGAAACGCAGCAAGGGTAACCGGGCTCTGGCGGGTGCGTGAGGGGTCCCAGGAGGATTCGCCTAGTGGCCTATGGCGCACGCTTGGAAAGCGTGTTGGGTGAAAGCCCTCGGGGGTTCGAATCCCCCATCCTCCGCCATCTACCATCCGCTCCGATCGAGACCCCTGAGCCGCAGGTTCGGGGGTTTCGCGGTTCTCAGGGTCGCTCGCCCCGCGACTTGTCAGCACCCGATCCCGCCCGTGTCCTCATTAATGCCGAATGGCGGTTCGACCTCCCTCGTTCGATGATGTGAGTGATGTCAACGGCACCGATGGACACGAGGAGTGGGGACGCAGGGGGCTCCTCCGCCGGGCCGTCGACAGTAAGGGGCGACGGCCTCAGGGTGTTCACCCTGAGGCCGCGTCGCACTCTCGGGTGGAGCATCGGCCTCCCCTTCGTGGCGCTGGTGCTTCCGCTTCTGGCCGCAGAGCTCTGGTTGCTCGATCCGAGCGGCGCCTGGCCCGTCGTCGCGTGGACCTCGGCGATCATCGCCGTGCTCATCATCGCCGCGTGGATCGCGTACCAGCGCACCCAAGCCTCACTGAGCACGTACGGCATCGTCGAGCGCGGCTTCTTCGGCGGTACCTACACCGTGGCGGCCCGCGACATCGCCGGAGTGCTGCGCGTGCAGCTCTACCGCTCCAACAGCCTCGACACCTCGCAGGAGCTCTTCGTCGTCAGTCGCAACGGCCGCGGTGTGTTCCGCATGCGCGGACGCTTCTGGAACACGGCGACCATGGATCGCGTCGCCCGCATCCTCGGCACCGAGGAGACCGTGCGCACCGAGCCGGTGACGCTCGCCGAGTTGCGACAGACGGATCCCGAGCTGCTCTACTGGTTCGAGCGCCGCTCCCTCAGCCGCTGATCAGCGACATGCGCGGGCTCCGCTCGATGCGCATCACTCGCAGGGACCCCGACGTTCGTGGCGACTCCGACACTGAGTCGCCGATCGAATCAGTGTCGGAGTCCCGACGGAGTCCGAGTCAGGCCGAGTCAGGCCGCGTCAGCTCGTCGCGATGCCGAGCAGCGGCGCGTCGGGACGGCTGGACGGCAGCTGGTGGAAGCCGAGCCGGTCGTAGAACGCCCGCGCCGCGGTGTTCGCCGGATCCAAGCCGAGGTGCACGGCCGCGACTCCCCGCTCGGCGAGCGCGGCCCGCAGCGCGTCGATGAGCCGTCGCCCGTAGCCCTGTCCCTGCAGGTCGGGCAGCAGGTCGATGTGCAAGTGCGCCGGGTACGCGTCGACCTCGGGGATGAGCATGCGATTCGGGTCGGCTCCGGCCGCGAGCAGCTGCTCCTCGGTGTAGTCCGGGTTCCGGCCGGTCGGGGGCCCCGCGTGCGGATGCCGCGTGCGGAACGCCGGGCCCCACTCCCGCGTCCACCACTCCACGAACGCGCGGGTGTCGGCCACGCCGAGGATGTAGCCGAGCGCACGCCCGTTCCCGTCGTCGACGACGAACGCGAGTTCGGGCGCGTACTCGACGTACGGCAGGGCGAACACCTCGGGCATCAGCGCGTCGTCGGAGTACACGCCGGTCGCGTCGCCGCCGCCCGCGGCCGTGCGCAGGCAGATCTCGAACACGGCATCACGGTCCCCGCGACGGTAGGGGCGGATGAACGGATGCCCCGCGGCCGTCTCCGCGGCGTGCGGCCCGCCGGGCGCGGCATCCGTGCGCTCGCCCGTCACCGGCGCCGCCGGGTGCCGAAGATGCCCTCGACGACGCTCGTGAGCACGTCGCGCGTCGCCTTGGAGCCGAGCACCTGCTCGAGCACCGACGTGTCGGCCGACCGCGAGCGCGTGGAGGTCGACCGCGACGTGCCCGATGTGCGCTTCATGAGGCGGTCGTACTCGGCCTGCGCGGCCTTCTCCTCCTTGGCGCGCTGCTTCTCGATGGCGGCCTGCTGCTTCGCGAACTCGGCGTCGGCCTCCGCCTTGGCCGCGGCATCCTCGGCGGCCTGGGCGGCGGCCGCGGCGGCGTTCATCTTCGCGGTCAGGAGTTCGTGCGCCGACTCGCGGTCGACGGCGGTGCCGTACTTCGGGGTGAGCGGCGATGCGGCGATCGCGGCGTCGATCGCCGCATCGGGCGTCGGCGACATGAGCGCCTGCGGGGCACGGAGGCGCGTCCAGGCGACCGGGCTCGGCGCGCCCTTCTCGTTCATGACGGTGACGATCGCCTCGCCGGTGCCGAGGGTCGTGAGCACCTCCTCGAGGTCGTAGCCCGACTTCGGGTAGGTCGAGACGGTCGCGCGCAGGGCCTTCGCGTCGTCGGGGGTGAATGCCCGGAGCTGGTGCTGCACGCGCGAGCCGAGCTGGGCGAGCACGTCGGCGGGCACGTCCTTCGGGGTCTGCGTGACGAAGAAGACGCCGACGCCCTTCGAGCGGATGAGCCGCACGGTCTGCACGACCTGCGCCAGGAAGTCCTTCGACGCGTCGTTGAACAGCAGATGCGCCTCGTCGAAGAAGAACACGAGCTTCGGCTTGTCGAGGTCGCCGACCTCGGGCAGGTCGTTGAAGAGGTCGGCGAGCAGCCACATGAGGAACGTCGAGTACAGCGCGGGCCGATCGGCGACGCCGGGCACCTCGAGCAGGCTCACGATGCCGCGTCCGTCGGATGCCACGCGCAGGAACTCGGCGGTGTCGATCTCGGGCTCGCCGAAGAACACGTCGGCACCGGCCTCGGCGAACGCGACGAGCTCGCGCAGGATCACGCCGACGGTCGCCTTCGAGAGCCCCCCGAGCCCGTCGAGCTCGGCCTTGCCCTCGTCGCTCGTGAGGTACTGCAGCACGGCGCGGAGGTCCTCGAGGTCGAGCAGTGCGAGGCCGTTGTTCTCGGCGTAGTGGAAGACCAGCCCGAGGCTCGACTCCTGGGTGTCGTTGAGGCCCAGCACCTTGCTGAGCAGCAGCGGCCCGAAGCCCGCGACCGTCGCCCGGATCGGCACGCCCCGGCCGATGCCGCCGAGCGAGAAGAACTCGACGGGGAAGGATGCCGCGCTCCACGCCTGCCCGATGCCCTCGGTGCGCTTCAGCAGCTTCTCGTTGCCCTCGCCGGGCGTCGCGATGCCCGAGAGGTCGCCCTTGATGTCGGCGGCGAACACCGCGACGCCGTTCGCGGCGAGCTGCTCGGCGAGCACCTGCAGCGTGCGGGTCTTGCCCGTGCCGGTGGCACCGGCGACGAGGCCGTGGCGGTTCGTCATCGCGAGCGGGATGCGCACGGGCACGTCGGGCAGCGGGGCGCCGTTGACGAGCGCGCCCATCTCGAGGGCGGCGCCGTCGAACGCGTAGCCGTCGCGGATCGCCGCGACCTGGGCGGCGTCGAGCGGGCCGGATGCCCCAGAGGCGGCGGATGCGGCGGGTGCCGGTGCGCCGGCCGCGGGCGCGGTCGGCGCGGCATCCGCGGCCGCCCGCTGCGCGTCGAGCGCGGCCTGCGCGAGCGCCGCCGCCTCCTCGGCCTTGCGGATCGCCTCCTGCGCCTGCGCCTGCAGCGCCTCCGCTGCCGCCGCCGCGGCCTCCGCCGCCTCCTGTGCCTGCTTCACCGCGTCATCGGCCATGTGCCGATCCTAGCGACGGGGTGCTTCAGGGACGGATGCGCACGGTCGGCTTGAACTTCGGCTCCTTCGGCTCCTTCGTCGGCACGCCGAGGCGCCGGAGTCGGGCCCCGGAGCGCAGGTAGAGGGCGCCGATCACGGCGAACTCGATGATGGTGGCCACTCCTGCGGCGATCACATTCCACTGCATCGGGACCGATCCGTCGACACCGAGGAATTCGAACACGAATCCCAGCGCCAGCCAGATCGAGGCAACGAGGAACACGATGCCGAGCACCGTGCTCAGACGCGGCCGTGCCGTCATGCGCCACCGCTCCCGCGGAGGCCCGATCGACTCGCCGCGGCCCCTGAAGATCCGCGCGCCCAGGAGGATGGCTGCGAGATCGACGCCGACCCCGATGAGTGCGACCACGAGGGCGGGCAGCCCGACTCCTCGCAGCACTGCCGACAGCGCGAAGCTCACGACGAGCGCACCGACGACGTACGCGAGCTTCAGCTCCCAGCGCACGATGCGCAGGTCCAGTACGCGGCGCATCATCGTCCTCCGTGCTCGGGGCCACCGTGCGGCGGGAGGCGCACGTGAGCCAACCGTAGCGCCTCCCGCCGCCACGCCGGGCGCGGGGGTTCCTCGGGCCCGGCGGTCGTGCCTAGGGTGAAGGCGTGAGTCCAGCAAAGGACGACGCCGAGCTCCTCGAGATCGACGGTCGCGAGGTTCGCGTCAGCAGCCCCGGCAAGGTCGTGTTCCCCGAGCCCGGCCTCACCAAGCTCGACCTCGTGCGCTACTACCTCGCGGTCGCCGACGGGGCCGTGCGCGGCGTCGCCGGCCGCCCGATGGTGCTGAAGCGATTCGTGAAGGGCATCGACCAGGAGGCGTTCTTCCAGAAGCGCGCGCCCGAGAAGCGGCCCGACTGGATCGAGACCGCGACGCTGCACTACGCCTCGGGCAACTCCGCCGAGGAGGTCGTCGTGAACGAGGCGGCGGCGCTCGCCTGGGTCGTGAACCTCGGATGCCTCGACCTCAACCCGCACCCGGTGCGCGCTCCCGACCTCGACCACCCCGACGAGCTCCGCATCGACCTCGATCCGATGCCCGGCGTCGACTGGGCGCAGATCGTCGACGTCGCGATGCTCGCCCGCGACGTGCTCGACGACGTCGGGCTCGTGGGTTGGCCGAAGACGTCGGGATCGCGAGGCATGCACATCCTCGTCCGCATCGAGCGGCACTGGGACTACAAGCAGGTGCGCCTCGCCGCCGAGACCCTCGCCCGCGAGGTGGAGCGGCGGGCTCCCGGCCTCGCGACCGCGCGCTGGTGGAAGGAGGAGCGCGGCGA
>CBFGWW010000146.1:0-8397 GCA_965652625.1 uncultured Agromyces sp.
CGCACGCGGAACTGGAAGCCGGTCACGCGTCCGCCCTCCCGGACGTTGCGGAAGCCGGTGGACTGGAGGAGGTCTCGTTCGAGAAGCACCGTCGCTCGCTCTCTCTGGGTTCGGTGGGTGATGGGTGTCAGGCCGTGACGGATGCCGCAGCATCCGCTCGCAGCTGCTCGACGGCCTTGCGGGCGCCGCGCACCGCGATGGCGACGCTCATGAGCGTCGGGTTCATCGCGGTGGCGGTGGGGATCAGCGCGTTGCCGCCGACGACCAGGTTGTCGTAGCCCCAGACGCGCGACCACGGGTCGGCGACCGAGGTGCCGTCGTCGGCCGCGCCCATGCGCATCGTGCCCTGGTAGTGCAGGCTCGATCCGTTGGGCATCAGCCGGGGCTCGGCGACGAACGCACCGAGTGCGCCGCCTGCCCGACGCAGACGCTGGGTCGCGGCCTCGATCTCCTCGAGCTCGCTGGGCGTGAGCTCGTAGGTGATCGTCATGTTCGGGAAGCCACGGTAGTCGAGCTCGGCGTCGTCGAAGGTGACCGCGTCTTCGTAGCGCGGGAACTTGCGCATGCCGTAGCCCATGTTCACGTACCCCCACCGGTTGTTCGCGTGCGGTGCGTCGTCGGGCATCGGGAAGGGCGTCTTCTCGGAGTACATGACCTGCAGCGAGAACGGATGCCCCGGCTCCGAGAACGGGATGCGGTTGACGGCCGCGACGGGATCGGCCGGGTTGACCGCCCGTCGCGCGAGCTCCTCGTCGAGCTGGTCCTCGGTCGCGAAGCGGCCGATCTTCTCGGCGTCGAGCGCCACCGTGGAGATGACGACGGGGTGCTCGGTGAGGTAGTGCCCGAGCGCTGCTGGTCGGATACCCGAGGCCCACAGCAGCTGCGGCGAGCGGAAGGCGTCACCCGCGACCACGACGAGGTCGGCGGGCACGAAGCTCGTCTCCTTCGTGCGCAGGTCCTCGACCGTGACGCCGGTCACGCGGTCGCCGTCGTGCTCGACCCGGCGCACGAGCGAGAGGTCGCGGAGCTCGAACCGCTCGGACAGCGGGTTGCCGGGCTCGATCAGCGGACCCAGCACGACGTCGGCGCCGGCCCAGCGCATCGAGCCGTCGGGCTGCGGGTCCCCCGCAACGGGCAGCGTGCCGGGGCCGTAGCCCTCGGGCAGCTCGCCCGCGAACTCCTCCTCGAGCAGCGAGCGGATGCCGCCGCCCACCGCCGAGTCGGCGAATGCCGCGCTCTGGGCGTGCAGCAGGCCCTCGGCCGTGGCGATGAGGTCGTCCCACTCGTCGTCGGGGATGAACGGGACCTTCTCGCTGAAGGCCGGTCGCGGGATGGCGCACGTCCAGTGCGCTCCCTGGCCGCCGACGTTCGTCGCGGCGGCGGCGGCCGGGAACGTCGGCGCGTGCGCCGAGCCGTCGCCGCCGAAGTCGAACAGGTGCGTGCCCTGCCGCGCCGTGAACATGCCCTCGACGACCGTGCCGCCGGGGATGCCGAGCGACTCGCGGAACTCCCCCGCCTGCGGGCCCTGCGACCGCTCGCGGGCACGGGCCTTCTCGGTCGGGTCGGCGATGTTGCGCACGCTCTCGCCGGGGATGTCGGTGAGCTGCGGTCCGGCCTCGAACATCACCACGCGGGCGTCGGGCAGGCCCTCGAGCAGCAGGCGGGCGTACGCGGAGCCGATCGGCCCGCTGCCGACGACGGCGATCGTGGGGTGGTGCGACATGTGGATCTCCTCTTCGAGGTCTTCGGGGGTCGTGCGGGCTCACGCGGTGAGCGGTGCGGATGACGGGTCGGTGGTGGGCTCGGTCGGCTCGGTCGATCCGCCGGCCGGCTCGTGCTCGTCGGACAGCTGCCCGGCGGGCAGCAGCACGGCGGCGACGATGCCGAGCGCGTAGGTGACGGCGAGGGCGATGAAGACCGGCACGAACAGGCCGCCGTAGAGCTGCGCGACCTCGGCCTGCACCGCAGGAGCGGACTGCTGCACGAACTGCGGGGTGAGCGTCGAGGCGTCGAGGCCGGCGGGCAGGGCCGCGGCGACGCCGACGCCGATCACGCCGCCGATGACGGCCGTCGCCACGGTCGAGCCGAACTGGCGCACGAGGTTCACGGTCGCGGTGATCGTGCCGGTCTCGCTGCGCGGGACGGCGCCCTGCACAACGGCGACGACGAGGCTCATGAACGCACCGGTGCCGATGCCGACGACGGCCATGACCGCCATGGGCACCCACAGCGGCGTGCCGACCGGCAGCAGCGCCATCGCGAGCAGGCCGGCGGCGCCGAGCGCCGTGCCGGCGATCGGGTACACGCGATAGTGCCCGGTGCGGCTGACGAGCCAGCCGGTCGCGAGGTTCGACGCGAGCATGCCGAAGACGGTCGCGATCGGCACCAGGCCCGACACCGTGGCGGTGGTGCGGTAGGCCATCTGGAAATAGGTCGGCAGGTACGCCGTGACCGAGAACAGCCCGATGCCGATGATCGCCGACAGCGCGACGCCGGCCGCGACCGTGCGGTCGGCGAACCACCTGAGGGGACCGATCGGCTCGGGCACGCGCAGCTCGATGGCGAAGAAGGCGGCGAAGCCGATCGCGGCGAGCACGAAGCCGACGAGCGCGGCGGCGACGGCGGCGGGGTCGCCGATCCAGGTGACCGCGAGCACGAGCGCCATGAACGAGAGCGTGAAGACGATCGACCCGGCGATGTCGAAGCGTCGGCGCGGGCCGCGCTCGATGTGCGGGATCGCGAAGGCCGCGAGGGCGAGCGCGGCGAGACCGAACGGCAGGTTGATCCAGAACACCCACGGCCAGCCCCAGTAGTCGGTGATGGCGCCGCCGAGCACGGGGCCGACGAGGATCGCGATCGGGAACGCGGCCCCGATGATGCTCATGTACTTGGGGCGGTCGCGTGGTGTCGTCACGTGCGCGACGATCGTCTGCGACATCAGGTGGAGGCCGGCGGAGCTCATGCCCTGGGCGACCCGTGCGATCACGAGTTGCGTCATGTCCTGCGCGAAGCCGCAGGCGAGCGAGGCGACGAGGAAGACGACGAGCGACGACAGGAACACGAGGCGCGGGCCGACGAGGTCGCCGACCTTGCCGAGCACGGGCAGCAACACGGTGCTCGCGAGCGTGTAGCCGACGACGACCCAGCCCATCTGCTCGAGCGCGCCGAGCTCGCCGGCGACGGTCGCGAGGGAGGTCGCGACGATGGTGTGGTCGAGCGCACCGAGGATGGACACGGTCAGGAGCGACGCGACGAGGAGGCGGAGCCTCAGCGGAGAAAGCGACATTCGTTGATCGCCCGAACGATCGGGCCGTCGACGCGACCGGTTGTGCCCTCCGCCGCAGCGTCACGGTGAGGATCGGATCCGAATGGATCCCGACGTCACGTCGATTCTCGGCGATCTTTCGTCTGATTTCAACTAAAGAGTGGGGATTCGGGGACGAACGGCGCGATCGCCGCGGCCGCCGTCGCGTCGTGCAGCAGCTCCTCGAGGTCGGGAAGGCGCGTCGCTCCTGACGCCACTGCGTCGACGGCTCGGCGCAGCGCCGCCCGCTCCCGCTCCTCGAAGCGGGTCGGCGCGATCGTGCGACCCACGGCGGTGCTCGTCGCCACCTCCCACCGCCCCATGGCCTCGTCGATCTCGACCTCGGTCGCGGTCTCGCCGAGGGCGCGAACGCGCAGCAGCTCACCCCTCGGCTCGGATGCTGCCAGGATCAGAGACCCGATCACGCGCCCGTCGTCGCGCGAGCGCAGCAGCACGGTGCCGCCGCGCGCCGTCGCAGCCGCTGACGCGACCTCGAGGCGGGCGCCGCCCAGGGCGCGGACCCAGCCCACCGCATCGCGCACGATCGCGCGCAGCTCGGTCGCGGACCCACGGGCCTCGGCGACCACGATCCGCGGCGGCTCGCCGTCACGGGCGGCGACCGCCTGGTCGACGAGGTCGTGGCGGAGTCGGGCCCGGAACACGACGATCGGCACGGCCGCGGTTCCGAGGAGCGCCGTCACGTGCTCGATCGGCACCTCGCGGGGCTCGGTCACGAGCACGGCGCTCGCGCCCGCGTCGACGGCCGCCGCCGCGGCATCCCACCATGCTGCAGCGCCGTCGACGACGACGATCGCGCCGGCGACGGCGTCGCCCTCACTCGCGAGCCGAGCTCGGATCGGCAGGCCGCTGACGCCGACGCGGTAGGCGTCGAGCGACGCGACGACAGGGATCGGCCCCGCGCCGTTCATGCCTGCACCTGCTGCACCGGGTCGAGCCCCCGACGGACCGCGTCGGCCGCCGCGTCGGCGAGCGTGATCGCGAACCGCGCGTCGTCGAGGATCTCGTGGTATTCCGTCGTCGCCGACCCGTCGAGCAGACCAGCCAAGGCTCGCCACTCCCGCACGTACCCGTCGTCGGCGTCGCGCCGGTACGTCGTCTCGCGCACGTCGCCGCCTCGCACCCGCACCACGGCGCTGCCGGCATGCACGAACGCCGGCGGGAAGTGCACGTGTAAGCGGTCGGCGGCCGTGGCGATCGAGAGGCGCCACACCGGATCGGGCCCGTCGGGCAGCATCACGGCCGTGAGCAGCACGGGGATGCCGCTCGAGCGGAAGCCCACCGCGTACCCGATCGGCGCGACCGCCGCCGCGAAGTCGACGCCCTCGAAGTCGGGGGCCAGGTCGCGCACCGCGGGCAGGTCGTGCACCGCGAGCCCGACGACCAGCTGGCGCACGACGGATGCCGCGACCTCCGGGTCGGCGAGGTCGGGCGCGCGCCGTCCGCCACCGGGAGCCCCGGGCACACCGGGCCCGGTGGCCAGCTCCGTCACGACGTCGTGGAAGCGTCCGTTCGGGGGCAGCGCGACGGTGGCGGAGATCGAGCGGACCTCCGACTGCAGGGCGACGAGGTGGCGCTTGGCGCGGTCCCACGCCTCGTCGTAGAGGTGGTTGGTGGCGACGAGCAGCACGACTCCGGCGCGACGGCAGGCATCGACGACCTCCTCGGCCTCGGCCTCGGAGGTCGCGAGCGGCTTCTCGCAGAGGATCGCGCGCTTGCCCGCCGCGATGGCCTCGTGGATCTGCCGGGCGTGCTCGGCGGGCGGGCTGCAGATGGCGACGACCTCGACGGCGGGATCCGCGAGCAGCTCGGCGGTGCCGTGCGACGCGGTCGCGCCGATCCGGGCGGCGAGTTCGACGGCACGTCCGCCGCCGTTGTCGGCGACGTGCACGACGGTGAACTGCCCACGCAGGCGCTCGAGGGTCGGCAGGTGCAGCGCGGCCACTCCCGGACCCGCGCCGATCACTCCGACACCCCACGTCATGCGTGCGCCCCCACTCTCATCGCCGTCGACTTCCGCCTCGACTATACAAAAGTTCCCAGTTCGAATGTCCATAGTCGAGCCGAAATCGACGCTGGATGACGTGAGTTGTGTCAGAATCTTGTGCATGACACGCGAGTCGACCCTCCGTTTCGGCGCCCAGACCGATGAGGTCACGAGCCTGCTGCGCATCGTGAACCTCGTTCGCACCGGCGAGGCCACCACCCGCCCCGAGATCGGGCGGGTCACCGGCCTCGGCCGCGGCGTGGTCACGCAGCGCGTCGACCAGGCCATCGACATGGGCTTCCTCGCCGACGGCGAGTTCGGGCCCTCGTCGGGCGGCCGCGCCCCCCGCACGCTCCGCTTCCGCTCCGAGCAGGGCCGCATCGTCGTGTGCGCGCTCGGCGCCCTGCACATCCGCGTCGGCATCGCGTCGCTCGACGGCGACATCATCGACCACAGCCACGAGCAATGGGACATCGCGAAGGGCCCGGCCGAGACCATCGAGCAGGCGCTCGAGATGCTCGACGGCATCCTCGCCCGTCACCCCGACGTGCCGGTGTGGGGCGTCGCGGTCGGCATCCCCGGTCCCGTCGACTTCGAGAGCGGGCGTCCGGTCGCGCCGCCGATCATGCCCGGCTGGAACGGCTTCGACGTGCGCCGCCGCTTCGAACAGCGTTTCGACGCCCCGACCTGGGTCGACAACGACGTCAACCTGCTCGTCTTCAGCGAGCGTGCACGCCGCGACGAGGACACGCTCGACCTCATCTTCTGCAAGGTGGGCAGCGGCATCGGCGCGGGCCTGCTCTCGCGCGGGCGCATCCACCGCGGCGCGAACGGCGCGGCGGGCGACATCGGCCACGTGCGCGTGCGCGACTCCGACGCGCAGTGCCGCTGCGGCAAGATCGGATGCCTCGAGGCCGAGGCCGGCGGTTGGGCGCTCGTGCGCGACGCCGAGCTCGCGGTCGCCGAGGGCGGCGGCGGGGCCCTCGCACGCGTCGTCGACGGCGGAGCGCCCATCACGCCCGAGGCGATCGCCCTGGCCGCGATGGACGGCGACGCCCTGGCGATCTCGCTCATCCAGCGTTCGGCGCGCCTCGTCGGCGAGTCGATCGCAGCCCTCGTCAACATGTTCAACCCGGGTGTGATCGTGGTCGGCGGCGCGGTCTCGTCGGCGGGCGAGGTGTTCCTCGCCGAGGTGCGTCAGCGCGTGTACGAGCTCTCCCTCCCGCTCGCGACCCGCGATCTCCAGATCGTGCGGTCGCTCGGCGACGAGAAGGAGCCGCTGCGCGGCGGCGCCGAGATGGTGCGCGAGCAGCTGTTCGACGCGACGTTCCCGCGCTGGTTCGCCGACGGCCGCCCGACGATCTCGGAGGTCATGGCGGCATCCTGACCGCTTCTTCCTTTTTCAGACATAAGGGTGTAGCTTTTCATCTCAAGTGAGCGCGCGCTCACGCGAGACACGAAGGAGTGCCATGCCCGAGTCGAAGATGCGGACGCTCATGATCACGGGGATGACCGACGACCTCGTCATCTCCCAGAAGTGAGCAGCACGTGCCCCTCGCTGCCCTGCGCAATGACGCGCTCTCCTCGACGGCCGACGGATTCGACCTCCGCCTGAGCCTCCCGTGGATCCGCTCGCTTCCGCTGGCCAGCCTCGACTCGCTCGAGGTGTCCGTGGACGGCGAGGGGGCCGGTCCCATCGCGATCGTGCTCGGCGACCGCCTGATCGACCCGGCGGCGGCCGTGCACGAGCGCGGATGGTGGTTCCTGCAGGACCGCGTCGTCGTGCGCGGGCGACGGATGCTGGGGCCGGGCGCCCACGAGGTCTCCGTCTCGTTCCGGCTCGCGATCCCCTACCTGCAGGCCGGCCCCGACGGTCCGCTCACGCTGCCGTTCCACTTCGAGCGTGCCCTCGAGCTCGATGCGCCTGCCCCAGTCCTGTCCGTCTCCCGCGATGTCGCCTGACCCTCGAGGACCCGCCGTGACCACCGAACTCCCCGCCCAGTGGACGCTGTCCGCGAGCGCCTTCAACTGGACGCCGGACGTGATCCGGGCCGAGCGGCCCGCTGCCGAGATCGCCCTCGGCATCGTGAGGGACGGGGTCGCGACGACCATCGAGCTCGAGCCCGGCCAACTGTGGCGTTCGTTCCCGGTGCCCGCCGACGTGGAGGTCGACGCCGTGCGCCGAGAGCTCGCCGCCTCCGGCGGCAGCGTGAGCATCGTCGGGGCGAGCCTCGACGACTGGGCCGGCCGGGCGCGCCGGCGCAGCGAGTCGGAGCGTCTGGCATTCCTGCTCCCGCAGCTGCACGCAGCACGACGCGTGGGCGCATCGGGCGTCCGGTTGCCCATCGGCCAGGCGGGCGAGACCCTGCTGCGATGGCTCCTGCCGAGTCTCCAAGAGCTCGACCTCGTCCTCTACGAGGAGATCCAGGGACAGCAGACGCCCGATTCGCCGGCGACCGCCGCGGCGATCGAGCAGATCGAGGCCGTGGACGACCCGCACGTGCGACTGCTCGTCGACATCAGCATGCTGATGCCGGAACTGCCGACGAGTTACCTCGAGGAGCTCGCAGCGGCCGGCGTCCCCTCCGAGCTCCTGGCCCGGCTCACCGACGAGTGGCGCGACCCTGCGACGGCGGCTGCCATCGTCGAGTTCCTGCGCTCGGGCGCGGTGCCGCCCGCCATCCACACCCTCTACATGGACCTGCTCGTGCGGTTCGGCCGCTCGCGGGCCACGGACCTGCGCGACATCCTGCCGCTGGTCGGGGCGTTCCACCTGAAGTTCTGGGACCTCGACGACGCCGACGGTCGAGTCTCCACTCCGATCCGCGACCTCGGAACGCTGCTCGCCGACTCCGGCCCCGGCTTCGCAGGCACGCTCTGCAGCGAGTGGGGCGGCCACGAATGGCTCGATGACGCGGATGCCGCGGTGATGACCCGCCGTCATCTCGCCCTCGCCCGCACGGCGCTCATCGAGGGCGTCGCGGCGAGCTGAGCGCGGTGCACCGCCGCCCTCTTCACGAGGATCGGCGTTCGAGCCGGTGTGCGAGGCTGCTTCCATGCCCTCCTCGCAGTCGCTGAGCGAATCCGA
>CBFGWW010000147.1:0-8354 GCA_965652625.1 uncultured Agromyces sp.
GAGGGCGTGCGCGGACTCGATGGCGGGAATGATGCCCTCGGAGCGCGTGAGCAGGCGCAGCGCCTCCATGGCGGCGGCATCCGTTACCGGGAGGTACTCGGCGCGGCCGATCGCGGCGAGCCAGGCGTGCTCGGGGCCGACGCCCGGGTAGTCGAGGCCCGCGGAGATGGAGTGCGACTCGATGGTCTGGCCGTCCTCGTCCTGCAGCAGGTAGCTGCGGGCGCCGTGCAGCACGCCGGCGCGGCCCTTCGTGATGGTCGCGGCGTGGCGCTCGGTCTCGACGCCCTCGCCGCCCGCCTCGTAACCGACGAGGCGCACGTCGGCGTCGTCGAGGAACGCGTGGAAGATGCCGATCGCGTTCGAGCCGCCGCCGACGCACGCCGTGACCGCCGTCGGCAGCGCACCCGTGAGGTCGAGGACCTGCTGGCGCGCCTCCTCGCCGATGACCTTCTGGAAGTCGCGCACCATCTCGGGGAACGGGTGCGGGCCGGCCACCGTGCCGAAGATGTAGTTCGTGGTGGCCACGTTGGTGACCCAGTCGCGCATGGCCTCGTTGATCGCGTCCTTCAGCGTGCGCGAGCCCGCCTTCACCGCCACGACCTCCGCGCCGAGGAGCCGCATGCGCGCGACGTTGAGCGCCTGGCGCTCGGTGTCGACCTCGCCCATGTAGATCGTGCACTCGAGGCCGAACAGCGCCGCCGCGGTCGCCGTGGCGACGCCGTGCTGGCCGGCGCCCGTCTCGGCGATGACGCGCGTCTTGCCGATGCGCTTGGTGAGCAGCGCCTGCCCGAGCACGTTGTTGATCTTGTGCGACCCCGTGTGGTTGAGATCTTCGCGCTTCAGGATGATGCGCGCGCCGCCCGCGTGCGCGGCGAACCGCGGCACCTCGGTGATGATCGAGGGCCGCCCGGTGTAGGTGCGGCCGAGCTCGGCGAGCTCATCGCCGAAGGCGGGGTCGAGCTTCGCGAGGTCGTACGCCTCGCCCAGCTCGTCGAGGGCGGCGACGAGGGATTCGGGTACGAAGCGCCCGCCGAAGTCGCCGAAGTACGGACCGGTCTGCGCTCTCAGCGCCATGTCACACCGCCAGGAAGGCTCGGAGGTTTTCGATCGGGTCGCCCGTGACGAGGGCCTCACCGACGAGCACGACGTCGGCGCCCGCGGCGCGGTAGTGCGCCACGTCGGCCGCCGACAGCACCGCGGACTCGGCGACCTTGATCGCGTCGGCCGGGAACCGGTCGGCGAGCCGGCCGAACAGGTCGCGGTCGAGCTCGAACGTGGAGAGGTCACGGGCGTTCACGCCGATGAGCCGGGCGCCGAGCGCGGCGGCCCGGTCGAGCTCCTCGGCGGAGTGGGTCTCGACGAGCGGCGTCATGCCGAGCTCGACGATGAGGTCGAACAGCTCGCGCAGCGTGGCGTCGTCGAGCGCCGCGACGATGAGGAGCACGAGGTCGGCGCCGGCGGCGCGGGCCTCGAGCACCTGGTAGGGCGTCGCGATGAAGTCCTTGCGCAGCACGGGCAGCGCCACCGCCGCGCGCACCGCCTCGAGGTCGTCGAGCGAGCCGCCGAACCGGCGCCCCTCGGTGAGCACGCTGATCGCGCTCGCGCCGCCCAGCTCGTAGCTGCGGGCCAGCGCAGCCGGGTCGGCGATCTGCGCCAGCGCACCGCGCGACGGGCTCGAGCGCTTGATCTCCGCGATCACCTTGACCCGTTCGGAGGGCTTCAGCACCTCGAGCGCGTCGATGGCCGGCGGACGCTCGAGCGCGGCGCGCTCGACCTCGGCGAGGGGGCGCGTCTCACGGCGCGACAGAGAATCGGCGACCGCGTTCGCCGTCAGTTCGGACAGCACGCGTCAGTGCACCCTCTCGGCGACCTTCGCGCCGCCGACGCCGTAGCCGGCGCGGGCGAGGATCCAGCCGACGATCGCGCCGATGAGGAGCAGGACAGCGGAGGCCCACACCAGCCACTGCACGTCGAAGAAGAACGCGACCGTGCCGATGACGAACGCGATGAGCATGATCGTGACGGAGGTCCACGCCGCGGGCGAGTGTCCGTGGCCGGGATCTGCGTGCTCAGTGCTCATGATGCTCCTTCGTTGCGGGGTTCGGGGGTCAGTCTAGCGGCTGCGCTCGGTCGGGCCTTCGCCCCCGGCGCGGCCGTCGGCGGGCGCGTCGGGCGCGTCCTCCGCACCGGGTGCGGCCGGTGCCGCGGTGGGTCGGCGCACGTCGGGCGCCTCTGGGGCGTTCGGTCCGTCCGGCACGCCTGGCGCCTCGGATGCCGCGACGGGCTCCTCGTCCGTCGGGTCGTCCCCGCGGCTCAGCTCGTCCCAGTCGTCGATGGCGCGATCGGATGCCGCGCGCTCGCGATCCCCGGCCGAGCGCGGCTCGTCGGCGTCGGCGAGGCGGGCGCCCCGGTAGCGGCGCGAGGACGCGGGCCAGCGCGTGCCCGTGACGAGCACCGCGATCCCGGCGAGGACCAGCAGCACGCCACCGGCGATCGCCGCGACGGGCCACGCGGTGGCGGTCGCCGACGCCACGAGCTCGGCGGTCGGTCCGGCTCCCGTGACGCCCGTGGCATCCGTCACCGCCGGGGCGACCGCGCCGATCGGGTCGCCGAGGGAGATGCCGGCGGCGAGGAGGACGCATCCGCCGAGGATGATCTCGAGCACGCCGAGCACGATGCGGATGCCGGGTCCGGCGATCGCCAGCGCGGCGACGAGCGCGAGCCCGGCGAGCCCGAGCGCCGCGAGCGCGGGCGAGGCGACGCTGCCGGGCACGGCGATCGCCTCGCCGCCCGCCGCGGCATCCGTCAGCCGGAGCTCGTACCAGGTCCGGCTCCACGACAGGAGTGCGAGGCCCGCGCCGATGATCGTGACGACGAGCACCGGTAGCTTCATCCGCGTGGCGGTCACTCGACCCTCCGCATCGCGTTCGCGACCGCGACCGCGCGCAGTGGCGCAGCGGCCTTGTTCACCGACTCCTGGAACTCGGATTCGGGCACCGAGTCGGCGACGAGGCCGCCGCCCGCCTGCACGCGCGCGACGCCGCCCGAGATGGTCGCCGTGCGGATGGCGATCGCGAGGTCGGCGTCGCCGCCGAAGCCGAAGTACCCGACGACGCCGCCGTAGAGGCCGCGCTGCGCGGGCTCCAGCTCGTCGATGATCTCGAGCGCACGCGGCTTCGGCGCACCCGAGAGCGTGCCCGCCGGGAAGGTCGCGCGGAACACGTCGACCGCGTTCGCGTCGTCGCGCAGGTCGCCCTCGACCGACGAGACGAGGTGCATGATGTGGCTGAACCGCTCCACGCGCATGAACTCGGTGACCTCGACCGAGCCCGCGAGGCAGACCTTCGCGAGGTCGTTGCGGGCCAGGTCGACGAGCATGAGGTGCTCCGCCTGCTCCTTCGGGTCGGCGACGAGCTCGGCCTCGAGCTCGGCGTCCTGCTCGGGCGTCGCGCCGCGCGGCTTCGAGCCCGCGATGGGGTGCGTGAACACGCGGCCGTCCTGCACCTTCACGAGCGCCTCGGGCGACGAGCCGACGATCCAGTACGGCTCGCCGGCCGGGTCCTCGAGGTGCAGCACGTACATGTACGGGCTCGGGTTGAGGCTGCGCAGCACGCGGTAGACGTCGAGCGGGTGGGCGGTCGCCTCCAGCTCGAACCGCTGGGCGATCACGACCTGGAAGACGTCGCCCTCGCGGATGTACTCCTTCGAGCGCTCGACGGCCGCGAGGAAGTCGGCCTTCTCGGTGCGGTGCGCGGGGCTCGCGGCGGTGGACAGGTCGATCTCGGCGAGCCACGCCTCCGACGGCCGGGCGAGGCGCCGCTGCATCCGGTCGAGGCGCTCCTGCGCGTCGACCCAGAGCGCGTCGGGCGCGTCGTCGCCGTCGTCGAGCACGGATGCCACGAGCTGCACGGTGCCCGTGCGGTGGTCGATCACGACGAGCTCGGAGACGAAGGAGAACGCCTGTCCCGGCATCCGGAAGTCGGCCGGCGGACGGTTCGGCAGGCGCTCGATCTGGCGGATCGCCTCCCACCCGATGAAGCCCACCAGTCCGCCCGTGAGCGGTGGCGCGCCGGGCACGTCCTCGGTGCGCCAGCGCTCGAACAGCGCCTCGAGGGCGGCGAGCGGCGCGAGGTCGGCCGCGTCGCCGAGCGCGCGCTCCGCGCTCAGCCCGTAGTCCTGCCATTCGACGCGGCCGTCGCGCTCGGTGAGCACGCCGTAGGACGACACGCCGACGAAGGAGTAGCGCGACCAGATGCCGCCCTGCTCGGCGGACTCGAGCAGGAACGTGCCCGGGCGGCCCTCGGCGAGCTTGCGGTAGATGCCGACCGGCGTCTCGCCGTCGGCGAAGAGCTCGCGCGTCACGGGCACGACGCGGCGGCCGGGCAGCAGCGCGGTGAACTCCTCGAAGCTCGTGGTGGCGGGCACGCGGATCTCCTCGTCGTCTCGGCGGGTGTCGTCGTCAGTCGGCCGCGGCGGGCGCGATGCCCTTGCGCACCTCGAGCGGGTCGCCGTCGAAGCACGTGCGCGTGCCCGTGTGGCATGCCGCACCGACCTGCTCGACCGTGACGAGCAGGGTGTCGGCGTCGCAGTCGAGCGCCGCCGCGCGCACGTACTGCACGTGACCGGAAGTGTCGCCCTTGCGCCAGTACTCCTGCCGCGAGCGCGACCAGAAGGTCACCCGGCCCTCGGTCAGCGTGCGCCGCATCGCCTCGCGGTCCATCCAGCCGAGCATGAGCACCTCGCCGGTGCCCTCCTGCTGGATGATCGCCGGCAGCAGGCCGTCGGCGTTGAAGGTCGCCCGGTCGAGCGGCGATCCCCCGGGCGTCCACGCCTCGTCGTCGCGCTCCAGCTCCTCGTCGCCCGGTTCGCTCATCGCACGATCCTCCCATCGGCCGCGAGGGCGGCCTTGACCTCGGCGATGGTGATCTCGCCGTTGTGGAACACGGATGCCGCGAGCACCGCATCGGCGCCCGCCGCGATCGCCGGCCCGAAGTCGCCGACGGCGCCCGCGCCGCCCGAGGCGATCACGGGCACGCTCGCGAGCTCGTGCATGAGCGCCGTGAGCTCGAGGTCGAAGCCCTGCTTCGTGCCGTCGGCGTCGATCGAGTTCACGAGCAGCTCGCCGGCGCCCAGCCCGATCGCGGTGCGCGCCCATTCGAGCGCGTCGAGGTCGGTCTCGGTGCGGCCGCCGTGCGTGGTCACGACGAAGCCCGACGGCGTGCGATTCGAGCGCTTCACGTCGAGCGACAGCACGCACACCTGGGCGCCGAAGCGGTCGGCGATCTCGGCGACGAGCTGCGGGCGCGCGATCGCGGCGCTGTTCACGCCGATCTTGTCGGCGCCGTGCCCGAGCAGGCGCGCGACGTCCTCGGCGGAGCGCACGCCGCCACCCACCGTGAGCGGGATGAAGACCTGCTCGGCGACGCGCTGCACCATCCCGTAGGTGGTGGACCGGTCGTCGACGGTCGCGGTGACGTCGAGGAACGTCAGCTCGTCGGCGCCCTGGTCGGAGTAGCGGGCGGCGAGCTCGACGGGGTCGCCGGCGTCGCGCAGGTTCTGGAAGTTCACGCCCTTCACGACGCGGCCGCCGGCCACGTCGAGGCACGGGATCACTCGGACGGCGAGGGACATGCGCGCTCCCCTAGAGTCGTGCCGCGTGGATCGCGCTCACGAGGATCGCCCGCGCACCGAGGGCGTACAGGTCGTCCATGACGTGGTTCATGTCCACGCGCGGGATCATGACGCGCACCGCCGCCCAGTCCTTGTCGTGCAGGGGCGACACCGTGGGCGACTCGAAGCCGGGGGCGACGGCCGTGGCGGCCTCGAGCGCCGTCAGGGGCACGTCGTAGTCGAGCATGACGTACTGCCGGGCGACGAGCACGCCCTGCAGGCGCCGCACGAGCGTATTCGTGCCGGGCTTCTCGACACCGGAGCCGATGAGCACCGCCTCGGAGTCGAGGATGACCGGGCCGAAGATGTCGAGGCCCGCCTTGCGCAGCGTGCCCCCGGTGGAGACGACGTCGGCGACGGCATCCGCGACGCCGAGTCGCACGGCCGACTCGACCGCCCCGTCGAGCTTCACGAGCTTCGCCGAGACGCCGTTGCGCTCGAGGAAGGCGCCGACGAGGCCCGGGTAGCTCGTCGCGACGCGGACGCCCTGGAGGTCGGCGAGCACCGAGTACGCGCCCGGCGGGCCGGCGAAGCGGAACGTCGAGTCGCCGAAGCCGAGCGGGGCGATCTCGCCGGCCTCGGAACCCGAGTCGAGCAGCAGGTCGCGGCCGGTGATGCCGACGTCGAGCGCGCCCGAGCCGACGTAGGTGGCGATGTCGCGGGGGCGGAGGTAGAAGAACTCGACCCCGTTGCGGGGGTCGGCGACGATGAGCTCGCGCGGGTCGCGGCGGCCGGTGTACCCGGCCTCGTAGAGCATCTGCGCGGCGGTGTCGGAGAGCGAGCCCTTGTTGGGCACGGCGATTCGGAGCATTCCCTGGCTTTCGTGTCGACGGAACTGATCTGCGGTCATGGCGGATCAGAGATGTCGGTACACGTCGGCGAGGGTCAGGCCCTTGGCGAGCATGAGCACCTGCAGGTGGTAGAGCAGCTGCGAGATCTCCTCGGCGGTCTCGTCGTCGCCCTGGTACTCGGCGGCCATCCAGACCTCGGCCGCCTCCTCGACGATCTTCTTGCCGATGGCGTGCACGCCGGCGTCGAGCTGGCGCACGGTGCCGGAACCCTCTGGGCGGGTGGTGGCTTTGTCGCTGAGCTCGACGAAGAGGTCGTCGAAGGATTTCACTCCCCTAGGCTACCGGTGCGCGTGGGTGTGCGCCGACGCGGCGTCGCGCAGCGACGCGATGCGCTCGGCCGGCACCTCGCCGCCGAAGACGGCGGAGCCCGCGACGAACGTGTCCGCTCCCGCCTCGGCCGCGATGCCGATGGTGTCGGCGGTGATGCCGCCGTCGACCTGCAGCCACACATCGAGGCCCGTGCTGCGCACGGCGTCCGCGACGCGACGGAGCTTCGGCATGGTCTCGGGGATGAACGCCTGCCCGCCGAAGCCCGGCTCGACGGTCATGATCAGCACCTGGTCGAACTCGGGCAGGAGGTCGAGGTAGGGCGTGGCATCCGTGCCGGGCTTCAGCGCGATGCCCGCGCGGGCGCCGATCTCGCGCAGCCGGCGCGCGAGCGACACGGGCTCGCCGGCCGCCTCGGCATGGAACGTGACCGAGTACGCACCCGCCTCGGCGTAGCCCGGCGCCCAGCGGTCGGGGTCGTCGATCATGAGGTGCACGTCGAGCGGGATGGGCGACACCTGCTGCAGGCGCTCGACCATCGGCAGGCCGAACGTGAGGTTCGGCACGAAGTGGTTGTCCATGATGTCGACGTGCACGAGATCCGCCGTCGCGATGCGTCCGAGCTCGTGCTCGAGGTTCGCGAAGTCGGCGGCGAGGATGCTCGGGTTGATGCGCGTCGTCATGCGGCACAGCCTATCGAGCGGCCTCCGGGGCATCCGTCGCCGTGCGCTGCACGAGCGCGACGAACATCGCGTCGGTGCCGTGCCGGTGCGGCCAGAGCTGCGCGGTCTCGGGCGCGCCGGCGAGGTCGAGCGGATGCCGCGCCGCGCCCTGCACGACGGCCTGCGTGTCGAGCTGGCGGATGCCGCCGGCCCATCGCTGGAGCGCCGCGTTCAGCGTCCCGTGGGTCTCCGCGGTGTGCGGCGAGCACGTGACGTACGCGAGGATTCCGCCCGGCGCGAGCGACCGCACCGCGGCGTCGAACAGCTCGCCCTGCAGCCGCGTGAGCTCCGCGACGTCGGACGGCGCCTTGCGCCACCGCGCCTCGGGGCGACGTCGGAGCGCACCCAGCCCGGTGCACGGGGCGTCGAGCAGGATCCGGTCGAATCCGTCGGGCGCGCCGAACTCGGATGCGTCGACCTCGCGCCCGTCGCCCACGCGCACCTCGACCGGCAGCGGAACCGCGGCGATCGCCTTCCGCACGAGATCGGCGCGCGCCGGGACCAGCTCGTTCGCGGCGAGCACCGCGCCGGCGGCCGCGGCCTCGGCGGCGAGCACGGCCGTCTTGCCACCGGGGCCGGAGCACAGGTCGAGCCAGCGCTCCCCCGGCCGGACCGGTGCCGCCCGGGTGAGCGCGAGCGCGGCGAGCTGGGACCCCTCGTCCTGCACGCGGATGCGCCCCTCGGAGGACTCCGCCGCGGCGATCGCATCGTCGGCGACGCCGCCGATCGGCGAGTAGCGGTCGGGTTCGAAGCCCTCGAGGTCGTCGACGGCCACGCCGAGGCCGGGCAGCACCGCGAGGTTCACGCGCGGCGAGGCGTTGTCGGCGGCGAGCAGGGCCTCCAG
>CBFGWW010000148.1:0-8348 GCA_965652625.1 uncultured Agromyces sp.
GTCAGCGCCCGCGGGCGATCGGCGCGTAGCGGCCGGCGGTGACGGCGAGCAGGTCGTCGGGCGCGAGTTCGAGGTCGAGGCCGCGTCGACCGCCCGAGACGAGGATCGTCTCGCAGAGGATGGCCGACTCGTCGAGCACGGTCGGCAGCGCGGTCTTCTGGCCGATCGGGCTGATGCCGCCGACGACGTAACCGGTCTTGCGCTCGGCGACGGCGGGATCCGCCATCTCGGCCCGCTTGCCGCCGAGCGCCTGCGCGAGGGCCTTGAGGTCGAGCTGCTGCGCGACCGGCACGATGCCGACCGCGAGCGCGCCGTCGACGTTCGCGAGCAGGGTCTTGAACACGCGGTCGGGGTCGATACCGAGCTTCTCGGCCGCCTCGAGTCCGTAGGCGGCGGCACGGGGATCGTGCTCGTAGGCGTGAGCGGTGAAGGCGACGCCGGCGCGGGCGAGCGCGACCGTCGCGGGCGTGCCCGCCGAGGCATCCGCTCGCTTGGCCATCAGGCGTCGCCCCCCGGCCCGGCCGCCGCCTCGGCCACTGCCGTGCGCGGGGTCGGCCGCTCGCCGTCGGCCAGGAACAGGTGCATCGACAGCGGCGGGATCGACAGCGTGTCGCCCGGCGTGTGCACCGTCGGGTCGTCGATCGGCTCCTCGCCGGCCGAATCCCAGAGCCGCGAGTAGCCCGTGACGCCCTCGTGGTCGGGCAGCACGACCTCGGTCGGCTCCTCGTGCGCGTGCACGACGAGCAGGATGCGGTTGAACGCCTCGAACTCGGGCGTCGAGGCGGCGAGGAACTGGAGCGTGCGCTGCTCGGGAGAGTTCCAGTCGTCGATGGTCATCGTGGTGCCCTCGGCGTTGAACCAGTCCATCTGCGACGCGCTCGGGATGGTCTCGCCGAAGCGTCCGAACCGCACCGGACGCAGCGCGGGGTTCTCGGCGCGCAGCCGCAGCAGCCGCCGCACGGTCGCGAGCAGGCCGGCGTCGCGCTCGTCGTCGCGCCACGCGAGCCACGTGAGCTCCGAGTCGTGGCAGTAGGCGTTGTTGTTGCCGCGCTGGCTCCGGCCGTACTCGTCGCCGGCCGTGAGCATGGGGACGCCCGCCGAGAGCAGCAGCGTGCCGAGCAGGTTCCGGATGCTGCGCCGACGCGCCGCGCGGATGGCCGGGTCGTCGGTGTCGCCCTCGACGCCGTGGTTGTACGAGTTGTTGTGGTCGGCACCGTCGCGGTTCTGCTCGCCGTTGCCGAGGTTGTGCTTCATGTCGTACGCCGTGAGGTCGGCGAGCGTGAAGCCGTCGTGCGCGGTCACGAAGTTCAGGCTGGCGAGCGGGCCGCGCTCCTGCGAGAACGTGTTCGACGAGCCGGCCAGTCGCGTGGCGAAGCGGCCGATGCCGCTGCCGGCCGAGCCCGTCTCGCGCTCGCGGCGCAGGTCGCCGAGCCAGAAGTCGCGCATGCGGTCGCGGTACCGGTCGTTCCACTCGCTGAAGCCCGTGGGGAAGTCACCCGTCCGCCAGCCGCCGGGGCCGACGTCCCACGGCTCGGCGATGAGCTTCGAGGCGCCGATGACGGGATCCTCGAGCATGCCCCGGAGCAGCGGGTGCTCGGGCGTGTAGGCGCCGTGGTCGTCGCGCCCGAGCGTCGCGGCGAGGTCGAGCCGGAACCCGTCGACCTGGAGCTCCTCGGCGAAGTAGCGCATCGAGTCGAGCACGAGGCGCTGCGGCGCCGCGTGCCCGAAGTCGAGCGTGTTGCCGCACCCGGTGGTGTCGACGTAGCGGCCGTGCGCGTCGTGCCGGTAGTACGACGCGTTGTCGATGCCGCGGAACGAGTACGTGGGGCCGCGACGGCCCTCCTCGGCCGTGTGGTTGTACACGACGTCGAGCACGACCTCGAGCCCCGCCTCGTGCAGCCGGCGCACCATCCCGGCGAACTCGCGCCGCACGGCGTGCGCGCCGGCGGCCTGCGCCGCGGCGGTCGCGTAGGGGGCGTGCGCCGCGAAGAAGCCGAGCGTGTTGTAGCCCCAGTAGTTCGGCCGGCCCTGGCGCACGAGCCGCTCCTCGGAGACGAACGCCTGCGCGGGCAGCAGCTCGACGGTCGTGACGCCGAGGCCCGTGAGGTAGTCGAGCGAGGCGTCGTGCGCGAGTCCGGCGTAGGTGCCGCGCAGCGGCTCGGGGATCGCCGTGTTGAGCTTCGAGAAGCCGCGCACGTGCGTCTCGTAGACGACCGTGTGGTCGAGCGGGATGCGCGGCTTGGCCGTGCCCGTCCAGTCGAAGCCGTCGTCGACGAGCGAGCGCATCGCCACGCCGCGCCACGATCCGTCGGCCGCGGCGGTGAGGCCGCGCGCGTACGGGTCGAGCAGCGTGTGCACCGGGTTGAACGCGTGCTCGACGCCCGGGGGCCCGTCGACGCGCAGCCCGTAGCGCGCGCCCGGCACGAGCCTCGACGAACGGCCCTCCCACACCCCGTGCTCGTCGCGCACGAGCGCGGTGCGCTCGACCGCCCAGTCGAGGTCGCCGTCGGCGAACACCACGAGGTCGATCGACGTCGCGTGCGCGGACCAGACCCGGATGACCCCGCCCTCCGCGCCCGTCCGGACGCCGAGGTCGTGCAGGGGGCCGGACGCGGACATGCGATCTACAGTAGTTCGTAGTGCAAGCGCTCCCACGCGCGGACGCGTCGTGCCGCGCACGGGCCCGAACGGGGGAGGAGGTCCGCCATGGTCTACCTCGACCACGCCGCGACGACCCCCATGCGGCCCGAGGCGATCGAGGCGCTCACGTCGGCGCTCGCCGTCGTCGGCAACCCCTCGTCGATCCACAGCGCGGGCCAGCAGGCCAAGCGCCTCCTCGAGGAATCGCGCGAGCGCATCGCGGCGACGCTGGGCGCCGACGCGATCGAGGTGATCTTCACGGGGAACGGCACCGAGGCCGTCAACCTCGCGATCAAGGGGCTGTGGTGGAGCCGGCAGGCGTCGGCGCCGGCCGGTCGGCAGCGGTCGCGCATCCTCGTCCCGGCGGGGGAGCACCACGCCACCCTCGACACCATCGAGTGGCTCGCCACGCACGAGGGCGCCGACATCGACGAGGTGCCGCTCGACGGACTCGGGCGGCTGCGCCTCGACCTGCTCGAGGCCGAGCTCGCCCGCGACGCGGCATCCGTGGCGCTCGTGACCATGCTGTGGGCCAACAACGAGGTGGGCACGATCCAGCCCGTCGAGGAGGTCGCCCGGCTCACCGCGAGCGCGGGCGTGCCGCTGCACGTCGACGCGATCGCCGCCTACGGGCAGCTGCCGATCGACCTCCACGGGTTGCGGCGGGCGACGGATGCCCCGCGCGGCGCCGGTCTCGTCGCCCTCAGCGTCTCGGCGCACAAGATCGGCGGCCCGGCCGGCATCGGCGCGCTCGTCCTCGACCGGTCGGCGGTCGTGGAGCCGCTCATCCACGGCGGGGGACAGCAGCGCCGCCTGCGCTCGGGGACGCAGGACGTTGCCGCGGCGGCCGGCTGCGCCGCGGCGGCCACGGCCGTGCACGACCGGCTCGACGACGACGCGCGGCGGATGTCGGCGCTCCGCGACCGGCTCATCGCGGGCGCGCTCGCCGCGGTGCCCGAGGCGCGGCTCTCGGGCGATCCCGGTCCCGCCGGGCGGCTGCCGGGCAACGTGCACCTCTCGTTCCCGGGCTGCGAGGGCGACTCGCTGCTGTTCCTCCTGGATGCCGCGGGCGTGGCCGTCTCGACGGGGTCGGCATGCCAGGCGGGCGTCCCCGAGCCCTCGCACGTGCTCATGGCCATGGGCTGGTCGGAGTCCGACGCGCGCGGCGCCCTGCGGATCACGCTCGGGCATGATTCCACCGAGGCCGACGTCGACGCGTTCCTCGCGGCGCTGCCGGCCGCGTACGCGCAGGCGGCGAAGGCGGGGCTCGCGGGCCGTCTCACGTCGTTCGGCCGCTGAGCGGGCCGCCGCGGCATCCGCACACCGCAACCACCCCGTTTCAGGAGATCTCGGCGCCCGGCGTCCCTCCGAACGGCGTGTCGTCCTGAGAAGTGGGGGTCGCGCCGGGCCGTCCTGAGAAGGGTCCAGAGCGGCCGACGCGGCATCCGTTCAGGCGGGCCTGCCTACACTTGACGGGTGAAGGTTCTCGCAGCGATGAGCGGCGGCGTCGACAGCGCCGTGGCGGCGGCGCGCGCGGTGGAGGCGGGCCACGACGTGGTCGGCGTGCACCTCGCGCTCAGCCGCATGCCCGGAACGCTGCGCACCGGCAGCCGCGGCTGCTGCACGATCGAGGACTCGATGGACGCGCAGCGCGCCGCGAACGTCCTGGGCATCCCGTACTACGTGTGGGATTTCTCCGAGCGCTTCAAGGCCGACGTGGTCGACGACTTCATCGCCGAGTACTCTTCGGGCCGCACGCCGAACCCGTGCATGCGCTGCAACGAGCGCATCAAGTTCGCCGCGCTCCTCGAGAAGGCCCTCGCCCTCGGCTTCGACGCCGTCTGCACCGGCCACTACGCGACGATCGTGACGGATGCCGCGGGCGACCGCGAGCTCCATCGCGCAAGCGCCTGGGCGAAGGACCAGTCCTACGTGCTCGCCGTGCTCACGGCCGAGCAGCTCGCGCACGCGTACTTCCCGCTCGGCGACACGCCCTCGAAGCAGCTCGTGCGCGAGGAGGCCGCACGCCGCGGCCTGAGCGTGGCGCAGAAGCCCGACTCGCACGACATCTGCTTCATCCCCGACGGCGACACGAAGGGCTGGCTCGCCGAGCACGTCGGCGAGGCGCCGGGCGACATCGTCGACCGCTCCGGCGCCGTCGTCGGCGCGCACGAGGGCGCGCACGCCTACACGGTCGGCCAGCGCCGGGGGCTGCGGCTCGGCACGCCGGCACCCGACGGGAAGCCGCGATTCGTGCTCGAGGTGCGTCCGAAGGAGAACACGGTGGTCGTCGGTCCCAAGGCGGCTCTCGCGACGGCGGAGATCGCCGGTTCGCGCTTCACGTGGGCCGGGATGCCGCCGGCCGATCCCGCGACGCCGTTCGCGTGCGACGTGCAGATCCGCGCGCACGCCGATCCCGTGGCCGCCACCGCGGTCGTCGCCGACGGCGAGCTCGTGATCACGCCCGGGCAGCCGCTCGACGGCGTCGCGCCCGGCCAGACCGCGGTCGTCTACGTCGGCACTCGCGTGCTCGGGCAGTGCACGATCGACCGCACGGTGAGCGCCGTCCCCGTCGACGCCTGAGCGACCGACGTCCCGTGCACCGTCACCGGCGCGGTCGCGCGCTCGGGGGTGACCGTCGCGGGCCTGTCAAGGCCTGTGCGGACGGGCGTCCGGCCGCGTAGATTCACGGCTGCGCCGACCCGATGGCGCGACCCGGATGACGAGAGGATCCACCGTGAGCACCCCACGAGAGCCCGCCGATCGACCCTCGGAACGAACGAACGCCGCCTCAGGCGATACCAGGGCGATGCCCGCACCCGAGCGGAGGGACGCCGCCTACACGGGCGTCGACCGTGACCGCGACGGCATCGACGACCGCCGCGAGCCCGGCATGGGCCGTGACCGTGACGGCGACGGGATCGACGACCGCCGCGAGGTGGGTGTCGACCGCGACCATGACGGCATCGACGACCGCCGCGAGGCCGGCGTGGACCGCGACGGCGACGGCATCGACGACCACCGCGCGCTCGGCCTCGACCGCGACGGCGACGGCATCGACGACCGACGCGAGGTCGCCGCAGACGACGACATGCGCGCCCGGCCGCACGCCGCGGACCTCGCGGCCGAGCGGCACGAGGTCGCCGCCCGTGAGCGCGAGGCGTTCGGCGGCGTGAAGATCGGCGCGTCCTTCTTCGGCTGGCTCACCGCGTTCGGCATGGCGACCCTGCTCACCGCGCTCCTCGCCGCGACCGGTGCGGCGCTCGGCCTGGGCGTCGAGGACGTGGACGCGGCGGCGGACCAGGTCGGCCTCGACGCCGGCACCATCGGCTGGATCGGTGCGATCGCACTCCTGCTCATCCTGTTCCTGGCGTACTACTGCGGCGGCTACGTGGCTGGTCGCATGGCCCGGTTCAACGGCGTCGTGCAGGGCCTCGCGGTCTGGGTGTGGGCGCTCGTCATCGCGATCGTCGTCGCCCTGCTCGGCGTGGTGATCGGCAGCCGGTTCGACGTCTTCGCCGACCTCAACTTCTTCCCGCGCCTGCCGCTCAGCGAGGGCGACCTCACGGTGGCCGGCGTCATCACCGCGATCGTGGTCGCCATCGCGAGCCTGGGCGGTGCGATCCTCGGCGGCAAGGCGGGCACGCACTACCACCGCAAGGTCGACCGGGCCGGCTTCGGCGGCTGATCGGCGGGCGGATGCCGCGTGGCCGACCACGCGGCATCCGTCGTGCCGGGAGCGCCTCGCACCTCGCGGTCGCGAGGCGCTTCGCGTAGATTCACGCTGGCGCTTCCCCCGGCGCCGAGCGAGTGATGAGGAGAACCCGTGAACTACCCGCTGTACCCCGCCGACCCCGACCGCGACCCCGCCGAGCCCTTCCGGAACCTGGACCTCGCCCCCTCCACCCGTCCCGTCGCCACCATCGATCCCCGCCCGGGAGCGTGGGAGGACGTCGCCGACCCGATGACGCTCACGACCGACGAGGTCATCGAACGCCAGCGGGAGCGGTTCGGCGGCGTCAAGGTCGGCTCCGCCTTCTTCGGGTGGCTCACCGCCACGGCCACGTTCGCCATCCTCAGCGGACTCGCCACCGCCGCCGGCGTGGTGCTCGGCCTCGACGTGCGCAACCCGATGCTCTTCGCCCGCGAGCTCCCGCTCGACGTCGAGACGGTCGGCTGGATCGGGGTGGGCACGCTGCTCCTGGTGCTGTTCGCCGCCTACTACTGCGGCGGGTACGTCGCCGGCCGCATGGCGCGCTTCAGCGGCGTCGCGCAGGGCATCGCGGTCTGGGTGTGGACCATCGCCATCGGGATCGTCGTCGCGGTCATCGGCTTCGTGCTGGGCCTGTTCGACGAGCCCGTCGGCCGGGACCTGATCGGCCGCGTCCCCCTGCCCGAGGACCTGCTGACCATCGCGGGCATCGTCGCGGCCGTCGTGGTCGCCGTGGTGAGCCTCGGCGGAGCGATCCTCGGCGGCGTCGTGGGCGTGCGGTACCACCGACGCGTCGACCACGTCGTCGACGACGAGTAGGCGGCGCGTTCCGTCGCGCCGCCGGGCCGTTCCGATGCGGCGTCGGAGGGGCCTCATAGGATGGCACCTGTGAGCGACATCCCAGCCGACTTCGAGACCGCCCGCGCCGAATCGGAGCAGCTCGCCGACCTCATCGACCGAGCGCGCCTGGCCTACTACGGCGACGGCGACTCGCCGTTCTCCGACGCCGAATACGACGTCGCGTTCCACCGACTCGAGGCGCTCGAGCGCGCGTTCCCCGAGCTCGCCGGCCAAGACAGCCCCACGCAGCAGGTGGGCGCGGTCGTCGCGACCGCCGGCTTCCCCGAGCACGAGCACGCCGAGCGCATGCTCAGCCTCGACAACGTCTTCTCGATCGACGAGTTCCGCGAGTGGGCGGAGAAGGTCGTGCGCGACGCCGGGCGACCCGTGCACTGGCTCTGCGAGCTCAAGATCGATGGGCTCGCACTGAGCCTCGCCTTCCGCGACGGCGTGCTCGAGACGGCGACGACGCGAGGCGACGGCCGCGTCGGCGAGGACATCACCGACAACCTGGAGTTCATCCCTGCGATCCCGCGCCGCCTCGAGGGCGAGGGATTCCCGCCCTTCTTCGAGGTGCGCGGCGAGGTCTTCCTGTCGACGGCCGACTTCGAGGAGCTGAACCGGCGCCAGCACGAGCTGCAGGCGGCCTACGAGGCGGAGGAGCTGGCCAAGGGCCGTCCCGAGGCGTCCATCAAGGTGCGCTTCCCCGAGTTCGCGAACGCCCGCAACACGGCGGCGGGCAGCCTCAGGCAGCGGCGCGAGCGCAAGAGCGCGTTCGAGCTCGGGCTGATGCGCGACCGGCTGGGGCGGCTCTCCCTCTACCTCCACGGCATCGGCGCGTGGGATCGCCCGCCCGTTGCGACGCAGTCCGACGTCTACGGGCTGCTCGCCCAGTGGGGCCTGCCCGTCTCGCCGTACACGCGGGTGCTCGATTCCGTCGACGACGTCGCGGCGTTCATCGCGAACTGGGGCGAGCACCGCCATGACGTCGAACACGAGATCGACGGCATCGTCGTCAAGGTCGACGAGCTCGCCCTGCACGACGAGCTGGGCGCGACGAGCCGGGCCCCGCGATGGGCGATCGCCTACAAGTACCCGCCCGAGGAGGTGCACACGAAGCTCCTCGACATCGCGGTGGCCATCGGCCGCACGGGCC
>CBFGWW010000149.1:0-8153 GCA_965652625.1 uncultured Agromyces sp.
CACCTGGTACGCACCGATGTGCTGGGTGATGCCGCCGGCCTCGCCCGCCACCACGTTGGCGTTGCGGATCGCGTCGAGGAGGCGCGTCTTACCGTGGTCGACGTGGCCCATGACGGTGACGACCGGAGGACGCTGCTCGAGCACCTCGTCGGTCTCGTCCTCGAGCTCCTGGTCGAGGTCGATGTCGAAGCCCTCGAGGAGCTCCCTGTCCTCGTCTTCAGGCGAGACGACCTGGATCTTGTAGCCCAGCTCGGCGCCGAGCACCTCGAACGTGGCCTCGTCGAGCGACTCGGTCGCGGTGGCCATCTCACCGAGGTGGAAGAGCACCGTGACGAGCGAACCGGGGTTCGCGTCGATCTTGTCGGCGAAGTCGGAGATGGAGGCGCCGCGACGCAGTCGGATGACGGTGTTGCCGTCGCCGCGGGGGACGCTCACGCCGCCCAGCGACGGGGCCTCCCGCATCTCGAATTCCTGCCGCTTCGTGCGCTTCGACTTGCGGGCCTTGGACTTGCCGCCGCCACGACCGAACGCACCGGCCGTGCCGCCGCCGGGGCCGCGACCACGACCGCCGCCGCCCGCGGGACGCGGGCCGCCGAAGCCGCCGCCGGGGCGCTGGAAGCCGCCGCCCGCGCCGGGACCGCCCGGACGCGCGCCGGCACCGGCACCGCCGCCACCGCCGGGGCGCTGGAAGCCGCCGGGACGACCGCCGCCTGCACCGCCGGGACGGGGTGCGCCGGGACGCGGCGAGCCGGGGCGAGGAGCCTGCGGCCGCGGGATGTTGCCCGGGTTCGGACGCTGGCCCATGCCCTGCGAGCTGGAGAACGGGTTGTTCCCGGGGCGCGGCTGGGCCGGGCGCGAGCCCATGCCCTGCGAGCTCGAGAACGGGTTGTTGCCGGGCCGCGGGGCGCCGGGGCGGGGCGCCGGGCGCGGGATCGCGCCGCTGGGCTTCGGCGCGGCCGGCTTGGCCACGTCGGATGCCGCCGCAGCGGGCGCTGCGGGCGCCTCGGCCGGCTTCGTGGCGGCGGCCTGCGCCGCCTTCTCCTCAGCCTGCGCCTGGCGCTCGGCGACCGTCATCGGCGCGTCGGCGGCCGGAGCCGCCGGAGCGGCCTGGGGTGCCGGCTTCGGCGCCGGCTTGGGGCCGGGCTTCGCCGCAGTCGCGGGCTTGGCCGTCGCCGCCGGCGCGGCCGTCGCGGCGGCTCCTGCCGCCTCGAGCGCCGCCCGCAGCTTGCGGGCGACGGGGGGTTCGATGCTGGACGAGGGTCCCTTGACGTACTCGCCCATCTCCTTGAGCTTCTCAAGGGCGATCTTGCTGTCGACACCGAGTTCGGATGCGATCTCGTGTACGCGTGGTTTGGCAGCCACTTCTCTCCTGTTCCGGGCCCACCCCCGGACAGGGGCGGACCATCAATGGCGGACGGGTCTCATTTCGAGCCGCTCATGAGTTGTCCATTAGCCGTTCAGCCTGTTCTCTACGTTGCTGGTGTCCACCTCGCCGCGAATGCGCAGCGCGCGCCCGAAGGCGCGCTTCCGCACGGCGAGCCGGTAGCACTCGAGCGTCGGATGCAGCCACGCGCCCCTCCCCGGAAGCACGGCCGAAGCATCTGCTACGACGTGGGAGTTCTGGGAGACGACCCTCAGAAGCGAGGATCGCGGGGCACGCGCACGGCATCCGATGCACGTTCTGACGGGTTCCATCCTACACCTCCCCGCCAGGCGGCCCGGCGACGCCCGGCTCGCGGGTCAGTTCGACTCGAGGATCGAGTCGGGCTGGATGTCGATCTTCGCGCCGGTGAGCTTCGCCGCGAGGCGCGCGTTCTGGCCCTCCTTGCCGATCGCCAGCGACAGCTGGTAATCGGGCACGAGGGCGCGCACGGCGCGGGTCTGCTCGTCGATGACGAAGGCGCTCGTCACCTTGGCGGGCGAGAGCGCGCTCGCGACGAAGGTCGCGAGGTCGTCCGACCAGTCGACGATGTCGATCTTCTCGGAGCCGAGCTCGGCGGTGACCGCGCGCACGCGCTGGCCGAGCTCGCCGATCGCGGCGCCCTTGGCGTTGACGCCCGGCTGGTTCGCGCGCACGGCGATCTTCGTGCGGTGGCCGGCCTCGCGCGCGAGCGACACGATCTCGACGACGCCCGACGCGATCTCGGGCACCTCGAGCGCGAACAGCTTGCGCACGAGCGCGGGGTGCGTGCGGGACACCGTGATCGACGGGCCCTTCGCGCCCTTCGCGACGCTCGTCACGTAGACGCGGATGCGCTGGCCGTGCGGGTACTCCTCGCCGGGCACCTGCTCCTCGGGGGGCAGGATCGCCTCGACGGTGCCGAGGTCGATGTGCACCATGCGCGGGTTGGGGCCCTGCTGGATGACGCCGGCGACGATGTCGCCCTCGCGGCCGCGGAACTCGCCGAGCACGGCGTCGTCGGCGAGGTCGCGCAGGCGCTGGTTGATGACCTGCTTCGCGGCGAACGCGGCGATGCGGCCGAAGTCGCTGGGGCTGTCCTCGGCCTCGCCGACGACGTTGCCCTCTTCGTCGTACTCGGGCACGTAGATGGAGACGTGCCCCGTCTTGCGGTCGAGGTGCGCGCGTGCGCCCGTGGGGTTCGCGTGCCCGTGCTGGCCGGGGTTGGTGTGCTTCAAGTAGGCCATGAGGATCGCCTGCTCGATGATCTCCACCAGTTCGTCGAACGGGATCTCCTTCTCGCGCTCCATCATGCGGAGCACGCTGAGGTCGATGTCCATCGCCGGCCTCCTCTATTCAGCTCTCATGCCGCTTCCCCTCGGAGCGGAACACCCAAGGTTAGCGGATGACGAGGGCCACCGTCATCCACGCCCACCTATTTTCACGTGAACGACCATTGACATCGAATTCAGAATCGGCGTTAATGGTGAGTGACATGAAAACGACCCGCTCCTACACCATGCGCATCCGCGCCGAACAGGCCGAGCAGACCCGGCTGCGGATCTCGCGTGCAGCGGTCGAACTCGCCGGCGAACGACCCCTCGCCGCCTGCACGTTGTCCGCGATCGCCGATCGCGCCGAGGTGTCGGTGCAGACGGTCCTGCGGGCCTTCGGCTCCCGTGAGGAGCTCTTCCGCCAGGCCATCGATCGCACGAGCGCGGAGGTCCGCGGCGAGCGGCCCGCCGACCCGGGCGACGTGCGCGCCTCCCTCGGCGCGCTCGTCGACCACTACGAGACGCGCGGCGACATGGTGCTCCTCCTCCTCGGCCAGGAGACGTGGGAGCCGCTCGCCGCCGCCGCCGTCGGCCTGGGCAAGTCCGCTCACCGCGACTGGGTCGCGACCCTGTTCGCGCCGGCGCTGGATCCGCTGCCGGCCGACCTGCGCGAGCGGAGCGTCGACCTCCTCGTCGCCGCGACCGACGTGTTCGCGTGGAAGCTCTGGCGACGGGATCTCGCGCGCACGCGCGACGAGACCTTGGATCGGATGTCCGAGCTCGTGGCATCCGTCATCGACCGCATCCGGCCGGGCACCGGCCGGGCACCGGACTCGTGAGAAGGGAATCGCCATGTCGACCATCGCCATCGTCACCGTCGACGGGGGCGGCAACCTCCCGCCGACGCTCCGCATCGCCGACGAGCTCGCGCGGCGCGGCCACCGCCTCCGGGTGCTCGGCCAGCGACGACAGGCCGACACGGTCATTCGCGCAGGTCACGCGTTCGACCCGCTCGACGCGCTCGACTTCTGGGACCGCACCGTGCGCCAGACGGTGCCCGCCGCGGTCGCCGACGCCGTCAGGCTCGCCTCGGATCGAACGATCGAACGAGAGGTGCGGGAGTCCGTCGGCGACGCCGGGGCCGCGATCGTCGACGGCCTGATGGCCTCGTCGGTCAGGGGCGCGCAGTCGGCGGGCGTCCCCACCGCGGCCCTGCTGCACACCTTCCTGGCCTACTGGGAGCGCTCCTTCCGGCGAGGCCCCATCGGGATCGGAGCTCGCCTCCGAGGCGTGGACTTGCTCGCCGCCTGGCGCGACGCCGACGCCCGGATCGTCACGACCGACCGTGGACTCGACCCCGCATCGTCCAGCCGCTCCACCCTCGCACGCGCGTCGGAGTGGATCGGTGCGGTCGAGACCGGCGTCCAGGCCGAACCCGACGCGTCCGCTCCCCCGCTCGCCGTGGTCAGCCTGTCGACGACATGGTTCCCCGGCCAGACCGATGCCTACCAGCACATCGCGACGGCACTCGGATCGCTTCCGGTGCGCGCGGTCATGACGCTCGGCGGACTCCGACCTGATCGGGACCTCGACGCGCCGCCGAACGTCCGCGTGATGGACCGAGCCGATCACGGCGTGCTCTTCCGCGAGGCATCCCTCGTCATCGGCCATGGCGGCCACTCGACCACCTTCCGCGCGCTCGCGCACGGCGTTCCCACGCTGATGCTGCCGATGCACCCGCTGCTGGATCAGCCCATGATCGCGAAGGCGATCCAGCACGCGGGCGCCGGCCGGCTGCTGCCCCGCACCGCCGGGCCCGAACGCATCGCGACGGCGGTCGCGGCCGTCCTCGCCGATCCGGGGGTCCGTGCGAGCGCGATGTCACTCGGTGAGCGCCTGCGGGCGACCGATGCGGCCTCCGCCGGCGCCGACGTCGTCGAACGACTCCTCGGCGCGCCACGGCGCGCGCCGCGCGCCGCGTGAGCACGGGAATGCGGCGGACGGCTGCTCCCCGGGGCCGCCCGCCGCGGCGGATGGCGGATGCCCCCGCATCCGCCACCCCGGTCCTCGCCGCCGGTCAGTCGTGCCAGACCTGCACGACCGAGGGGCGCGGCGCGGCGACCGAACCCGCTGCCGTCGAGCCGTAGTCGGGGAAGAGCGACGTCTGCGCGGCGACCGAGCCGTTCTCGCCCGGGTGCTGCACGGCCACGAAGACGAGGCCCTCGCGGTCGTGGATCACGGGGCCGCAGGTCTCGGCCTCGCGCGGCACCGAGAGGAACTGCTGCACGTTGCCGCGCTGGTCGCCCTCGAGCGGCACCCGGAAGAGGCCGTCGTTGTAGCCGATCGTGCCGGGCGCGCCGTCCGTCGAGATCCAGAGGTTGCCCTCGGAGTCGAACGCCAGGTTGTCAGGGCACGAGATGGGCGACACGAGCTCCTTCGGGAAGCCGGCGAAGTACGTGTACGCCGTCTTCGACGGGTCGCCGCAGAGCAGCAGGATGCTCCAGCCGAACGTCTCCCCCGACTGGCCCGCGGTCTCGGTGAGCTCGATGACGTGCCCGAAGCGGTTGCCCGAGATGGGGTTCGCCTCGTCGAGCGGCGAGGACGTGCCGCGCGCGCTGTTGTTCGTCAGTGCCACGTAGACCTTGCCGGTGCGCGGGTTCGGCTCGACGTCCTCGGGGCGGTCCATCTTGGTGGCCCCCACGAGGTCCGCGGCGCGACGCGTGTAGACGAGCACCTCTTCGACGGTCATGCCCGGGACGACGCTCTGCCCGTTGCGGGTGAGCGGGATCCACTGGCCGGCGCCGTCGAAGAGCCCGTCGCTCGGCAACGCGCCGCCGCCGGTGATCTCGCCGGCCGGCGAGTTGCCCGTGAACTTGGCGACGAACAGGTCGCCCTCGCTGAGCAGGCGCTGGTTCTTCTGCTTCGCACCGGTCGACGTCGCGGCCGTGTAGCGCCCCTTCGACACGAACTTGTAGAGGTAGTCGTTGCGCTCGTCGTCGCCCATGTAGGCCACGACGCGGCCGTCCTCGGCGATGATCACGTTGGCGCCCTCGTGCTTCATGCGGCCCATGGCCGTGTGCTTGAGCGGCGTCGACGTCGGGTCGCTCGGGTCGATCTCCACGATCCAGCCGAAGCGGTTGGGCTCGTTCACGTAGTCGGCGTCGTGCGCGTCGAAACGCGGGTCGTACGCCTCCCAGCCGGTCTCGGTCGTCGTGGTCGACGTGCCGCTGTAGCGCTTCTGCTCGGCGGTGTCGGCCGCCCACGCGAAGTAGCCGTTGAAGTTCTCCTCGCCCGAGAGCACGGTGCCCCACGGGGTGGTGCCGCCGGCGCAGTTGCCGAGCGTGCCCTTGACCCAGCGGCCCTCGGGGTCGGCAGCGGTCTTCACGAGGTCGGACCCGGCCGCGGGGCCCGTGAGCTCGAACACCGTCTCGACGGTGATGCGGCGGTTGCGCTTGCCGTCGACGACGTACGACCACGGCTCGCCCGCCGCGCGACGGCGCAGCTCGACGACCGACATGCCCTGCGCCGCCTTGTAGATCTCGCCGCGGCGCTGCTTCTCGGCGGGGTCGCTCGTGGGCGGGAACATGATGCCCGGGTTGACGTACTCGTGGTTGGCCACGAGCACGCCGCTCTTGCCGCTCGGGTCGGCGATGATGTCGAGGTAGTCGTTGTTGTAGCCGAACTGACCGGCCTGGGCCGCGGCCGACTGGTTGGCGAAGTCGAGCGCCGGCGACGACGCGAACAGCGGGTCGCCCCAGCGGATGATCGGGCTCCAGTGGTAGCCCTCGGGCACCGTGAACGCGTCGACGAGGCGGTCGACCGGGTCGATCGCGCCGAACGCGAGGCCGGCCGTGCCGGGCTTCGCGGCGTACGCCGCGCCCGAGCCGCCGCCGACGGCGTTGCCGACCACGAGCCCGACCGCGCCCGCGAGGCCGAGGCCGAGCAGCGAGCGCCGGGTGAGCGCCGCCGACGCGATGTCGCGGAAGTGGGCGTTGTCCGACGTGTTGCACTCGGGTCCGAGGCACGCGTCGGCGCACTTCAGCCGGCACGTCACGGCGGAGCGCTTGCCGCGCACGTGGTCGGCCATGGGAAGCAAGCGCAGCGGGGTCTGGTCGGAAATCGTCACTTCTCGGGTCCTCACGATCGACGAACGGGTCGATCCGAGCGTCGCCCCCCGAGGAGACGCGAAGGCACCGCGTCGGTGAACACGACATGGCGGCGGGATGAAGCGCAAGGGGGTGATCACGCGGCATCCGCGTCAATACAGTGTGCGCATGAACCCGACCTCCGTCTCCGCCTCGGACGCCGTCGACGCCGCCCAGGATTCCCGCGCGTTCCGACTCGCCGCCCGCTTCGGCTACGTGGTGCTTGGACTCGTGCACGTCGTCATCGGCATGATCGCCGTGTCGATCGCCGCGGGGGCGGGGGGCGGTGAGGCCGACCAGGGCGGCGCGATGGAGCAGATCGCGCGTGTCCCGTTCGGCGTCGTGGTGCTCGGGATCATCGTGGTCGGGCTCGCGGCACTCGGCATCTGGCGGGTCGGCGAGGCCATCGTCGAGCGCGATCCCGACAGGAAGCGGCGGTGGGGACGGCGGGCCACGTAGATCGGTACCGCGGCCGCCTACTTCGCGATCGCCGGCACGGCCCTCGTGTACGCCCTCGGCGGGAGCTCCGACTCCTCGGAGTCCACCCGGACGCTCACCGCCGACCTGCTCGCGAATCCCGCCGGGGTCGTGCTCGTCGTGCTCATCGGCCTCCTCGTGCTCGGGGTCGGCGTCGCGTTCGTCGTGCGTGGCGCCCGCCGCGACTTCGAGAAGCACCTGTCGCTGCCCGGCGGCGCGGTCGGCGGCGGCATCCGCGCGCTCGGCGTCGTGGGCTACGTGGCCAAGGGCGTCGCCGTCGCGATCGTCGGCGTGCTCTTCGTGGTCGCCGCGCTGACCCACGACCCCGAGAAGGCCAGGGGCCTGGATGCCGCGCTGCGGAGCATGGCGGAGCTGCCGTTCGGCCGTGTCCTGCTCTGGCTCGTCGGCGCGGGGCTCGTCATCTACGGCGTGTACTGCTTCGCGCGGGCGCGGTACGCCCGCCTCTGAGTGCCGCGCGACACGCGCCGCTCAGCCGGCGAGCGCGGCGACGACCCCGTCGATCGGCACGGCGACCCGGTCGCCGGAGGCGCGGTCCCACACCTCGACGACGCCGTCGGCGACGCCGCGGCCGGCGATCACGATCTTCGGCACGCCGATGAGCTCGGCGTCGGCGAACTTCACGCCCGGCGAGAGCTTGGGCCGGTCGTCGTAGACGACGTCGAAGCCCGCGGCCTCGAGGTCGGCGACGACCCGCTCGGCGGCGTCGAACGCCGCTTGGTCCTTGCCGGTCGCCAGCACGTGCACGTCGAACGGCGCGACCGGCGTCGGCCAGACGAGGCCCTTGTCGTCGTTGTTGAGCTCGGCGATGATCGCGAGGATGCGGGTGACGCCGATGCC
>CBFGWW010000150.1:0-8067 GCA_965652625.1 uncultured Agromyces sp.
TGATCCTCGTGATGCAGGTCGAGAAGGTCAACGGGCGCTGAGCTCGTGCCTCGGGTCGGCCGGTCGCCTCGCGCGGGGCCGCCCGGAGCACGCTTCGGTCTCGAATGAGCAACGACTACCCATACGCGCGACGCGGGGCACCGGCATCCTCGTAGGGTCAGCACGACCCTGGAAGGACACGCATGCGCGCCCTCCATGCAGTCGTCGGGGATCGACGACCCCGACTCGGCGATCGTCATCGTGCAGGCGCTCGTCGATCGCGGACGAGTCGGGCGCCCTGCCGGTCGAGGCGATGGTGTTGCTGGACTCGCCCTACGAGGACGCGAGCGTCACGTTCGACCTGGCGACGGGCGAGGCGAAGGGCTGACGCTCAGAACGTGACGCTGCTCAGCACGTCGGTCTCGGCGATCTTGAGCACACCGCCCTCGTCGACGAATCTGTAGGCCGTGACCTCCTGCGCGCCGCCTCCGTCGACGAACGTGTAGGTGAGCGTCGCCTGCGCGCGGTCGGGTGCGGTCGCGACGACGTCGGCGATCGAGATGCTTGCGACGTCGCCCCAGAACTCGTCGTACGCGGCTCGGCCGCCCACGTGATTCTCCTGGTAGTCGGCCGTCATCAGCGGCCACGCCGCATCGAGGTTGCCGGGCATGAGCGCGTAGTAGTCGGTGACGGCGCTGGTGAGCCGCTGCTCGGGCGTCGGGGCGGGTGGAGGAGCCTCAGTCGCCTCGGGTTGGGCGGTCGGCGGTGCGGTGGCGGGTGGTGCGGTGGTCGGCGGCGGCTCGGCGGCGGTGGTCGGAGTGGCGGAGGGCGTCGCGTCCGTCGTGGCCCGCTCGCCGCGGGTGTCAGGGCCACCGGCTTCGTCCGCCCCCGGCCGCAGCGTGCTGAACAGCAGCGCGCCGCCGATCGCGAGGATCGCGACGACGATCAGGCTGCCGATCATGGCGGCGGTGCGCCGTCGCCTGGGCCCAGCGCTCGCGTGCACGGGCGGCGCGCCCGAGGGCTCGACCGGCGGCCCCTGCACGAGCCACGAGAGCGACGGGGTGGCTCGTTGGGCGAGCGGAGCAGACTCGGCGGACGTTTCGTCCTGCCGCGCGGTCGGCCCAGTCGGTGGGGTCGGCGCGACGTCAAGGCGTGCAGTCGGCGTGGTCATCGCGGCTTCGGCCGCCTCGAGCCGCTCGGTCTCGGCGATGGGATCGGGCTCGGACTCCGCCAGCCGTTCGGTCTCGGCGGTGTCGCCGATCTGCCGGGTGTCGCCGGTCGGTGTCGGCGTCGGCGGTTGGGCGGGTGCGGTCACGGCTCCTGCGCCGGCGGGCAGCACGAGCGTGGCGGCGGACGAGTCGGATGCCTCGATCCGCTCCTGCACCTCCGAGAGCCGCTCGGCGACCGCGGACATGTCCGGACGCTTCCGGGGGTCGACCGCCAGCATCTCTCGAAGGAGGGGACCGAGCACACCGGCCTGCTTGGGCGCGGTGATGCCGCCGCGAGACACGCGGTGCAGCAGGGCGATCGCGTTGTCGTCGGTGCCGAACGGCGGAGCGCCCTCGAGCATCGCGTAGAGCGTCGAGCCGAGCGAGAACACGTCCGAGGCGAAGCTCGAGGGCCCACCGCGCGCCACTTCGGGAGCGAGGTACGCCGGTGTCCCGTGCATCATCCCGGTCGCGGTGATCGTGGCATCGCCGAGCGCATGCGAGATGCCGAAGTCGCTGATCATCGCCGAGCCGTCCTCGGTGATGAGGATGTTGCCGGGCTTCACGTCGCGGTGCACGATCCGCAGGCGATGCGCCGCCGCCAGCGCCGAGGCCACCTGCGCTCCCACGCGCGCTGTCCGGGCCGGCGTGAACGTGCCGTGCTCGCGGAGCAGCACCGACGACGGCGTCGAGTGGATGAGCTGCATGACGATGCACGGCTCGCCCTCGTGCTCGACCACGTCGAACACCGTGACGGCGTGAGGATGGTGCAGGCCCGCGGTGATCCGCGCCTCGCGCATCGCACGGTTCGTCGCCGTCTCGCGCTCCTCCGTCGTGAGGTACGGCTGCGTGCGCAGCATCTTGAGCGCGACCGGGCGTTCCAGGCGCTCGTCCCACGCCTGCCACACGATCCCCATGCCGCCCGTGCCCAGCAGCTTGACCATCCGGTAGCGCTCGGCGACACGGGTTCCGGGCCTGCTGCTCATCGGGTCGTCGTTCTCCTCGGGTCGCTTCGACGCTACGCTCCTGGCCGCGATCGCTCAGGGGACTTGCGGTGGGCCGGTCGTTGTGGGAGAGGGGGCGGCGTCAGGAAGGGGAAGCCCCCCTCGTCACTCCTGGAGCTCGTCGAGCAACGTCCGGAACTCGGCCACGACCGCATCGGGAGCCGCCCACTGCAGGTCGTGCGGGCCCTCGATCACGATCTGCCTCGCATCGGATGAAAGCCCGAGCCAGTAAACCTGGTTGTCGGCCCCGCCCGGGTCGGCCTGGGTGGCGCTGAGGATCCGCACGGGGAAGTCGCCGATCGGCAAGGGGTGGGCGTCCTGCTGGGCCGCCGCCTGCACCCAGTCGACGTGCTCGGGGTTGTCCTCCCACGTGAACCCCTCCTCGGCCTGCCACGCCGCCATCTCGGCGGGATCGTCGTGGTACGAGTCGATGGTCAGAAGTCCCGCGACGCGCTCGGGATGCCGCATGGCGTACGAGATCGCGATGTTGCCGCCGCCCGACTGGCCGGCCACCACGTACGGCGGCTCGAGCTCGAGTTCGGCGAGCACGCCGTCGAGGACCGCGATGAGGTCGTCGTAGCCGCGCGCCCGATCGGGCGGGTCGCTGCTCGACGCACTCGTGCCGGGGCGGTCGTAGACGCAGACGGTGGTGTCCTCCGCGAGGGACGCGAGGAACTCGCCCGGGAACGCGGACGTGCCCGCGTCATCCGTGCCGGCTTCGAGCACGACGGCAGGCTCGCCTTCACCAAGGCACCGGTACCCGATCGTCTCGCCGGTGGCGAGGTCGAGCGTGCCGGCGCTCACCGAATCGGATGGCGGCACGGTCGAGCCCGCGCCGACCTGATCGGCGGGCGAACCCGCGCATCCTGCCAGAGCGACCATGAACACGATCGCGACGACTGCGCCCGTTGGGCGCCATCCGGACATCTCTGCTCCCAGCGCCGACTGCGCGAAGCGTACCAGCGGGCTGTGCATTCCGCACCGGACCGCGCAGCACGCGGCAGCTGGTCGACCCATCCGACGGATGCCGCTGTGGATAAGTCCAGTCGCGGCATCCGCTCTTCTCCAAGATGGAGCCATGACCGACCCCGTGCGCACGATCGCCGAGCGCGTGCGCACGAGGGTCCTTCGCGAGGGCATCGATCTCGGCGCCGACGGCACGGCCGCTCGCCGCTACGCCGATGAGGAGGTGCGCCGCTACAGCGAACGTGCGCTCGCCGGTGCCCACGCGCAGCTCGCCGACGAGTCGGGCACCGCGCGCGACGTCGTCGCTGCGATCACGGGCTACGGGCCGCTGCAGCCGTTCTTCGATGATCCGGAGGTCGAGGAGATCTGGATCAACGCCCCGACGCGGGTCTTCGTCGCACGCGATGGCGTCGCCGAGCTCACGCCGGTCGTGCTCTCCGACCGTGAGGTGCGCGAGCTCGTCGAGCGGATGCTGCAGCACTCCGGTCGGCGCGTCGACTTGTCGTCGCCCTTCGTCGACGCCTCCCTTCCCGACGGGTCGCGGCTCCACGTGGTGATCCCCGACGTCACGCGAGCGCACTGGGCGGTGAACATCCGCAAGTTCCGGCGCGGCATCCGCTCGCTGTCGCAGCTCGTGGAGCTCGGCTCGCTGACGCGGCAGGCGGCCGAGTTCCTGCGCATGAGCGTGCTCGCAGGCGCGAACATCCTCGTGTCGGGTGCGACGCACACCGGCAAGACGACCATGCTCAACGCGCTCATGTCGGGGGCGCGCAGCGGGGATCGCGTCGTGACGGTCGAGGAGACGTTCGAGCTCGACCTCGACGTTCGCGACCTCGTGTCGATGCAATGCCGCCAGCCGAGCCTCGAGGGCACCGGCGAGATCACGCTGCGGCGGCTCATCAAGGAGGCACTGCGCATGCGGCCCGACCGGCTCGTCGTCGGCGAGGTGCGGGAGGCCGAGAGCCTCGACCTGCTCATCGCGTTGAACTCGGGCCTGCCGGGCATGTGCACGATCCACGCCAACACGGCGCGCGATGCGCTCACGAAGCTGTGCACGCTGCCGCTGCTCGCGGGTCGCAACATCGACGCGTCCTTCGTCGTGCCGACCGTCGCGAGCTGCATCGACCTCGTCGTGCACCTCGGCATGGATCGCGACGGCGGCCGGCACGTCGCCGAGATCGCGGCGACGTCGGGAGCAACCATCGACGGAGTGGTCCAGATCGCACCGATCTTCACGCGCCGCGCCGGTGAGCTCCTGCCCACCGGTGCGCTGCCGCCCCGCTCGGAGAAGTACGACGCCGTCGGGCTGGACCCCGCGATCGTCCTCGCTCGGGATGCCGCATGAGCCTCATCCTCGGCGGCGTCCTCGGTCTCGGCGTCCTCCTCGTCCTCTCGCCGTGGCTGTGGCCGGCTCGGCCGAAGGAGACGTCGCAGCCTCGCGCGTTCGACTCGGCGCGCGACGCACTCGCACTCGCCGGGCTCGGCGGTGTCTCGATCCCGGTGGTCGCGATCGTCTGCCTCGTGCTCGCGCTCGTGGCCGGGGCGCTCGCTCAAGCGGTCTTCCGCGTGCCGATCCTCACGGTCGTGGCGGCGGTGCTGGGCGCCGCGCTCGTGCCGATGGTCGTGAACGCCCGTGCCGCTCGGCGTCGTGCCGCCAACCGTGCGGTGTGGCCCGACGTCGTCGACCACCTCGTGGCCTCGGTGCGAGCCGGGATGTCGCTGCCCGACAGCGTCGCCGCGCTGGCCGAGCTCGGACCCGCCGTCACGCGGCCGGCCTTCGCCGAGTTCGAGGCCGATTTCCGGCGGAGCGGCAACTTCGGCCAGTGCGTCGACCGGCTGAAAGCGTCGCTCGCGGACCCGACGGCTGACCGCATCCTCGAGACGCTCCGAATGGCTCGAGAGGTCGGCGGGAGCGACGTGACCGCCGTGCTGCGCGGACTCGCCGGATACCTGCGCGAGGACGCCGCCGTGCGGTCGGAGGTCGTCGCACGGCAGTCCTGGATCCGGAACGCCGCCCGCCTCGGCGTCGCCGCCCCGTGGCTGCTGCTGCTCGTCCTCGCAACTCGGCACGAGACGCTCGTGGCCTACGACTCCACTGCGGGCAGCGTGCTGATCGTCGTGGGCGTCGTCGTGACCTTCGTCGCGTACCGCACGATGATCGCCCTCGGGCGGCTCCCCGAGGAGCGTCGATGGCTGCGGTGAACGCGGTCGCCGCACTCGCCGTGGTGCTCGGCGCGACCCTGGGCCTTGGTCTCTGGCTGGTCACCTCGGCGGTGCCGCGGCTCGGGCGGCCTCGCCTGATCGAGCGCGTCGCGCCCTACGTCGCCGACCTGTCGCCGGCGGCACGGGCGCTGCTCGACCGTCGTCCTGCGGACCCGAGTCCGGTGCTGGGCGTGCTCGTCGGGCCGGCCGCCCGGCGAGCTCGCGCGATCATGTCGACGTGGCTCGGCGGCGACGAGACGATCTCCAAGCGCCTGCGGCAGGCGGGCACCGTGGCATCCGTCGAGCGCTTCAGAGGTGAGCAACTCGCATGGGCCGCCGCCGGGTTCGTCATCGGCGCGGCCGTGGCGCTGTTCGTCCCGACGTTCGGCGGCCTTCCCGTCATCGTACGGATCGCGACGCCGGTGCTCGCCGCCGCGCTGGGCGCGGCCCTCCGGGACTGGACGCTGCAGCGCCGGGCCCGGCGACGACTCGCGCGCATCTCGGCGGAGCTGCCGACGGTGCTCGAGTTCCTCACGCTCAGCCTCACGGCGGGCGAGGGCATGCTCGACGCGGTCCGCCGTGTCGCGAGCGCCGGCTCGGGGGAGCTGCCCGGTGAGTTCGCGCGCGTGGTGAGCGAGGTCGGGACGGGTGTTCCGCTCGGTCGTGCGCTCGCCGACCTCCGCGACGGCCTCGATCACCCGGCCCTCTCTCGTGCGATCGACCAGGTGCTGGGCGCCCTCGATCGCGGGGCGCCGCTGGCAGCGGTGCTTCGATCGCAGGCCGGCGACGCACGCGAAGAGGCCAAGCGCACCATCATCGAGCTCGCGGGTCGCAAGGAAATAGCCATGCTGGTGCCGCTGATCTTCTTGATTCTCCCCGTGACCGTCGCATTCGCGCTGTTCCCGGGCTACCTCGTGCTGCAGGCGGGCTTCTGATGCCCGCCGACGCGGCGCTCCGATCGCGCACCGGGGGGTGCGCCGACGAAAGGACGGTCCATGCGAGAGCTCATCGCGCGGTTGCGCGAGGAACGCGGCGACGTGCCCGGATGGGTACTGATCACGCTGATGACGGCGGGGCTCGTGATCGTGATCTGGGGCCTCGCCGGCCCTGCGCTGAGCGGCGTGTTCGATCAGGCGATCAGCCGCGTGCTCGGGTTCTGAGCCACTGGTCTGCGATTCAACGGGGATCCCGTGTGCGCTCGGCGCTCCGGGCGCTCGGTTGCGACGAGCGCGGGTCGGCGGTCGCCGAGTTCACGCTCGTCGGCGTCCTGCTCACGGTGCTCGCGCTCGCGGTCGTGCAACTCGCGCTCGCGCTGCACGTGCGCAACACCCTGCTCGACGCGGCGGCCGAGGGCGCGAGGCTCGCGGCGCTGGCCGGGTCCTCGGCGAGCGACGGCACCACCCGGACCCGCGACCTCATCTCGGCGGCCATCTCCGCGGAGTACGCGCAGGACATCACCGCGGGAACGACTTCGGTCGGCGGCGTGCCGGCGGTGGAGGTGACGGTCCGCGCGACCCTGCCGGTCGTCGGCCTGCTCGGGGTCGAGCGCGCTCTGGAGGTGTCGGGTCATGCGGCACTCGAGACGCTCGACTGAACCGCGGTCGAAGAGCTTCGTCGCCCGACGTGTCCTGCCACGCCCTACGGGGGAGCGAGGCTCGGCGTCGCTCGAGTTCCTCACGGTCGGCATCATGCTGCTCGTGCCGCTCGTCTACCTCGTGCTCGCGGTCGCGGCGGTGCAGGCGGGAGCGCTCGGCGTCGAGGGAGCGGCGCGACAGGCCGCGCGCGTCGCGGTGACGGCTTCCGACCAGGGCGGGTCGGATGCCGCGGTGGAACGTGCGGTGCGGGTGACGCTGGCGGACTACGGGATCGATGCGGACGCGGCATCCGTCAGCGTGCGCTGCGATCGCGCCGACTGCGGCGAGCCGGGCGCCCGTGTGAGTGTCACGGTCTCCGCCCGGGTCGAGCTGCCGCTCGTCCCCGACGTGCTCTCGCTCACCGCCGTCGGCAGCGTGCCCGTCGAGGCGAGCGCGACGCAGACCGTCTCCCGCTTCGCCGCTGCGTCATGATGCGGGCACTCCGAGCGCGGGTGGCGCCCGACGAGAAGGGGTCGACGCTGCTCCTCACCATCGCGTACGGCGTGCTCGGCCTGGCGATCATCCTCGTGGTCGCGTCGGCGACGACGCTCTACCTCGAACGGAAGCGCCTCTTCACCGTCGCCGACGGCGCGGCGCTCGCGGCGGCCGAGGCGTGGGAGCTCGAATCGGTGCGCGTCGACGGCAGCCGGCTCACGCTCGACCTCGTGGATGCCGACGTGCAACGTTCAGCGGGCGCGTACCTCGCCGATGCGGTGACCGATCTCGACGGCGTCGTGCTCGTGAGCGCCACGTCGACCGACGGACGCAGCGCGACCGTGACCCTGCGCTCGGTCTGGCGGGCGCCGATCTCCACCGACCTGGTCCCCCTCGAGGTGCCGATCGAGGTGACCGTCACGGCGCGGTCGGTCTTCCACTGATCGGCTCCCGGTAGCCGCGCGGTCCGCGGTCCACCGATCCAGTCGAAGCGACTGCAGGAACTTCCGCGCGACACGGCGGTCGCAACCACACGACACGCGGGGCAGCTCGCGGATCTGCCTTCAGACCACCTAGGAAATAGACAGGCCGCTCAGGACGTCGGCGCGAAGCCCGGGCCGAAGCGCTCGAAGAGCTGTG
>CBFGWW010000151.1:0-8045 GCA_965652625.1 uncultured Agromyces sp.
ACGACATCTACGCGTCGGTCGTGAAGAAGGGCAAGCCCGAGCCGGGCGCCGAGGTCAAGGTGGCCCGCCGCACGGTGGTCATCATCGGCATCGTCGCGATCATCGGCGGCATCGGGGCGAACGGCCAGAACGTGGCCTTCCTCGTGGCCCTCGCGTTCGCCGTCGCGGCATCCGCGAACCTGCCGACCATCGTGTACTCGCTCTTCTGGAAGCGCTTCACCACGAAGGGCGCCCTGTGGAGCATGTACGGCGGCCTCATCTCGGCGATCGTGCTCATCGTCTTCTCGCCGGTGGTCTCGGGCTCCGAGACGTCGATGCTGAAGACCGAGGCGATCGACTTCGCCTGGTTCCCGCTGTCGAACCCGGGCATCGTCTCGATCCCGCTGGCCTTCCTCCTCGGCTGGATCGTGAGCGTGCTCGACAAGACGACCGAGGATCCGAAGAAGCAGTCCGAGATGGAGGTGCGCTCGCTCACCGGCATCGGCGCCGAGAAGGCGGTGAGCCACTAGGGGTTCCGGCGGTGGTCGGGGGACCGGCCGCCGGGCAGCCATCGACGCGGCGGGAACGCCTGCCCGTGCCGCGTGGATAGCAGTGAAGGGGGCGGATGCCGCGAGCATCCGCCCCCTTCACCCTGTGCGCGCGAACTCGCGGGTGCGCCCTATTCGCGGGCCCGCCGCCGCCGCGTGATGCCCCAGACGAGCAGGGCCGCGCCGACGAGCGCGACGATCGGCCCGAGGATCGCCCACATGGCCACGCCGGTCATGACCGAACCGGGGAGCACGCCGACGCCCTGCAGCGTCCAGACGCCGCCGACCACGATCATCAGGGCGCCGAGGCCGATCAGGAACCCGTTCATCCCGTGCCCGCCCTTCTACATGTTGATCATGTGGCCCGCGAGGCCGTGGAACGCCTCCTGCAGCGCCTCCGACAGCGTCGGGTGCGTGTGCACGTTCCGCGCGAGCTCGAGCGCCCCGAGGTCCCACTTCTGGGCGAGGGTGAGCTCGGGCAGCAGTTCCGAGACGTCGGGGCCGATGAGGTGGCCGCCGACGAGCTCGAGGTGCTGCTTGTCGGCGACGAGCTTCACGAAGCCCACGGGGTCGCCGAGGCCGTTCGCCTTGCCGTTGGCGGTGAACGGGAACTTCGCGACGACCACGTCGTAGCCCTCGTCGCGGGCCTGCTGCTCGGTGAGGCCGAAGCTGGCGACCTGCGGCGAGCAGAAGGTCGCGCGCGGCATCATCCGGTAGTCGCCGAGCTCCATGGTCTCGGCGTCGCCGATGGTCTCGGCCGCGACCACGCCCTGCGCCTCCGCGACGTGGGCGAGCATGAGCTTGGCGGTGACGTCGCCGATCGCGTAGATGTGCGGCACGTTGGTGCGCATCCGCTCGTCGATGGCGATCGCGCCGCGCTCGGTGAGCTGCACGCCCGCGTTCTCGAGCCCGAAGCCCTCGACGTTCGGGGCGAAGCCCACCGAGATGAGCGCCTTGTCGACCTCGAGCGAACCGGGCTGTCCGTCGGCGCCGGTGTACGACACGGTGACGGATGCCCCGTTGTCGACGACCGTCTCCACCTTCGTCGAGGCGAGGATCGGGATGCCGAGGTTTCGGTACTGCCGCGTGATCTCCTTCGAGACCTCGACGTCCTCGTTGGGCAGGGCGCGGTCGAGGAACTCGATGACCGTGACCTCCACGCCGTAGTTGCGCAGCACGTACGCGAACTCCATGCCGATCGCGCCCGCGCCGACGATCGCGATCGAGCGCGGCAGGTCGCGCGTGAGGATCTGCGTCTCGTAGGTGACGACGTTCTGCGAGAGCTGCACGCCGGGCAGGAGTCGCACCTGCGAGCCGGTCGCGATGATCGCGTTCCGGAACTGGATGGTCTCGACCGTGCCGTCGGCCTTCGTCACGTCGAGCGTGTTCGCGTCGCGGAAGGAGCCCCGGCCGTCGAACTCGGTGATCCCGTTCTTCTTCATCAGGAAGTGCACGCCCTTGACGTGCTTCTCCGACACCTGGCGACTGCGGTCGAACGCGGCGCCGAAGTCGAAGTGCACGTCGCCCGAGATGCCGAACGTCGCGGCCTGGGCGTGGAAGATGTGGGCGAGCTCGGCGTTGCGCAGGAGCGCCTTCGAGGGGATGCAGCCCACGTTGAGGCAGACCCCGCCCCAGTACCGCTCCTCGACGACGGCCACCTTCAGGCCGAGCTGGGCGGCGCGGATCGCGGCCACGTAGCCGCCGGGACCCGCGCCGAGGACGACGACATCGAACTGTTCGGTCATGCGCAAGAGCCTAGGACCGTGGGTGCCGTCGCGTCATGTGCACCTCAGGAGGTCCTCAGGTGCTCGTCAGGATGACGAGGCGCTGGGTCGCCCTCGTCATCGCGACGTAGCGGTCGACCGCGCCCTCGATGCCCGTGCCGAACCCCTGGGGGTCGATGAGCACGACCAGGTCGAACTCGAGCCCCTTCGCGAGCTCGGGCGTCAGCGATCGCACGCGCGGCGTCGTGGGCAGCCGGTCGGCCTCGATCGCGGGCGAGGCGATGACGGAGGCGATGCCCTCGGCATGTTCCGCGAGCCACGTGTCGAGCGTCGCGCCGAGCTGCGAGACCGCGCCGTGCGTCACGGGCACGCCGGTGCTGCGGATCGACGTGGGCACGTTGGCGTCGGGGAGCACCGCCCGGATCACGGGCTCGGCCTCGGCCATGACCTCGGCCGGCGTGCGGTAGTTGATGTTCAACGTCGCGAGGTCGATGCGGTCGAGCCCGATCCGCTCGAGCCGCTCCCGCCACGACTCGATGAAGCCGTGCCGGGCCTGGGCGCGGTCCCCCACGATCGTGAAGCTGCGCGCCGGCGACCGGGCGAGGAGCATCGACCACTCGGCATCCGTCAGCTCCTGGGCCTCGTCGACGATGACGTGCGCGAAGGGGCCGGCGAGCCGGTCGGGATCGGCCGTCGGCAGGGCGGCCTCGTCGACGAGCGTGTTGCGCACGTCCTGCCCGCGCAGCATCGACATGACGGCCATCTCGGAGTCGTCGGCCGCGATGAGGTGCTCGAGCACCAGCTCGCGCTGCTCGCGCTCGTCGGCGAGGGCCGCTTCGCGCAGGCGACGGCGGCGGGATGCCTCGGGGTCGCCGATCCGGCGTCGGGCCGCGTCGAGGTAGGGCACGTCGGCGATCGTCCACGCCCGGGCGTCCTCGCGCTGCAGCGCCGCGACATCGTCGGCGGCGAGCCACGGCGCGCACCGTCGCAGGTACGCCGGCACCGACCAGAGGTCGGCGACGACGCCCGCCGGGTCGAGCAGCGGCCAGGCCCGGCGGAACGTGCCCGTCAGCTCGTCGCTCTGCGCCAGCGCCCGACGCAGGAGGTGCGGCGACACGTCGTCGTGCTTGTCGCACAGGATCCGGAGCAGGTCCTCCCAGACCTCGTCGCGGGCCTCGTTGTGCGGCGTACCGGGCTCAGGAGCGTCGAACGCCTCCGCCCAGTCCTCGGGGTCCACGTCGACGTCGGCCCATGGCGTGTCGATCGTGAGGGCGCCGGTCGGCGGTCGCTCGTAGTACGTGACCGCCGCCTCGACGGCCTGCACGAGCCGGGCGGAGGCCTTGAGCTCGGCCACGCGGGCGCCGGCCTCGGGCAGCGCCCTCGCGCCCTCGGGCACGAGGTCGAGGAGCGTGCACGTCTGCACGCCCTCCTCGCCCAAGCCCGGGAGCACGTCGGCCACGTAGTCGAGGTAGGGCTGGTGCGGACCGACGACGAGCACGCCGCCGCGACGGTGGCCGAGGCGCGGGTCGGCGTAGAGCAGGTAGGCCGCGCGGTGCAGCGCGACGACGGTCTTGCCCGTGCCGGGACCGCCGTCGACGACGAGCGCGCCGCGCGACCCGGCGCGGATGATCGCGTCCTGGTCGGCCTGGATGGTGGCGAGCACGTCCCGCATCCGATCCGAGCGGCTGGTGCCGAGGCTGGCGATGAACGCGGACTGGTCGTCGAGCGCGGCGTTGTGCTCGAGTCCTTCTGCTGTGAAGACCTCGTCCCAGTAGTCGCTGATGCGCCCGCGGGTCCAGCGGTACCTCCGACGACTCGTGAGGCCCATCGGGTCGCCGTGCGTGGCTGCGAAGAACGGCTCGGCGGCGGGGGAGCGCCAGTCGACGAGCAGCCGACGGCCCGTCTCGTCGCCGAGGCCGATCCGCCCGATGTAGACGGGCTCCGGCTCGTCGTCGTGCACGATGCGCCCGAGGCAGAGGTCCAGCCCGAACCGACGGAGGACGCGCAGGCGACCGGTGAGCCGGTGCACGTCGAGGTCGCGGTCGAGCGCCGCCTGCCCCTCGCCGTCGCCCCCGCCTTCGCGCCGCACCGCGTCGAGTCGGTCGGACACGTCGGCGATGGATCGCTCGAGGCGCTCCGCGATGGCGGCGAAGTGCACCTCGTCGACGGCGATGAGTGCGGGGGCGGCCTTCTGGGCGAGGCGTTCGGGCAGGTCGAACACGCTGGTGGTCAGGGGATTCACGACGTCGGCTCCGATCCGGGGGTTCGGCAGACGGACCATTATTCGCCACCACCGGGGCCTTGCGGCAAGGCCCCATCGCCGCCGTAGACTGGAAGTGGAGAGGCTGGCAGGGCCTCTCCGTTCTCGTACCGGCTGCCGTTCTTCGGCGGATTCCGGACAAGCACCCGCGAAACGGTGACGGCGGCACCGACGTCCGACGTAGCCTCGTCCGGTGAGCGAACGCACCACCACCGTCGAAGCCCCCGCCGCGGCATCCGTCAGCCGACCGAGCGCGGTCTCGGCGTGGCTGCAGTTCCTCGCGATGGGCGTCATCTGGGGTGCGAGCTTCCTGTTCATGAAGGTCGCCCTCGAGGGCGTCTCGTTCGGCCAGGTGGCCTGGTCGCGCACCCTGCTGGGCGCGATCGCGCTCGGCCTGATCGTGCTCGTGACACGGCCTCGCCTCACGACCCCCGACGGACGGCAGGGCCGCGTGCTGCCGCGTGAACCCGTCGTGTGGGGGCACTTCCTCGTCGTGTCGGTCACGACCTGCGTGATCCCGTACCTGTGCTTCGCGTGGGCCGAGCAGTACGTGTCGTCGAGCCTCGCGTCGATCTACAACGCGACCACGCCGATCATGACCGCCCTGATGGCGACGCTCGTGTTCCGGGTCGAGCGACTCTCGGGCAGCCGCTGGTTCGGCGTCGGGCTCGGCATCATCGGGGTGCTCGTCGTGATCGGACCGTGGCAGATCGGCGGCTTCACGGGCAGCCTCGCCGGGCAGCTCGCCTGCCTGGTCGCGACGCTCTGCTACGGTTTCACGTTCGGGTACCAGCGCAAGTTCCTCAGCCAGCGGCCGATCGCGCCGGCGACCTTCGCCTTCCTCTCGATCGGCGTCTCGGCCGTCGTCATGCTGGCGCTCACGCCGTGGCTCGCGCTCGAGCCGGTCGAACTCGACTGGGCGATCGTCGGGTCGCTCCTCGCCCTCGGCGTGCTCGGCACCGGCCTCGCCTACATCTGGAACATCAACGTGCTGCGCGCCTGGGGCCCCACCAACGTCTCGACGGTGACGTACGTCACGCCCGTCGTGGGCGTCGGCCTCGGCATCCTGCTCCTCGGCGAGCAGCTCTCGTGGCACGAGCCCGTCGGCGGCGCGCTCGTGCTGGTGGGCATCCTGTTCGCGCAGGGGCGCCTGCGGCTCGGGCGGCGTCGCGCCGCGGCATCCGCTGCGCCGGCGGCCTGACTGGCCGCCTCCGCGCTCCCGCCCGCCCCGCCCCCGCCCCTCCGCCCTGCCGCAGCTCGCGCCTCCCGCGCCCGCCGCGCCACTTCGGCGCCCTGCGCGCCACTTCGGCTGGCGCAGAACGCGCCCAAGTGGCGCAGCGGCGTGCGCGAGCTTCTCGCGAACCCTTGACAGTCGCACCCGGGGATGGTTGGTTAGTTACACAAGTAATGAACCAACGAGGTTCAGCGCACCACACCACGCACCACCACGCACCAGATGGGCCGGAATGGACGAATCGCGACCGATCTTCATCCAGATCGCCGAGCAGGTGGAGAACGACATCATCGGAGGCACGCTGCCCGAGGGCAGCCAGATCCCGTCGACGAACGAGTTCGCCGCGTTCCTCCGGGTCAATCCGGCCACCGCACTGAAAGGGGTGAATCGCCTTGTCGACGACGGAATCGTGGAGAAGCGACGGGGGATCGGCATGTTCGTGACCGCCGGCGCCCGCGAGCGGCTGATCGAGCGTCGCCGGGCCGAGTTCGCCGCCCAGTACATCCGACCCCTCATCGTCGAGGCCGAGAAGCTCGGCATCGACATCGACCAACTCGCGGGACTCCTCCGCGCGGAAAGGATCCAGTCATGACCCGCACCGTGGTCCGCGCCAGCGGACTCACCAAGCGCTACGGCTCGTTCACGGCGCTCGACGGCGTCGACCTCGCGATCGAGGAGCACCGCATCTACGGCCTGCTCGGCCGCAACGGTGCGGGCAAGACCACGATCATGCAGCTGCTCACCGGGCAGATCTTCGCGAACGAGGGCGAGCTCGAGGTCTTCGGCCGCACGCCCGCCGAGCACTCCGACGTGCTGCGCCGGATGTGCTTCATCGCCGAGGCCCAGCGGTACCCAGAGGACTTCACCCCGTCGCACGTCTTCAAGGCCGCGCCGTGGTTCTTCGAGAACTGGGACGCCGAGTACGCCGAGCGCCTCGTGGCCGACTTCCGGCTCCCGGTGAAGCGTCGCGTGAAGAAGCTCTCGCGCGGGCAGCTCTCGGCCGTCGGCGTCATCGTCGGCCTCGCATCGCGCGCACCGCTCACCTTCTTCGACGAGCCGTACCTCGGCCTCGACGCGGTGGCCCGCCACATCTTCTACGACCGCCTCCTCGAGGACTACGCCGAGCACCCGCGCACGGTCGTGCTGTCGACGCACCTGATCGACGAGGTCGCGAACCTCCTCGAGCACGTGATCCTCATCGATCAGGGCCGCATCCTGCTCGACCGCGACGCCGACGAGGTGCGCGGCTCCGCCACCACGATCGCCGGCGCCCGCCGTGTCGTCGAGGAGTTCGTCGCCGACCGCCCGGTGATCGGACGCGAATCGCTCGGCGGCCTCGCATCGGTCACGATCGACGGCCGACTCGACCAGGCCGAGCGCATCCGCGCCGCCGAGCTCGGGCTCGAGCTCGCGCCCGTCTCGCTCCAGCAGCTCATCGTCCACCTCACCGGCGCCGACCTCGCCGGCTCGACCGAACAGGAGGCCGCAGCATGACCGCCGTCGTCATGGAACCCGCGACCGAGACCGCCTCGCGCTTCCGCCCGCACGAGATCTGGCGCATCGTGCGCCTGCACACGGTGAACCCCTCGATCTTCTTCGGCGTGCCGTGGATCATCCTCGGCGGTGCGTGGGCCGTCACCATGGTCATCGCGCTCATCCTCCGTGGCGCCGGCGTCTCCGATGCCGAGGACGGCTTCCGCTACAGCTGGGCGGTGCTCTCGCCGCAGTGGTACCTCGTCGTCGTCGGCGTGCAGGCGGTGGCCTACACGTTCCCGTTCGCCCTCGGCTTCGGCGCGACCCGGCGTGACTACTGGATCGGCACCGCGGCGATGTTCCTCTTCGTCTCGATCGAGATGGCCGCGGCGATCGCGACCCTCGTGCAGCTCGAGATCCTGACCGGCGGCTGGTGGATCGGGGCGGGCATGTTCGACGCGCTCTGGTACGGGCAGAACGGCTGGCTCGTCGACTTCTACACGACCTTCTCGCTGCAGCTGCTCGTGCTGTTCATCGGTGCGAGCATCACCACCGTGTTCATGCGCTGGCGCATGAAGGGCATGATGATCCTGCTCTTCGGGTCCATCGCCGTCGTGCTCGCCCTCATCGCCGGGCTCACGTTCACCGAGTCGTGGCCGGCCGTGTTCGACTGGTTCGGCAGCATCGGCATCGTGGGCGTCTTCACGGTGCTGCTCACCCTGGCGGCCGTCTGCGCCGTCGCGGGCTATCTCGTGATCCGGCGGGCCACTCCGCGCTGATCGAGGCGTGCACAGGCCGCGGGGCGGCCACCGGGGGGGGGGGGGGGG
>CBFGWW010000152.1:0-8007 GCA_965652625.1 uncultured Agromyces sp.
GCTCCGCCTCCGGGCGGGCCCCGGGGTATAGGGGGGTGGGGGGGGCCAGTCTTTTCGACGGCCGCCCCACGGGCGCCTCAGAGTCTAACCCCGAGTCGCCCCTGAACGAGAATTACTCGCTCTTGGTGACCTCGTAGTAGAGCGGGACCGAGTTCCAGCCGTACTGGACGTTCTCGACCTGCTCGCCCCAGGCGCCGTTGACCGTGGAGTACCACAGCGGGATGGCGGGGAGGTCCTGGAAGAGGATCTCCTGCACCTGCTGGAACTTCTCGTTCGCGGCCTCGAGGTCGGTCTCGGCGAGACCCTCGTCGAGGAGCTGGTCGACCTCGGGGTTCGAGTAGTCGCCGTCGTTCGAACCGGCACCCGTGCCGTAGATCGGGCCGAGGAAGTTGAACAGGGCCGGGTAGTCGGCCTGCCAACCGGTGCGGAACGCGGTCTGGATGGTGCGGTCGGTGATCGCGGTGCGCGCCTCGGCGAAGGTCGGGTACGGAGCGCCCGACGCGTCGATGCCGAGGTTGTTCTTCAGCTGGTTCGCCACGGCGTCGACCCAGGCCTGGTGGCCGCCGTCGGCGTTGTAGGCGATCTGGAAGGTGCCGGTCCACGGGGAGAGGGCGTCGGCCTGGGCCCACAGCTCCTTCGCCTCGTCGGCGTCGAAGTCGAGCACCTCGGAGCCGGGGATGTCCTCCGAGTAGCCGTCGATGACGGGCGACGTGAAGTCGTGCGCCGGGGTGCGGGTGCCCGAGAAGATCACGTCGGTGATCTCCTCGCGGTTGATCGCCTTCGAGATGGCGGCGCGGCGGAGCTTGCCCTCCTCGCCGTCGAAGTGCGGCAGGCGCGCCGGGATCGTGAACGACTGGAAGATCGCAGCGGGCTGCGTGATCGCGCGGTCGCCGAACTCGTCCTGGAAGGTCGAGAGCGCGCCGTCGGGGATGGCGTCGAGCACGTCGAGGTTGCCGCCCTGGAGGTCGGCGTACGCCGCTTCCTGCGTGGCGTAGAAGATGATCGAGAGACCACCGTTCTGGGCGACCCGGGGGCCGTCGTAGTCGGGGTTCACGACGAGGTCGATCTTCTCGTTGTGCTTCCAGGCGCCTTCGCCGTCGAGCATGTACGGGCCGTTGCCGACCGGGTTCTCACCGAACGCGGCCATGTCCTCGAACGCCGACTCGGGCAGCGGGAAGAACGCCGAGTAGCCGAGGCGCAGCGGGAAGTCCGACTCGGGCTGCTTGAGCTTCACGGTGAAGGTCGTGTCGTCGACGACCTCGAGGCCCGTGAGCTCCGAGTCCTCGTCGTAGCTGAAGCCCTCGATCGACTCGAAGAAGTAGCTCGAGAGCTGCTCGTTCGAGAGGAGCGCGCCGTAGTTCCAGGCGTCGACGAACGAGCTGGCCGTCACCGGCTCGCCGTTCGAGAACTTCTGGTCGGCCTTGAGCTTGATGGTGTAGGTCTGCGCGTCCTCGGTCTCGATGGACTCGGCGACGTCGTTGTGCGGGGCGCCCTCGGCGTCGTAGTACACGAGGCCGGCGAAAATCGAGTCGAGGATCTTGCCGCCGCCGACCTCGTTCGTGTTGGTCGGGACCAGCGGGTTCTGGGGCTCGTTGCCGTTCGTCGTGATGACCGCGGACGAGCTCGCGCCCTCGGTCGACTCAGGCGAGCCGCTCGTGCAGCCGGTCAGCACAAGGGCGCCGGCCGCAGCAAGAGCAATGGCGGCGACGCCGATTCTCTTGATCTTCAATGTTCCTCCTGTGAGATGTGCGCAGGACAGCGCGACTTATGGCCGCGTGGTGCGCTGGGATAGATCGAGGTTATGTATCGGTTCCCGTGGAAGCAAACTCCAGAGGAAACCGTTACCGACGCGCAATCTTGCGATCGATCCGGAAGTGGAAACCGCTGTCACCGCGCATGAATCTTGCACGCGCGACCCGCGTGCGAGGATAACCGCATGTCAAGCCCCCGGCGCCGCCTCCAGGTCGAGGTCGTGATCGTCCTCGGACTCAGCCTCGGGGCGTCCGCGGTGTACTCGATCGTCTCCCTCGTCGCGAAGCTGACGGAGGAGCGCGCGCTCGGCGACCAGTCCGTCGCCCTCAACCCGTCGCGGTCGAGCCGCGAGTGGCTCGACTTCACGTACCAGTTCCTCGACGTCTTCTTCGGGCTGTTCGCGGTCGCCCTCGTCCTGTACCTGCTGTGGCAGCCGGGCGTGAGCCCGTTCCGCCGCATCGGCTTCGACCTGACCCGGCCCGGTCGCGACGCGGCATCCGGCCTGCTGCTCGTCGCCGTGATCGGGGTGCCCGGACTCGCCCTCTACGCGATCGGCCGGGCGCTCGGGGTCACGGTCGCGGTGCAGACCTCACCCGCGGACTGGTTCTGGTGGACGGTGCCCATGCTCGTGCTGCGCGCGCTGGAGGCCGCGCTCACCGAGGAGGTCATCGTCGTCGGCTACCTGTTCACCCGGTTCGGGGAGCTCGGCGTCGGCCGGTGGGCGACGATCCTCTCGAGCGCCGTGCTGCGCGGCTCGTACCACCTCTACCAGGGCTTCGGGCCGTTCGTGGGCAACGTCGCGATGGGCATCGTGTTCGGCTGGTGCTACGCGCGATGGGGACGCACGATGCCGCTCGTCATCGCGCACTGGATCCTCGACATCGTGTCGTTCGTGGGCTACCCGCTCGCGGTGGGCTGGTGGCCCGAGCTCTTCGCTCCCCCGGCGGCCTGAGCCGGCTGCGCCGCAGCAGCCGACGGATGCCGCGTGCGCGGCGCCTGCGGCACGTGCTCGCTGCGCGCGAGCGCCACGACCGTCGCGGGCATGGGCGGCAGGGACTCCTCGGGCACCTCGACCCGGAGGTCGGAGTCGGTCGCGCGCACGCGCGCCATGTCGTGCCAGCTGCGCCGGCTCGGCGAGCAGACGGCCGAGAAGCCCTCGCCGCCGAAGACGGTGCTGCTCGAGTAGTCGGTGAACGACTGCGCCCGGCGCAGCGCCTCGGCCGTGCCCGGATCGCGTCGCTCCAGGAGACCCGCCCGCTGGTCTAGCCCGAGGCCTCGGCCCGCGAGCATCGAGCTCCCGACGAAGACCCCGGCGAAGGCGAGTGTGGCGAGTACTGCGATGAGATCGACGGAGATCATGCGCGCCCCCTCTTCGAGAGAACCTCAGTGTACTCCCGGGGACGGCCATCGGGGCGGCCCGGATCCGCCGCGTCGCCGGCCTCGGGAGCATGGACTCGACGCGGGCCGAACCCCTCGCGCCGAAGGGAACGGACGACCATGGACCTCGCACACGCCATCGCGGCGGGCGGCCTCTCCGCGCGCACCACCGACCGCCGTTTCCGAGCGACCGAAGACGAGATCCGCGACGCGGAGCGCCGCGTCGTGGAGCGGCGCAGGGCCGTCGTCGAGGCATCCGGCGCCCGCGTCTACACCGAGCGCGGCCGGCACGTCGCGCCGCGCCCGGCTCAGCCGCGACCCGCGACCGCCTGACGCATCGGATGCCGCTCAGCCGGCGACGCCGCGCATCAGCACGTCGCCGGACGCGACCGCGCGGATCTCGAGCGACGCGATCTCGTCGACGGACAGCGCACTGCCCGCCTCGAGGCGCGCCGTCGAGCCGGGGGTGGCACGCCACGTCGACACCTCGGTGGTCCGCCCCTCGTGGTCGACCACGACCAGCGCGTACGGCCAGTCCTGCCCGGACGCGTCCTCGCCTGACGGCACCTCGTACGTGCAGTCCAGCTCGATCCTGGTGCCCCATTCCACCGGGGTGAGCACGGCGCTCGCGGTCACGGGCAGGTCGACGACGGTCTCGAACGCGACGGACTGCCGATCCGCGACGGGCCGGGTGAGCGCGAACGGCACCGCGACCGCGGCGATCACGACGACCGCTGCGGCGGCCGCCAGCACGATGCGGGTGCGCGTGCGCCGGATGCTGCGGCGGCGCCCTTCGCGACGCACGGCCTCGAGCAGCGCGGGGTTGGACGAGGAGGGCCCAGCGTCGGACTCGTCGAGCAGCGCCTCGGCGCGGTCGGCCGACAGCCGGGCGAGGAGCCCGGGCATCGGCGAGAGCTCGGCCACGGAGCGGCGGCAGGCGTCGCAGGTCTCGAGGTGCTCCTCGTACTCCCGGCGCTCGGCCGGGGTGAGCGCCCCGAGCACGTAGGCGGAGTCCCAGTCGGCGTAGCGCGAGTGATCCGGGTTCATCGCGTCACCCCCTTCTCCTGCAATGCGAGGCGCAGGGCCCGCAATCCGTAGTGCAGTCGCGACTTGACGGTCCCCTCCGGGATGGAGAGCCGTCGCGCGACCTCCGCGATGCTGCATCCCCCGTAGTAGGCGTGCACGATCACGGCGCGGTGCTCGAAGTCGAGGCCGGCCAGCGCCTCCTCGATGAGGAGGCTCTCGAAGAGCTGGTCGGTGCCGTCCTCGCGGCCGGGATCGGGCAGCTCGCCGACGCCGATCTCGTGCCGGCGACGGGCGCTGCGGGCCTCGTCGATCACGAGGTTCCGCGCGACGGTGAACATCCACGACCGCGTCGACGCCGGCTCCTGCTCGAGGATGCGCGGGCTCCGCCAGGCGCGCAGCAGCGTCTCCTGCACGATGTCGTCGGCACCCGCCGGGTCGCCCGTGAGGTGCACGACGTACCGCCACAACGACGGCCCGTGCGCGTCGTACAGCGCGACCAGCCGACGATCGTCGTCCTGCGGCATCCGTCACCTCCTGCGGTGACAACGAGAGGGAGCCCCGCGGGGTTCAGTTCGGCGGATGCCTCGACACGGTCGCGTCGAGGCATCCGGAACGTTCACCTGAAGGCTATGCGAAGGCCTCCACCGGCGGGCAGGCGCACACCAGGTTGCGGTCGCCGTAGGCCTGGTCGATGCGGCGCACGGGCGCCCAGTACTTGTTGCGCACGAGCGAGTGCACCGGGTAGACGGCCTGCTCGCGGGTGTACGGGTGCGTCCACTCCCCCGCGATGACCGACTCGGCCGTGTGCGGCGCGTTGCGCAGGGGGTTGTCGTCGGCCGGCCACTCGCCGCGGCCCACCGCGTCGGCCTCGGCCTTGATCGCGATCATCGCCTCGATGAAGCGGTCGAGCTCGGCGAGGTCCTCCGACTCGGTCGGCTCGACCATGAGCGTGCCCGCCACGGGGAACGACATGGTCGGCGCGTGGAAGCCGTAGTCGATGAGCCGCTTCGCGACGTCGTCGACCGTCACCCCGGTGGCCGCCGTCAGCGGGCGCAGGTCGAGGATGCACTCGTGCGCCACGAGCCCGTTGTCGCCCGTGTAGAGCACCGGGAAGTGGTCGCGCAGGCGCGCGGCGACGTAGTTCGCCGCGAGCACCGCGGTGGCGGTCGCCTGCTTGAGGCCCTCGGAGCCCATCATGCGCACGTACGCCCACGAGATCGGCAGGATCGACGGGCTGCCGTACGGCGCCGCCGACACGGGGCCGCCGTCGTGCGTCACACCGCCCGAGTGGTCGGCGCGCTGCGCGAGCGGGTGGCCGGGCAGGTGGGGCGCGAGATGCGCCTTCGCCGCGACCGGGCCCACGCCGGGGCCGCCGCCGCCGTGCGGGATGCAGAACGTCTTGTGCAGGTTGAGGTGCGAGACGTCGCCGCCGAAGTCGCCGAAGCGGGCGAAGCCGAGCAGCGCGTTGAGGTTGGCGCCGTCGACGTAGACCTGGCCGCCCGCGTCGTGCACGGCCTGCGTGATCTGCTTCACCTCGTGCTCGTAGACGCCGTGCGTCGACGGGTAGGTGATCATGAGCGCGGCGACGCGGTCGGCGTGCTCCGCGATCTTCGCGCGCAGGTCGTCGAGGTCGACGTTGCCGAGCTCGTCGCAGGCGACGACGACGACGCGCATGCCGGCGAGCACGGCGGATGCCGCGTTGGTGCCGTGGGCGCTCGACGGGATGAGGCACAGGTCGCGGTCGAGGTCGCCGTTCGCGCGGTGGTACCCGCGGATCGCGAGGAGGCCGGCGAGCTCGCCCTGGCTGCCCGCGTTGGGCTGCAGCGAGACGGTGTCGTAGCCCGTCACCTCGGCGAGCCAGTTCTCGAGCTGCTCGATGAGCCCGAGCGTGCCGACGACGTCGGCCTCGGGCGCGAACGGGTGCAGGTTCGCGAACTCGGGCCACGTGACCGACTGCATCTCGGTGGCGGCGTTGAGCTTCATGGTGCACGAGCCGAGCGGGATCATGCCCCGGTCGAGCGCGTAGTCCCGGTCGGCGAGCGTCTTCAGGTACCGCATCATCTGCGTCTCGGACTGGTGCGTGTTGAACACCGGGTGCTCGAGGTACGAGGAGGTGCGGCGCAGCGACTCGGGCAGGCTCGCCGGCAGCTCCTTCAGCGACACGGGCACCTCGATGCGCGGGTCGAACCCGAACGCCTCGACGACGCGCGAGAGCTCCTCGGCCGTGGTGGTCTCGTCGACGGCGACGTGCACGGTCGCCTCGTCGGCCTCCCAGAGGTTGAGGCCGAGCTCGCGGGCGCGTTCCACCACGTTCTTCGCGAGGCCCGGCACGTGCACGCGCACGGTGTCGAAGTAGGCGTCGTGCGCGAGCGTCAGGCCGTAGCCCGTGAGCAGGTCGGCGAGCCCCTTCGCCTTCGCCGCGGTCGTCGTCGCGATGTGCCGGATGCCGCGGGGCCCGTGGTACACCGCGTACATCGAGGCCATGACGGCGAGGAGCACCTGGGCGGTGCAGATGTTCGAGGTCGCCTTCTCGCGCCGGATGTGCTGCTCGCGCGCCTGGAGGCTGAGCCGGTAGGCCGGGTGGCCCGCGGCATCCTGCGACACGCCGACGAGCCGGCCCGGGAGCTGGCGCTCGAGGCCCTTGCGCACCGCCATGTAGCCGGCGTGCGGGCCGCCGAAGCCCATCGGCACGCCGAACCGCTGCGACGTGCCCACCGCGACATCCGCGCCGAGCTCGCCGGGGCTCGTCAGCAGCGACATCGCGAGCAGGTCGGCCGCGACGACGGCGAGCGCGCCCTGCTCCTTCGAGGCGGCGATGACGGATGCCGGGTTCCACACGCGGCCCGAGGCGCCCGGGTACTGCACGAAGATGCCGAAGTGCTCGCCGAGGGCGGCGACATCCGTCGACTCGTCGAGGTCGGCCACGACGAGCTCGATGCCCACGGCCTCGGCGCGCGAGACGAGCAGGGCGTGCGTCTGCGGCAGCGCGTCGGCGTCGACGACGAAGCGGTTCGACGCCGACTTCGACCCGCGGCGCGCGAGCAGCATGCCCTCGACGACGGCCGTGCCCTCGTCGAGCATCGACGCGTTCGCGGTGTCGAGCCCCGTGAGGTCGGACACCATCGTCTGGAAGTTGATGAGCGCCTCGAGTCGACCCTGCGAGATCTCAGGCTGGTAGGGCGTGTACGCGGTGTACCAGCTCGGGTTCTCGAGCACGTTGCGCTGGATCACCGCGGGCGTGATCGTGCCCGAGTAGCCCAGCCCGATCATCGACGTGCGCACCGTGTTCTGCTCGGCGAGCGCGGCGAGCTCCGCGATCGCCTGCCGCTCGGTGGCGGCCGGCGGGATCAGCGAGTCGACCACCTCCCCCATGCGGATCGCCGTCGGCACCGCCGCGGTCATGAGCGCGTCGAGGGAGTCGTAGCCGAGGGCGGCGAGCATCCACTCGTGGTCGTGCGGGGTCGTGCCGATGTGACGGCGTCCGAACGCGTCGAGGTCGAAGGCCGGGGAGGTGGGCATGGGGATCCTTCGTGTCGTGTGTCTGTCGCCGGTCGGACCGGCGTGCTGGTGGGACCGGCGCCTACTCGCCGGTGAGCGCCTGGTACTCGTCGCGCGTGAGCAGCTTCGGGAGGTTCGGCGCGGTGACCTTGATGAGCCAGCCCTCGCCGAAGGGGTCGCTGTTCACGAGCTCGGGTGCGTCGATCACGGCCTGGTTCGCCTCGACGACCTCGCCGTCGACCGGGGCGAACAGCTCGCCGACCGACTTGGTCGACTCGATCTCGCCCACGACGTTGCCCGAGGTGATCTGCGTGCCCGCCTTGGGCAGGTCGACGTAGACGACGTCGCCGAGCT
>CBFGWW010000153.1:0-8004 GCA_965652625.1 uncultured Agromyces sp.
CGAGTACCGCTACGCGGTCGAGCAGGAGCGGAACCGCATCGCCCGCGACATGCACGACGTCGTCGCCCACTCGCTCGCGGTCGTCATCGCCCAGGCCGACGGGGCGCGCTTCGCCGCCCGCGCCCGGCCCGAGGCGGCCGTCGGCGCACTCGACACCATCGCGGGCGTCGCTCGCGGCGCCCTCGGCGACGTACGCGTGCTGCTCGCCGAGCTCCGCCACGACGAGGCGGATGCCCCGCAGCCCGTGCTCGACGACCTCGACGGCCTGCTCGAACGCGTCCGCGACGCCGGGCTCGACGTGCGGTTCACCGAGACGGGCGACCGACTCCCGCTCGGCACCGGACACCAGATCGCCGTGTACCGCATCGCCCAGGAGGGGCTCACGAACGCCCTCCGGCACGGCGACGTGACGGCTCCCGTCGACCTCGGCCTGCGCTGGGACGAGGGCGGGGTCGACCTCGAGGTCGTGAACGCGATGCGGGCGGATGCCGCGACCGCCGTCGAGTCGCACGGCATCCGCCACGGCATCCCGGGCATGCGCGAGCGCGCGCAGCTCGCCGGCGGCTCCCTCACGGCCGACGCCGGTGCGGACGGGATGTTCCGCGTTCGCGCGCGCATCCCCGCCGTGACGGGGAGGGCGGCATGAGCGGCATCCGCGTGGCCCTCGTCGACGACCAGGCGCTGTTCCGCGCGGGCGTCCGCATGCTCGTCGAGTCGCAGCCCGACCTCGCGGTCGCGGGGGAGGCCGGCGACGGGGCCGCCGCGGTCGAGCTCGCCGCCCGCGCCCTGCCCGACGTCATGCTCATGGACGTGCGGATGCCGCTGCTCGACGGCATCGCGGCCACCGAGCGGATCCTCGCCGACGCCGACCGCGACGGGCGCACGCCGCCGCGCATCCTCGTGCTCACGACCTTCGACCTCGACGAGAACGCCGCGCGGGCGATCCGGGCGGGCGCGAGCGGGTTCGTGTTGAAGGACGCCGACCCCGAGTTCCTGCTCGCGGCGATCCGCACGGTGCACCGGGGCAACCAGGTCATCGCGGCGAGCGCCACGCGCGAGCTGTTCGCCCACGTCGGCCGTGGGAGCGGACGGCGGCCGGCGCCCGCCGCGTGGTCGGAGCTCACGCCGCGCGAGCGGGAGATCTTCGCGCTGGCAGCCCGGGGCCTCTCGAACGCCGAGATCGCGGCATCCGAGTACCTCTCGGAGGCGACCGTGAAGACGCACGTGAGCCGCATCCTCGCGAAGCTCGGCCTGCGCGATCGCGTGCAGCTCGTCGTGTTCGCCTACGAGCACGACGTCCCGGCGGTCGAAGAACGCAGGGGTCATCCTGGAGGATGACCCCGGACCATCCGACCGCCCGATGACCCGGCGGCACCTCCGTCCGTAGCGTCGGAGGCATGCAGATCCAACCCTCCGACCTCGGTCTCATCGCCCGCGTGACGGGCCTCGGCAAGCGCTACGGACACGGCGCCGGAACCGTCACCGCCCTCGACGACGTCTCGCTCGGACTCCGCCGCGGCGAGTTCACGGCGATCATGGGACCGTCGGGCTCGGGCAAGTCCACACTCATGCACATCATGGCGGGGCTCGACTCGCCGACCGCCGGACGCGTCTGGCTCGGCGACACCGACATCACCGAGCTCTCCGACTCCGCGCTCACCGTGCTGCGCCGGCGTCGCATCGGCTTCGTGTTCCAGTCGTTCAACCTCGTGCCGACGCTCGACGTGCGCGGCAACGTGCTGCTCCCGTTCGAGCTCGACGGACGCCGGCCGAGCCGCGACGAGCAGGCGTGGATCGACGAGCTCATCGACACCCTCGGGCTCGGTGCCCGCCTGCGCCACCGCCCGCACGAGCTCTCGGGCGGGCAGCAGCAGCGCGTCGCGATCGCGCGCGCCCTCGCGACACGTCCCGACCTCGTCTTCGCCGACGAGCCGACGGGAAACCTCGATTCGCGCACGGGTCGCGAGGTGCTCGGCCTGCTCGCGACCGCGAGCGCGAGCTACGGCCAGTCGATCGCCATGGTCACCCACGACCCGGTGGCCGCCAGCCACGCCGATCGCATCCTGTTCCTCGCCGACGGACGCATCGTGCGGGATGCCGCGCGCTCGTCGGCCGAGGAGATCTCGGCGTTCATGCTGTCGATGGAGGTGGCGGCCTGATGCGCACGCGCATCAGGGACCAGTGGCCGACCCTCCTCGTCGCGGCGCTCGCGGGCACGTTCGGCGTGATGCTCCTGCACGTGACGGGACTGCTCGGCGCAGCGATCGCGGCGGACGACGTGACCGGCGAGAGCGGGACGGTCCGGATCATCCTGGGCATCGTCGCGACCGTGTTCATCGTCATCGCGGTGTACGTGAGCGCGATCGTGACGGCGAACACCGTCGCCACGGTCGTCGCCGGCCGCACGCGGCTCATCGCGCTGCTCCGGCTCATCGGGTCGAGCGCCCGCGGCCAGCGCGCCCAGATCGCGAAGGAGGGCCTGCTGGTCGGGTTCGTCGGCGCCGTCATCGGCATCGTGCTGGGCACCGGCGCGGCGATGCTGCTCGAGCAGGTCGCGGTGGCCACCGACCTCATGCCCGCGACGGAGTACGACGAGCTCAACCCGGCCGTCGTCCTGCCCGCCGTCGCGGTGGTGATCACGACGTGGCTCGCGGCCTGGGTGGGCTCGCGTCGGGTGCTGCGGGTGCGCCCGATCCAGGCGATCGGCGACTCCCACGAGCAGGACCGCGAGGAGCTCGCCCGGCACCGGGTGCGCAACATCGCCGCGATCGTGCTCGTCGCACTCGGCCTCGGGCTGCTCGTGGCGGGCATCCTGTGGGGGCTCAGCGAGCCCTACGGCGTGCTCGTGGCGATGGTCGGCGGCATCCTGTCGTTCACCGGCATCGTGCTCGGCGCGCACGTCGTCATGCCGCCCGTGCTGCGACTGGTCGGGCGCGCGTTCGGCACGTCGCCCGCGGCCCGGCTCGCTGCCGAGAACGCCGTGCGCCACCCCGAGCGCAGCTCGCGCATGACGATCGGCCTCGTGATCGGCGTGACCCTCGTCACGACGTTCGCCGTGACCATGGAGTCGTACCGCGAGCTGATCCGCGCCGCGCAGCGCGCCCAGCCCGAGGTGTACCAGGGCGTCGACCAGATGCTCGACGTGACCGTGGCGGTGTTCACGGTGCTCATCGGATTCAGCGCGCTCATCGCCGCGATCGGCATGGTGAACACGCTCTCGCTGAGCGTCATGCAGCGCACCCGCGAGCTCGGCCTGCTGCGGGCGCTCGGGTTCGAGCGACGCCAGCTGCGCTGGATGATCGTCGCCGAGAGCGCCGCGCTCACGCTCGCAGCCACGGTCACCGGCATCGCGCTCGGGTTCGCCTACGGATGGGCGGGGGCCCAGTCGCTGCTCGGCGGCGCGCAGGGCGAGGGCGCCATCGTGCTCCCGGGCATCCCGTGGGCGATGTTCGGCGTGCTCCTCGTGGCCGCGGGACTCCTCACGCTGGCCGCCTCGATCGCCCCCGCCCGCCGCGCGATGCACGTCGCGCCGGTCGTCGCGCTCGCGGTCGAGTAGGCGCGGGCCGACGACGTGAACGGGCGGATGCCGCAGCCCCGCGGCATCCGCTCGCTTCGTCATGGTTGCGCACGTGCGCGACGCAGGTGTTAGCCTGAGGTCGTGCTTCACGGCCTGCTTCTCCTTAGCTGCCGCAGCGAGTCCTAGTTCACAGGCCTCCCTCGCTGCGGAGTTCGTCGTCGGCTGAAACCCACGAATAGCGAGAAGAGCACCCCATGCAGAACCACCAGAAGCCGTCGCCGATGCCCGTGCATCGGTATCGTCCGTACCACGAGCAGATCCGGGTCGACCTGCCCGACCGCACGTGGCCGTCCGCCCGCATCGAGAAGGCGCCGCGCTGGTGCGCCGTCGACCTGCGCGACGGCAACCAGGCCCTCATCGACCCGATGAGCCCCGAGCGCAAGCGCATCATGTTCGACCTGCTCGTGCGCATGGGCTACAAGGAGATCGAGGTCGGGTTCCCGAGCGCGAGCCAGACCGACTTCGACTTCGTGCGCAGCCTCATCGAGGAGGGCGCGATCCCCGAGGACGTCACGATCCAGGTCCTCACGCAGGCCCGCGACCACCTCATCGAGCGCACCTACGAATCGATCCGCGGCGCACGGCAGGCGATCGTGCACCTCTACAACTCGACGAGCGTGCTGCAGCGCGAGGTCGTCTTCCGCACCGACAAGCAGGGCATCATCGACATCGCCCTGCACGGTGCCCGGAAGTGCCGCGAGATGGAGTCGACCGTGCCGGGCACCACGGTGTACTACGAGTACTCGCCCGAGAGCTACACGGGCACCGAGCTCGAGTTCGCCGTCGACGTCTGCAACCAGGTGCTCGAGGTCTTCGAGCCGACGCCCGAGCGCAAGGTCATCATCAACCTGCCCGCGACGGTCGAGATGGCCACGCCCAACGTCTACGCCGACTCGATCGAGTGGATGAGCCGGCACCTCGCGTACCGCGAGAACGTCATCCTGTCGCTGCACCCGCACAACGACCGCGGCACCGCGATCGCGGCCGCCGAGCTCGGCTACATGGCCGGCGCCGACCGCATCGAGGGATGCCTCTTCGGCAACGGCGAGCGCACCGGCAACGTCGACCTGGTCGCCCTCGGCATCAACCTGTTCACCCAGGGCATCGACCCGCAGATCGACTTCTCCGACGTCGACGACGTCAAGCGCACCGCCGAGTACTGCAACCAGCTGGCGGTGCACGAGCGCAGCCCGTGGGCGGGCGACCTGGTCTACACCGCGTTCAGCGGCTCGCACCAGGACGCCATCAAGAAGGGCTTCGAGGCCATGGACGCCGAGGCGGAGCGTCGCGGCATCCCGGTCGACCAGATGCACTGGGCCGTGCCCTACCTGCCGGTCGACCCCAAGGACCTGGGTCGCAGCTACGAGGCGGTCATCCGCGTCAACTCGCAGTCGGGCAAGGGCGGCGTGGCCTACCTGCTGAAGACCGACCACGCGCTCGACCTGCCGCGCCGGCTGCAGATCGAGTTCTCGGGGGTCGTGCAGGCGAAGACCGACGCCGAGGGCGGCGAGGTCACCAGCGAGGAGATCTGGCGCGTCTTCAACGACGAGTACCTGCCCGCGCCCGCCGAACGGCCCGAGGAGAAGTGGGGCCGGTTCGAGCTGCTGTCGTTGCGCACCGAGAGCGACCTCGACGGCGTCGTCAACGTGCGGGTCGGGCTGCGCGACGGCGACGAGCGCGTCGAGGCCGACGCGAGCGGCAACGGCCCGATCTCGGCGTTCCTCGCGGTGCTCGGCGCCGAGGGCGTCGAGGTGAAGCTGCGCGACTACGTCGAGCACACGCTCGCGGCGAGCGGCGACTCGCTCGCGGCGGCCTACGTCGAGCTCGAGGTCGAGGGCCGCGTGCTGTGGGGCGTGGGCATCGATGCCGACATCTCGACGGCGTCGCTGAAGGCGGTGGTGTCCGCGGTGAACCGCGCGCTGCGCGTCACGGTGCACGCCGAGGCCGAGCGCGAGGTCGTCGGGGTCTGAGGCAACCGGCACCGCTGGTCGAGTAGCGCCGCGCGAAGCGCGACGCGTATCGAGACCTCGCACAGGTCTCGATACGCGTCCGCCTCCGGCGGGCGCTCCTCGACCACCGTCGTCACGCCCGGCGCCACACCCGCCAGCTGCCGAGCGCACGCTGCTCGGGGAGGCTCCAGCCGAAGCGCACCGAGCCGAGCCGGATGAGCGTCGTCACGATGACGCACGCCGTGCCGGCGACGACGATGTTCACGCCGAACGCGACGAGCACGACGAGGAGGACGGTGCCTGCCGTCGCCGCGATCGCGTAGAGCGAGCCCACGTGCATGAGCGCGATGGGGAGGTTCAAGGTCACGTCGCGCAGGATCGAGCCGCCCACCGCCGAGAGCACGCCGACGAAGACGGCGGGCACCACGGGGACGCCGTAGGCGAGCGCCTTCGAGGTGCCGATCGCGCCGAACAGGCCGATCGTCACGGCGTCGAGCGCGATGATGAGCCCGTTCAGCCGCGTGAAGAGGCGCAGCAGCAGCATCCCGAGCAGGGCCGCCGCGGTCGCGACGGGCAGGTACCAGTTGTCGGAGATCGCGGCCGGCAGCTGGTTCAGCAGGATGTCGCGCATGAGGCCGCCGCCGAGGCCCACGATCACGCCGATGAGTGCGATGCCGAGCAGGTCGATGCGGCGCTCGGTGAGCCGGGCCGAGAACATGGCGCCCTGGATGGCGCCGATCGCGACGGCGGTGAGGTCGAGCCACAGGGGGATGGTGAAGAGCGCGGAGGACACGGCACCAGTGAACCACCTGTGGCACGTCCGTGACGCCGGAGCGCGGCGTCGCGGCATCCGCGGGGCTCGGCCGTCGGCTCTGCAGGCCGTGGGATGATGAAGGGTGCCCGTCTACCGAGATGAAGCCGTCGTGCTGCGCACCCACAAGCTGGGCGAGGCCGACCGCATCCTCACGCTGCTGACGAGGCGCCACGGCAAGGTGCGCGCGGTCGCCAAGGGCGTCCGGCGCACGGGCTCGAAGTTCGGCGCGCGACTCGAGCCGTTCATGGTCGCCGACCTGCAGCTCTACGAGGGCCGCACGCTCGACGTCGTGACCCAGGCCGAGTCGCTCGGCTCCTATGGCGCCGAGATCACGCAGGACTACGCGTCGTACACGGCCGCGAACGCGATGGTCGAGGCCGCAGACAAGCTCACCGAGGCCGAGGGCTCGCTGCAGCAGTACCTGCTGCTCGTCGGCGCGCTGCGATCGCTCGCACGTGCCGAGCACGGCCCGAGCCTCACGCTCGACTCGTACCTGCTGCGGGCGCTCGCCCTCGCCGGCTGGGCGCCGAGCTTCCAGGACTGCGCGCGCTGCGGCCGCACCGGCGAGCACACGGCCGTGGTCGTGCAGCTCGGCGGCGTGGTGTGCGACGACTGCGCGCCGCCCGGCACGCCGCGCATCGCGCGGTCGACGGTCGCGCTGCTCGGCTCGCTGCTCGCGGGCGACTGGGAGCACGCCGAGTCGGCCGCGGCATCCGATCGCAACCAGGCGAGCGGCATCGTCGCCGCCTACACCCAGTGGCACCTCGAGCGCGGCCTGCGCTCGCTGCCGCACGTCTCCCGGGAGACGACCCCGACCGCATCGATCCCCAGGGAAGCGACCCCCACGTGACGCCCAAGCCCTACACCCACAAGGACGCCGTGCCCTACCGGCCGCTCGACTGGACGGGCCTGTATCCGCCGAACCTGCCGAAGGGCGCGGTGCCGAATCACGTCGCCATCGTCATGGACGGCAACGGCCGCTGGGCGAACAAGCAGGGCCTCACCCGCATCGAGGGGCACAAGGCCGGCGAGGAGGTGCTGCTCGACGTCGTCGCCGGCGCCGTCCAGATCGGCGTGAAGCACCTCTCGGTGTACGCGTTCTCGACCGAGAACTGGAAGCGGTCGCCCGACGAGGTGCGCTTCCTCATGGGCTACAACCGCGACGTGCTGCACCGTCGCCGCGACCAGCTCAACGAGTGGAACGTGCGGATCCGCTGGGCCGGGCGCAAGCCGCGGCTCTGGAAGTCGGTGATCGACGAGCTGCAGTACGCCGAGCGGCTCACCGCCGGGAACACCGGGCTGCAGTTCACGATGTGCGTGAACTACGGCGGCCGGAACGAGCTCGTCGATGCGGTGCAGTCGATCGCCGACGACGTCGCCGCGGGCCGCCTCCGCGCCTCGGCCGTCTCGGAGAAGCTCATCGCCAAGCGCCTCTACGTGCCCGACATGCCCGACGTCGACCTCTTCGTCCGCAGCTCGGGGGAGCAGCGCACCTCGAACTTCCTGCTCTGGCAGTCGGCGTACGCCGAGATGGTGTTCCTCGACACGCTGTGGCCCGACTTCTCGCGCGTCGACCTGTGGCAGGCGATCGAGCTCTACGCGGGTCGCAACCGCCGCTTCGGCGGTGCGATCGACGCGCCGACGGCGTAGGCGCGGTCGAGCGG
>CBFGWW010000154.1:0-7952 GCA_965652625.1 uncultured Agromyces sp.
AGCGCGGCATCCGTTCGCTCGACGGCACCGCGCCCGGGCTCGAGTTCCCGATCCATGGCGACCTGCACGTGGGGCAGGTGCTCGCGTCGCCCGACGACGCCGCGCCGGGTGGTCGCCGGTACACCGTCATCGACTTCGACGGCGATCCGCAGCTCGACGCCGCCGATCGCGAGCGGGCGGATGCCGCGGCGCGCGACGTGGCGCACCTGCTCGTGTCGCTCGACCTCGTCGCCGCGGTCGCGCAGAAGCGCCTGCGGCGGGCCGATGCCGCGGCGTGGGCGTGGGCGGACCGGGCCCGCCGGGACCTGCTCGCGGCCTACCGCGCCGAGCTCGTGCGGACGGAGCTCTTCGACGCGGCGCTGCTGCCCGGCTTCGAGGCCGAGCAGCTCGCCGCCGAGCTGCACTACGCCGACCGCTTCCTGCCCGTCTGGCGCTTCGCGCCCGACGCCGCGATCACGCACCGTTACCCCTCGACGAACGACCACCCGGAGGACCCGTGGACACCGCCGCCTTTCGAGCCGACCTCGGCCTGACCCCCGAGACGCTCGACGCGCTGGCCGACGCGATCGACGCCGGCCTGCCTGGGCTCGACCGCCTGCCGTGGCTCGAGGCCCGGCGCGTGCTCGTGCTCGGCATGGGCTCGAGCCGGTACGCCGCCGACGTCGTCGGTCGCCGCTACCGGGCCGCCGGCGCGGAGGTGATCGTGGAGCTCGCGAGCTCGGAGCTGTTGCCGCCGGTCACGCCCGACCTCGCCGTCGTCGCGGTGTCGGCGACGGGCGGCAGCGCCGAGGTGCTGCACGCGGTCGAGCGGTTCCACGGCACCGGGCGGCTCGTCGCGGTCACGAACCGGCCCGACTCGGAGCTCGGCCGGACGGCCGACGCGGTCGTGCCGCTGTTCGCGGGCGTCGAGGCATCCGGGGTCGCCTGCCGCACGTTCCGCGCGACGTTCGCCGTGCTCGACGAGGTGCTCGGGTCGCTCACGGGCATCGTGCCCGCCGATCGGTTCGACGCCCCGACGCTTCGCCGAGCGGCGGCCGCGAACGCCGAGCTGCTCTCCAGCGCGGGCACCTGGCTCGAGCCGGTGACGAACCTGCTGGCCGGGCCGACGGGCACGTGGATCCTCGCGCCCGCCGAGCGGCTGTCGAGTGCCCAGCAGTCGGCCCTCATGCTCCGGGAGGTGCCGCGGCGCATCGCGTTCGCGTCGGAGACCGGGGACTGGTCGCACGTCGACGTCTACCTCACGAAGACCACCGACTATCGCGCCCTCGTCTGCGCCGGTTCGCGCTGGGACGCGCAGGCCCTGGAGTGGATGCAGTCGCGCGGCTCGCGCTACGCGTCGCTCGGGGGCGAACTGCCCGGGGCCGAGGTCGCGATCCGGTACGCCGGCGACGGCGACGAGCGCGTCGCGATGCTCAGCGAGACGCTCGTGGGCGAGCTCGTCGCGGAGCGGCTGCTGCGTTAGGGCGGCGTGCCGACCCGCGACATCCGCCCGCCGACCACCCACCCCACACGACGACGCAGGAGAATGGGCGCCATCCCGCCCCTTCACCGACGGATGGCGCCCATTCTCCTGAGTTGTGCCGGGCTCCGAGCGGATGCCGCGACCGGCGTCAGCGCAGCCAGGCCGTCGTCGCGGCCGGCAGGCGTCCGTCGTCGAGCGGGCCGCTCGTGATGAGCACCTCGCCGTCGGGCAGGTCGATCGGCGCCGAGCCGAAGTTCGTGATCGACTGCCAGCCGCCCGGCCGCGCGAACCAGAGCACGTGGGAACCGGCCGGGTGATCGCGCCAGAGCAGTCCCTCCGCGTCCTGCAGCTCATGTCGAAGCTCGAGGGCACGCCGGTACATGTTCAGCGTCGAGTCGGGGTCGGCGTTCTCGGCCTCGACCGAGAACTCGCCCCACCACGCGGGCTGCGGCAGGTGCGCACCGTCGCCGCCGAAGCCGAACGACGAACCCGTCGTCGCCCAGGGCAGTGGCACGCGGCATCCGTCGCGGCCCACCTCGACGCCCGGGCTGCGGAAGAACGTGGGGTCCTGCCGATCGGCGTCGGGGATGTCGGCGACCTCGGGGAGACCGAGCTCCTCGCCCTGGTAGAGGTAGGCGCTGCCGGGCAGGGCCAGCATGAGCAGGGTCGCCGCGCGGGCGCGGCGCAGGCCGAGCGCGGCGTCGAGCTCCGACGCCGGTCCGCCGTGCAGGAGCCACTGCTTGCCGACCTCGCCGTCGTCGCCGGGATCGTCGGCGAGGCCGTAGCGGGTGGGGTGGCGCACCACGTCGTGGTTCGAGAAGACCCACGTGTTCGACGAGCCGGTCACGGTGACGGACTCGAGGTTGTGGTCGATGATCGCCCGGAACTCGGCGGCGTCGAAGTTCGCGCGCAGCAGGTCGAAGTTGAACGCCTGGCCGAGGCTGGTCGGCAGGGCATAGCGGTATCGGCGCTCGGGCTCGACCCACGCCTCGGCGACCGCGATGCGCGGCGGGTCGTACTCGTCGAAGACCGCGCGCCACTCCGCGTAGATGTCGTCGAGCTCCTCGCGGTCCCAGAGGGGATGCGAGCCGTCGGTGACGAGCCGCAGCTCCTCGAGCTCGGCGTGCGAGCGGAGCGGGTAGGTGAGGTCCTTCGCGAGCGCATGGGCGACGTCGACCCGGAAGCCGTCGACGCCCCGGTCGGCCCAGAAGCGCAGCGTGGTGAGGAAGTCGTCGCGCACCTCGCGGTTCGCCCAGTTGAAGTCGGGCTGCTCGGGGGCGAAGAGGTGCAGGTAGAACTGCCCGTCGCCGACCGGCTCCCACGCCGATCCGCCGAACATGGCCTGCCAGTCGCTGGGAGGCTCGGTGCCGTCGGGCCCCTCGCCGTCGCGGAAGATGTAGCGCTCGCGCGCCGCCGACCCCTTCGGCGAGGCCAGCGCCTCCTGGAACCACACATGCCGGTTCGACGAGTGGTTCGGCACGATGTCGACGATCAGGCGGATGCCGGCGGCGTGCAGCGCCGCGACCATCTCGTCGAAGTCGGCGAGCGTTCCGAGTTTCGGGTCGACGTCGCGGTAGTCGTCGACGTCGTACCCGCCGTCGGCGAGCGCAGACGGGTAGAACGGCGACAGCCACACCGCGTCGACGCCCAGCTCGGCGAGGTACGGGATGCGGCTCGTGATGCCGCGGAGGTCGCCGATGCCGTCGCCGTTGGAATCGGCGAAGCTGCGCGGGTAGATCTGGTACACGGCGGCCTGGCGCCACCAGGTGGGGTCGTTCGCGATGACGGCCGTCGCGTCCTGCGCGAGGGTCGTGGGGGTCGTGTCGGTCATCGGTCGGGCCTTCCTTTCCGAACGGATGCCTCGGGCCGCACGATACGCCGATCGAGGGCTCGAGGCATCCGTCGCCTGCTTCGAGGGTTACATGGAACCGGCCATGGCGGTCACCCCTTGCGGGCACCTGCTGGTCGAGGAGCGCCGCCGTACGCGACGTGTATCGAGACCGGTTCGTGCGGTCACTTGATGGAGCCTCGCGTGACGCCGGAGATGACCCAGCGCTGCGAGAACACGTAGACGATGAGCAGCGGCGCCATCGCCATGAGGTAGGACGCGAACGCCACCGTGTAGTCGGTGTTGAACTGCCCCTGGAACACGTACTGCGCGAGCGGCAGCGTGCGGGCGGCCGGGTCGGTCAGCACGACGAGCGGCATGATGAAGTCGTTCCAGGCCCAGACGCAGGTGAGGATGCCGACCGTCGCGTTCATGGGCCCGAGGAGCGGGAACACGACCTGCCAGAAGACCCGCCAGGTCGAGGCGCCGTCCACCCGGGCCGCTTCCTCGAGCTCGATCGGGATCGAGCGGATGTAGGCCGTGTAGATGAAGATGTTGATCGACAGCCCGTAGATCGTGTAGAGCACGATCATGCCGGCTTGGTTGTCGAGTCCGAGCAGCGAGGTCTGCTTCACCAGCGGCAGCATGATGATCGGGAACGGGATGAACAGCGCCGCGAGCAGGTAGAAGAACACGCCCTTGAAGAACGGCCGGTGCAGGTTGCGCGCGATGGCGTACGAGACGATCGAGCTCGTCAGCAGCGTGAAGACCACGGAACCGACGGTGATCAGCGCGGTGTTCATCAGGGCCTGCGGGAAGTCGGTGCGCTCCCATGCCTCGGGGAAGTTGCCCCAGTTCACCGGGTTCGGCCACTCGAAGCCCGTTCCCGAGACGATCTGGTCGGGCGTCTTCAGCGAGACCACGACCGCGAGGTAGAGCGGGACGAGGATGGTGAGCGAGCACACCGCGACGAGCGCGGTGGCCCACCAGTTGATGCGCCGGGTGTCCTCGTCGCTCGCGCGGGACCGGCGCCGGCGCTGCGTCGGCTCGGGGAGGAGCTCCTCGGCCTGGGCGAGGGTGGTGGTCGTCGTGGTCATCAGAAATCGGCCTCTCTGCGCTGAAGGACCCGGAACTGGAAGAGGGAGACGACCGTGATCACGATGAAGAAGACCACCGCGTTGGCCGTCTGGTAGGCGAACTCGCCGCCCGAGAATCCACCTCGGTAGATGAGCAGCGTGACCGACTCGGTCGAGGTACCCGGGCCGCCGTTCGTGAGCGAGATGATCGGGTCGAACACCTGCAGGAAGCTCTTCAGGCTCAGCACCACGTTGATCGTGAAGAATGCCCCGATGAGCGGGAAGGTGATCGACCGGAACTGGCGCCACCCCGTGGCGCCGTCGATCGCTGCGGCCTCGTAGAGCTCCGACGGGATCGTCTGCAGGCCGGCCAGGTAGATGATGATCGCGAACGCGCACGCCTGCCACACCACGAGCGCGACGATCGCCGTCCACGCCCAGTCGGGGTTGGCCAGGATGTTGTCGCGGAACACCGGGATGCCGGAGAGGATCTTCGGCAGCGAGTTGGCGAAGAAGAACTGGAACACGAATCCGATGACGAGTACCGCGAGCACGTAGGGCACGAAGTAGACGCCGCGCCAGAAGTTCTTCGCGACGATCTTCGCGTGCAGCCCGAGCGCGATCGCGAGCGAGATCGCGTTCGTGAGGATCGTCGCCACGATCGCCACGAGGAACGAGAACCCGTACGCCTGCAGCGCCCGGTCGTCGCGGAACAGGTTCACGTAGTTCGAGAACCCGACGAAGTTCCATTCGCCGTAGCCGGCGTAGTTCGTGAAGCTGAAGAAGATGCCGATGAGCACCGGCAGGGTGTGGAAGGCGGCGAACGCGATGACCGCGGGCCAGACCATCCAGTAGTAGGCGGGCAGCGCGCGCTTGGTCTCCGTGCGGAGGCGCGACGCCTTGGCGGGCTTCTCGCCGCGCGTCGTCGTCGAGCGCACGGCCTGGGTGAGGGTGGTCATCTCAGTTCTCCACGGGGATCGTGCGAGCGGCGACCTTGCTCCACTCGCGGTCGAGGGTGGCGAGCGCGGCATCCGTGTCGCCGGTGAAGAGGAACTCCTGGTCGATCTGCGCGAGCGGGATGCTCGGCGGGATCTGGTGGTCGATGAAGCCGGTGATCCGGCCCTCCTCGAACCACGGCGCGACGGACTGGATGGCCGGGTCGTCGCTCAGCTGTGCGCCCTCGACCGAGGGCACCATGTTCTGGGAAGCGGCGAACTCCTCGATGACGTCCTCCTGGAAGAGGTACTCGATGAAGCGCATGGCCTCCTCGCGGCGCGGCGTGTCCTTGCCCATCGTGACGACGACGTCGACGCCCGAGACGAGCAGGCGGTCGTCGGGGGAGTCCGTCGCCGGGTAGGGGAAGATGCCGGCGCGGATGTCGGGATTCACGGCCTTGATGGGGTTCACCGCCCAGATGCCCTGGAGCAGCATCGCCACGTCGCCGTTCGCGAACGCCGCGTTGCCGTCGTCGTAGCTCCGGCCGCGGTAGCCCTCCTGCATGTAGGAGAACAGCTCGAACTGCTGTTCGAGGGCCTGCTCGAAGTCCTTCGAGAAGGAGGCTGCCGCGTCCGGTCCGACGTCCTCACCCTCCTCACGCAGCTGATCGAAGAAGTCGTCCTGGGCGGGATACGCGCCGAGGCCATTGAGTGAGGGCAGGCCGGTCCAGTTCTCCGCCAGCGTGCCGTAGAACGGCGTGATCCCGGCATCCTGCAGTTGCTCGCAGACGGCGATGAGCTCGTCCCAGGTCTCGGGCACCTCGATGCCCTGCTCCTCGAAGATGTCCTGGTTGTAGATGATGCCGTTCGCATTGTTCACGTAGCCGAGCCCGTTGACCTCGCCCTCGGCGTTGCCGAGGTCGGCGAGGATCTCCTGCACGGCCGGGTTGATGGTGTCGAGGAGCGGATCGTCCGAGAAGTCCGCGAACACCCCCGCCTGCGCGAGCCGGCCGAAGTTGCCGTTCGCGTTGAGGGTGATGACGTCGGGCGTGCGGTTCTTGACGAGCAGCGTGCGGATGACGGTGTCGGCATCGGCGACCTGGTTCTGCACCACGTCGATGTCGGGGTTCTCGGCCTCGAAGTCGGCGATGATCTGCTCGAAGTCCTCGAGCGCCTCGCCCTTGAACTGGAAGAAGTCGAGCTTCACGCGGCCGTCGTCGCCGGGCGACGAGCAGCCGGCGAGCAGCAGGGCGCCGAGGGCTGCGGATGCCGCGACGCCGAGTGTGCGGCGGCGCCGGGCTCGTCGACGGTGCTCCCGCGCCGGGCGGATGGGCTGGTCGGTCATGGTGCGCCTCCTTGCGCTGTGGATGCGGTGGTGCTCGGTGTCATGGCGGATGGGAAGGCGGTCTCGATACGCGCTTCGCGCTACTCGGCCACCGGAGTCAACTCGAGGAGCACGAGCTGCGCGGGGAAGAGCACGGGAGCCTGCAGGCCCGCCGTGCCGAGTTGCCGGCCGGTCAGCGTGATCGGCTGCTCGGCCCAGGGGAGCGGGGACTGGCCGGGTCCGTCGGCCACGCTCCCCGCGGCGATCCGCACGGCGTACCGGCGGTCGGCGTCGAGGCCCGGCAGCGTGAAGCGTCCGGGCGGATACGTCACGCTGGTCGAGACCTGCGTGAAGGTGAAGAGGGCGGATGCCCCGTCGCGCGCGACGACGCCGCGGACGTCGGTCGTGGCATCCGCCGTGTCGCCGTGCACGAGCACGCCGGAATGGATGAGCGCGCGGTGCCGCTTGTGCAGGTCGACCCAGCGGGCGACCGACGCGAGCCCGTCGTCGTCGAGCGCGGTGAGGTCCCACTCGATGCCGAGGTGGCCGAGCATCGCGACGCCGGCGCTGAGGTCGAGCGAGACGCGGCGGCCGGTGGAGTGCACGGTCGGGCTCGTGAGGTGCGCGCCCATCATCTCGGGGGGCACGACGAGGCTCGTGTAGCGCTGGATCTGCAGGCGCTCGACCGGGTCGAGGGTGTCGCTCGTCCAGACGCGGTCGGTGTGCTCGAGGATGCCGAGGTCGACGCGGGCGCCGCCCGACGCGCACGACTCGATCTCGAGCGCCGGATGCCGCCGCTTCAGCTCCGCGAGCAGGCGGTAGAGCGCCTCGACGTTGTCGTGCACGCGGGCGCGGCCCGAGTCGGCCGCGCCGGCCTCGAGGAGGTCGCGGTTGTGGTCCCACTTGAGGTACGCGATGTCGTGCTCGGCGAGCAGCACGTCGAGGCGCTCGAGGAGGTGCGCCCAGGCGCCCCCGTTCGCGAGGTCGAGCACGTACTGCTGCCGCGCCGGCACGGGCAGTTCGTCGCGGCCGCGCAGGATCCAGTCGGGGTGCGCCCGGGCGAGCTCGCTGTCGAGGTTCACCATCTCGGGCTCGACCCAGAGGCCGAACTCCATGCCGAGCCCACGAACGCGCTCGATGAGCGGGCCGAGGCCCGACGGCCACACCGTGTCGTCGACCTCCCAGTCGCCGAGGCCCGCGGTGTCGTCGCGGCGCCCGAGGAACCAGCCGTCGTCGAGCACGAACCGTTCGACGCCGACGGCCGCGGCGCGCTCGGCGAGGGTGGCGAGGGTCTCGAGGTCGTGGTCGAAGTACACGGCCTCCCACG
>CBFGWW010000155.1:0-7872 GCA_965652625.1 uncultured Agromyces sp.
GATATGGTGAAGGCATGACGGATGCCGCCCGCCGCCCCCTGCGCATCGTGCTCGCCGAGGACTCGGTGCTGCTGCGCGAGGGGCTCGTGCGCCTGTTCGACGAGGCGGGCTTCGAGACGGTCGGCGCCTACGGCGACGCGGACGCGCTGCTCGCCGCGCTCGACGGCGACGCCCCCGACCTCGTGGTGCTCGACGTGCGCATGCCGCCGACGTTCCGCGACGAGGGCGTGCGCGCGGCGATCGAGCTGCGACGGCGGCGGCCCGAGCTCGGCGTCCTGCTGCTCAGCCAGTACGTCGAGGGCACCTACGCCCACGAGCTGCTCTCGTCGGGGGAGGGCGGCATGGGCTACCTCCTGAAGGACCGCGTCGCTTCGCTCGAGGAGCTCGAGGACGCCGTCGAGCGCGTGAGCGCCGGCGGCACCGTGCTCGACCCGCAGGTCGTGCGCGAGCTCCTGGCTCGCCGCGGCGACCCGCTCGCCTCGCTCACCCCGCGCGAGCGGGAGGTCCTCGAGCTCATGGCCGAGGGGCGCACGAACGCCGGCATCGCGAAGCAGCTCTTCATCGGCGTCGGCGCGGTGGAGAAGAACGTCACGTCGATCTTCCAGAAGCTCGGCCTCGAGGACTCCGGCACCGACCACCGCCGCGTGCTCGCCGTGCTCGCCTGGATGCAGCGGTGACGCCGCAGGTCGCCGGCGGCTACGGCCCGGAGCTCGCTCGCAGCGGCTCGTGGAGCCGCCATACCGCGCGATAGCCGCGATAGCCCCACGTCATCCAGCCCACGAACGACGCGATGGCGACCACGAGGCCGATCCCGATCGACCACCCGACCGACGACGAGAAGGTGTACACGAGCGCGCCGACGAAGAGCCCGGCGAGTGCGGCGTGCACCACGAGGATGAGCACCATCGAGCTCGCGAAGACCTGCGAGCGGTCGCGGGCCGCGAAGGGGTAGTACGTCCGCTGCGACCCGGGCAGGTCGTCGGTCGTCCCCATCATGAGGTAGGGCGCGATGCCGGGGTCGAGGTCGACGTACGCGGCGCGGAGCCGATTCATGGCGAGGACGTAGGCCAGGTCCTCCTGGGCCGTGTTGAACACGCGCAGCTGGGTGATGAGGCCCAGCAGCACGAGCAGGAAGAGGATGCCGAGCGCCGCCGCGCCGAACCAGCCGCTGAACCCCGTCGCGTTGCCGAGCACGCCCAGGGTCACGAGGCCCGCGGAGACGAGCGTGAGGAAGATCGCGATGCGCGTGAGCACCTCGCTCTGCGTCGTGGACCGTGACGCGAGGAGGCTCCAGTGCTCGGTGGCGAGCATCTGCGCGCGCAGCGAGCGCTGCGCATCCGTGAGCTGCGCGACGTCGTCACCGGGAGACGACACGGGCCCGGGTGCATCCGCCGTCATAGCGGCATTCTGCACCCGGGCCCGGTCGGCCCGCCATCGCGCCTACTCGACGGCGATGTGCGAGAAGAGGAACCAGCGGTCCTTGTCGAGGCCGCGGCGGATCTCGATCACGACGTCCTGGCTGGCCGGGTCGAGCTCGGCGAGGCCCTCGATCGCGTCGTTCACCTTCTCGGTCGCGAGGTCGATCTGCGCGACCACATCGGCGATCGCCTCCTCGTAGGGCTGGAAGCCGAGCTTCGGGTTCGCGGCGCCGCTCTTCGCGGCGACGGTCGCGAGTCGGCCGTCGATCGGGAGGCCGAGGGCCACGACGCGCTCCGCCGCGGTGTCGGCCCACTCCTGGGCGTGCGCCACGACGTCGTCGAGCAGCTCGTGCACGGCGATGAAGTTCACGCCGCGCACGTGCCAGTGCGCCTGCTTGCCGTTGACGACGAGCGCGACGAGCTCGTGCACGACCGGGGTGAGGTACTGGGCGACGCCTGCGGCGACGTCGGCGTTGGTGCCGGTCTTGGGGGTCTTCGGAGCGGTCTTCGTGTCGGTCATCGTGTCACCTTCCGTGTGCGTTCGTCTCCTTCAACGCTACGCAGCGTGACGCGTATTTCAAGGAAGGGAAGGCTCGGCTCACCAGGCTTTGACACGGATGCCGCGGCGTGGCGTCGCGGCATCCGCCGCCTCACGCGCCGGGTGTCGCGGGCGGGTGGTGCACGCCACGGTGCACCTCGTACACGCGGGCGTGACCGGGGGAGTCGGGGTCGTCCGTGATGGGGCGGTCGGCCATGAACTGCCTGATCAGGTGCGAGAGCTCGCCGGGGTGGCTGAAATTGATCGCGTGCGCGGCCCCGTCGATGCCGACGACGAGCACGTGGGTGTCGGTGCGCTCCGCGATCTCCCTGACCCGGTGCGGCGGCGGCAGCAGCGGATCCCGGTCGCCGAGGACCACGAGGGTGGGGATGCGCAGCTCGAGCAGGCGTTCGAGCGACGGGTACTGCGTCAGCGCGTGGAACATCTTGAACGTGCTGGGCACGCCGAACCGCATGTAGTCGGGCGTCGCCACACCGATCATCCGTGCCGGCTCGCGCGTGCCGTCGCGGCTGAGCTGGCCGACCGCGCGGCCCAGCGGCTGGTTGTGCAGGCCGCCCGCTGGGGAGACGAGGATCGCGCGCTCGAGCCGCTCGGGGTAGTGGTATGCGAACTCGCAGATGACCGGGCATCCCATGGAGTTGCCGACGAGCGTCACCTTGTCGATGCCGCGCTCGTCGAGGAAGCGCGCCGCCGCGTGGGCGAGGTCGGGCACGTCGAGGGCGTTCCTCGCCTTCCCGCTGCGACCGAACCCCGGCAGGTCGGGCACGAGCGTGTGGAACTCGTCGCCGAGTCGCTCGGCGGTCGGCAGGAGGTACCGGCCCGAGAGCCCGAAGCCGTGCACGTGCATCATCACGGGTGCGTCGGGCGGGTTCTGCGACTCCCGGAAGAACACGTCGATGCCGTCGACGGTGGTCCACCGCTCGGCGAGCGACGACTGCGGCTTCTTCGGGTGCATCCGCTCGCGGTGTCGTGCGGATGCCGCGTCGTCGGGCGGCGCGATCGGCGTCGAGGTCGCGGGCGGGCCGGAACGCCGGCGCAGACCCACCAGGGCGGCCAGCACCGCGCCCGCGGCTGCCACCGAGACGGCGATGGTGATGAGCACTCGGGTCCGCACGAGGGTCTCCTTCCCGAGGCGCACGCAAGGGGTCGTCCACGGCACAAGATACTCCCGGCCGCCGAAAACGCGCAGCGCCCCGTCGGAGGGGCGCTTCGGGCGACGCTCAGGCCCGCGAGGCGAGGTCGATGAGGTGGAGCGGATGACGGGAATCGAACCCGCGTAATCAGTTTGGAAGACTGAGGCTCTACCATTGAGCTACATCCGCGCGGCGCCCGCGCGCGGGCACCGGACCATCGTAGTACACGGCCGAGGCCGGTCCCGGCAGGCGCGAGCGCGGCATCCGTTCGAGGGAGAACGCGCATGAGCGGACGAGAGACGGTCGAGGCGCTGATCGCGACGCTGAACGCCGGAGACGTCGACGGCATGGACGACGTGTTCCACGAGGACGCCGTCATGGACTGGCCGCAGTCCGGCGAGCGCATCGTCGGCGGTGACAACCGGCGGGGCGTCTACCGGGCCTTCCCGAAGCTGCCGACCATCACGCCGCGCCGCATCCTCGGCGAGGGCGACCTCTGGGTCGTCGAGGCCACCCTCGACTACGGCGACGAGGCCGAGTACCAGGCCGTGTTCATCTTCGAGCTCCGCGACGGCAAGATCGCGAGGGAGACGGCCTACTGGTCGCTGCCGTTCGAGGCGCCCGAGTGGCGCGAGCAGTGGGTCGAGCGCATCTGACGGATGCCCCGCGCCATCCGACCGCCCGTCGTCGTCTCAGCGCAGGTCGGAGATCGAGCGCACCACGCCCTTGAGGAGCCGGAGCTGCCGCTCGTACGTCGCGGCGAGCGCGATGAGGATGACCCCGGCGATGCCGAGCCACAGCCACCACCACACCGCCTCGTAGGCGGAACTGATCCACGGCCAGAGCTGGGCCATCGCGTGCACCAGCAGGACACCCCCACCGAGGAGGAGCGGGGCCTGCAGCCTCCTGACGGCGCCGACCACGACGGCCGCCGCCGCGACGACGCCGAGCGCGATGAGCCGCCAGAGGTCGGAGTCGACGAAGTCGGCGAGGAGCGGCGGCACCAGCAGCACGGCCAGTCCGGGTCCGAGCGCCGGCCAGCTTCCGAGCTCGGGGGAGCGGGACATCCGGACGGCGCCGGCGCCGATGAGCGCCGCGCCGACCGATGCCGTGACGAGGTCGAACGGCTCGACGCCGCCGCGGATGAGCGCGGCGAGGCCCCCGAGCACCAGCACGCCGAGCGTGCTCCAGGCGAGGATCGGGCCGGCGAACGGCCGTGCCCTGGTGGCAGCCGCGCCCACGTGCATCGCCGCGAGGGCCGGGAACAGCACCGCGGCGCGCAGCGTCGGCCGGTCGCCCGAGACGATCGCGAGCAGCGTGGGCACGGTGGCGGCGACGACGGATGCCGCGAGCAGCACCTCCCCGATGATGGCGGGCCGCGAGCCGGAGCGAGCCCAGATGACGGCGAGCGCGATGCCTGCGGCGAGGGCGAGCAGCGGCCAGAACTCGGTGACGAGGTCGCTGGGCGCGCCGTTGCCGACCGCCGAACCGCGCACCAGGGCTGCCCCGGTGAGCGCGACCCAGCCGGTCAGGACGCCGAGCAGGCGGACCGGCACGCCGCGCGCGAGCTCGGGCAGGAACGAGGAGGCGAGGGCCACGACCGCGCCGGCGGCGATGAGCACCAGCGTCCGGAGCTCGGATCCCGAGGCCGATGCGACGCTCGGAAGCACCGCGACTCCGGCGACGGATGCGAACAGCGCGGTGCGTCCGTTCGCCGTCGACGTCGGTGGCGCCGATCGCCGCCACGTCACGAGCCCCGCTGCGATCGCGAGCCCGGCCGCGAGCGGCAGCGTGTACGCCTCGATGTCGTCGACGCCGTCGCCGGCGAGCCGGGTCCAGACGGCCGCCACGGCCAGCGCGAGACTCAGCCAGGAGAGGTGGCGCGTGTCGGACGTGCCGCCGATCGGGTCGCCGTCGAGTGCGGCGAGGATGATCGGCACGGGCGCCAGCACCAGCAGGAGGAGCCACGCCTGATCGCCCGCCGAACCGATGGCGGCCAGCGTGACGACGCCCGAGACCCCGACCGAGACCCGCCAGGCGAGACGTACGCCACCGTCGGTCGGCAGCACGAGCGGCGCGAGGCCGGCGGCGGCGAGCACGCCGGCGGCGGCGCCGAGCACCGACGGCGGCGCGTCGGGGATCGACGCGAGCACGCGTTCGAGTGCGAGGGCGATCATCACGGGGCCGGTCGCGGCGAGGAGGATGCGCAGGAGCCGTGCCTCGACCAGGCGGGTACCGACGCCCGCCACGACGGCGACGATCGCGGCTGGGAGCCAGCCGAGGATCACGACGCCGACGAGCGCCGCCGGGAGGGCGACCGCGAACGCGCCGACGACCGCGGCGGCCAGCGCCGGCGTCGCCAGGGCGAGGCGATCACGGGTGACCAGGCGCGGAACGAAGACGAACGCGCCGAGCAGCACGGCCGCGACCGTGCCGAGCCAGAGCCAGCCCGAGGTCCACGGATCCGCGACCCCGACGCCGGAGGCGTCGAGCCACGACGGGATCGCGAACGAGGTGACGGCGACGATCACCACCGCGAGCACGAGGTGGGCCGCGCCAATGACCTGCGCCGCGAGCTCGGCCCAGACCCGGGATGCCAGCACGCGACCCGCGATGATCGTGGCCAGGACGACCGCGGTCGCCCACGGCCACACGTCCTCGTTCGACCAGCCGATCCACCACGCGAACGCGACGGCGCCCATGCCGAGGATCGCGAGGACCGCGAGCAGCCCCGGCGCCGTGAGGCGGTCGCGGAGCGCAGCGAATCCCAGCGCGACGGCGCCGACCGCGACGAGGATCGCGACCGGCAGGGCTGCGCCCGGGGCCATCGCCCCGCCGATGACCCCGCCGACGAGGGCCGCGGCGACCGGGATGGCGAGGAGCTTCCGTGCGACCCCCGTGAGGAGGAGGAGCACGAGGGAGCCGGCGGCGATCACGAACGGCACGAGGATCGTCGCGGCGTCGAGGCTGGTCTCCGACGTCCAGCGGACCAGGGAGCCATGGTCGACCTGCCACGGCGGGTCGCTCGAAAGGAGCCGCTCGAAGATCGTCGCGCTGATCAGGAACAGGCCCTGGATGGAGGCGATCGCGGCGACGGAGGCCGCGGCGATCATGGCGGCCAGTGCGGGGCGGCGGACGATCGCCGGGCCTCGAGTGACGGCGGCGAAGACCGCGGCGACGGCGCCGGCTGCGGCCGGCGCGAGCCACGTCGACACGCCTTCGTCGAGTTCCGCGGCGATGCCGACCGCCGGCGCGAGCGCCATGGCCGCCCCGGCGCCGACGGCTGCCACGACGCCCCAGGCCCGCGCGGTCGGCACCCGCGCTGCCAGCGTCGCGATCACGAGGAGCGTGGCGCCGCCGCCGACCGCGAGGAACGCCCAGGTCTGGCCCCAGGCGAGCTCGGGCAACGCCCAGGCCGCGCTCGCGAGGGCGATGGCGGCACCGGCGAGACCCGCCGAGCACAGGATGATCCGCTCGGGCGAGCGTGGGAGGAGCCAGACGGCGACGGCGCCGACCACGACCACGGCGAGGCCTCCGAGCCAAGGCCCGGCCCCCGAATCGGAATCGAGGGAGAACGCGAGCAGGAAGGCGGACACCGGGGCCAGCGCAGCGGCGGCGAAGCCCGGGACGCGAATCCGGCTCACGCTGCGGGTGCCGGCGAGCAGCGCGGTGACCACGGCGAGTGCGAGGCCGGTGTACGCGGACGCCTCGAGCGCGTCGGAGCCGAAGAGCGCGTTCGCGCGCACGATCCACACGTCGAGCAGCAGCAGGACGACCGCCACGGACGCGACCCCCTCGGCCGTGCCCGGCAGGCCCCGCGCCCGCAGCAGCCACGCCACGCCGAGCACGAGGATGCTCGCCGCGGCGATGATCACGGAGCGCACCTCGAGGTTCGCCACGAGGTAGGCGACGAAGAGGAACACGATCGCTGCGACCGAGATGAGCACGACGCCGAGCGTGAGGAGGAGCACCTGCACGCCGGAGCGGCGCCGAGCCGGCGTCGCCGGTTCGGGCGAGGCGATCGCCGCTCCGACGTCCTGTGGCGGGAGCGGGGGCGGGACGACCTGCGGCGCGACGCCGGCATCGGGAAGCGGCGGCGGCACGGTTCGGACGGCGACGCCCGGGTCGGGGAGGGGTGGCGGCACGGGGATCGTGGTGGGCGATGCGGCATCGGGCACCGCCGCGGCCGCCTCGCGCGCGGCCTGATCCGACCGCATGCGATCGATGAACGACCGCCGTTCCCGCTCGCCTTCGGAGAGCGCGGTCGAGAGCCGGAACAGTTCCGCGGCGGCGGGCACGGCCACATCGAGGCCGCACACGTCGCAGCGTGTCGACGCGAGCGGGCTGAAGCACGCAGGGCACCGCGTCGTGTCCACGAGCCAGGCGGGATCGGCGGGCCAGCGGCGGATGCCCCGAGCTTCGACGCTCGACGGTCGGTCGGTCATGCGCACACTCTGCCACGCGGCATCCGCTCGGCGAGCGATCATCCACAGCGCCCGTTCGGGGGTCACGGGGTGCACCACGGCGTGTCGCACCGAGCCCTCCCGCGACACGCGCTCGGATCCCCGTGCAGTAGACGTTCGGGGGTCACGCTCCGGCTGACGGCCGCGACACGCGCTCCGATCGCCGTGCAGTAGACTTTCGGGGGTCCATCCGCCTGACGCGTGCTTCGGCATGCCCGCGCGGGTGAATCGACGAGTTGAGTCAGCGACTCGGGGCGTAGCTCAGCTTGGCTAGAGCGCCCGCTTTGGGAGCGGGAGGT